>JBDTQR010000253.1:0-5744 GCA_039932095.1 bacterium | reverse complement strand
TCACGGTTCTGCGTGGTCCGCACATCGACAAGAAGTCGCGCGACCAGTGGGAAATCCGGACGCACAAGCGTCTGCTCGATATCGTTGATCCGACCCCCCAGACCGTGGACGCGCTGATGAAGCTCGACCTCGCCGCTGGTGTGGATGTCGAGATCAAAGTTTAAGGAGGGCATGACCATGCGCTCTGGCGTAATCGCAAAGAAGCTGGGCATGACCCGGCTGTTTCTGGAGAATGGCACCCAGGTTCCGGTGACCGTTCTGCAACTCGACAACCTGCAGGTCGTGGCACAGCGCACCGCTGACAAGGACGGCTACACTGCCGTCCAACTCGGCGCCGGTGCGGCCAAGGCCAAGCGGACCACGGCTGCCATGCGCGGCCACTTCGCCAAGGCCTCGGTCGAGCCGAAGCGCAAGATCGCGGAATTCCGTGTCACCACCGATTGCATGATCGACGTGGGCGAGGAAATCACCGCTGACCATTATTTCGCCGGTCAGTTCGTGGATGTCGCCGGCACTTCGTCGGGCAAGGGCTTTCAGGGTGCCATGAAGCGGCACAACTTTGGTGGTCTGCGGGCCTCGCACGGTGTGTCGGTGTCGCACCGGTCGCACGGTTCCACCGGTCAGTGCCAGGACCCCGGCAAGGTGTTCAAGGGCAAGAAGATGGCGGGCCATATGGGTGCTGTTCGTTCGACCACGCAGAACCTGCAGGTCGTGCGTACCGATGCGACCCGAGGTCTGTTGATGATCAAGGGCGCTGTCCCCGGCCATGCCGGTGGCTGGGTCACCATCAAGGACGCGGTCAAGAAGCCGCTTCCGTCATCGGCGATCATCCCGGCCGCGCTGCGCTCGGCTGCCAAGGCCGCCCACGCCGCTGCCGAAGCCGCCGCTGCTGCCGCTGCTGCCGAGGCCCATGCCGCCGAGGAAGCCCGGATCGAAGCACAAGCTGCCGAACAGGCTGCATTGGAAGCACAGGCTCAGGAAGCAGCACTCCACGCTGGTGACGAGCCGGAAGCCGATGCTGCCGAGGGCACCACCAAGTCCGAAGGCGGTGAAGCATGAAACTCGACGTCATCAAACTGGACGGCGGCAAAGCCGGTTCCATTGACCTGAACGAAGCGCTGTTCGGCCTTGAGCCGCGCGCCGACATTCTGCACCGCGTTGTCCGCTGGCAGCGCGCCAAGGCCCAGGCCGGAACTCATTCGGTTCTGACCCGTGCCGAGGTCAGCTACTCGACCAAGAAGATCTATCGCCAGAAGGGCACCGGTGGCGCACGCCACGGGTCCAAGAAAGCCCCGATCTTCCGTCACGGTGGCGTTGTGAAGGGACCGATCCCGCGCAGCCATGCGCATGATCTGCCCAAGCAGGTTCGGGCTCTGGGTCTGCGTCATGCCCTGTCCGCCAAGGCGAAAGCCGGCGAGCTGGTCATTCTCGACGTGGCGACGATGGCGGAAGCCAAGACCGCCATTCTGGCCAAGCAAATGTCCGAGCTGGGCTGGAAGCGCGTGCTGATCATCGACGGCGCGTCTGTCGATGCAAACTTCGCCCTGGCCGCCCGCAACATCGAAGGGATCGATGTGCTGCCAACCATGGGTGCAAACGTCTACGATATCCTTCGCCGTGACACCCTGGTGATCACCAAGGCGGGTATCGAAGCTTTGGAGGCCCGTTTGAAATGAGCGCGAAACCCGAACACTACGACCTGATCAAGAAGCCGGTCATCACCGAAAAGGCCACGATGGCGTCCGAACATGGCGCTGTGGTTTTCCAGGTGGCGATGGATGCCACCAAGCCGCAGATCAAGGAAGCGGTCGAGGCGATCTTCTCAGTCAAGGTGAAGGCGGTAAACACCACCATCACCAAGGGCAAGGTCAAGAAGTTCCGCGGCCGCACCGGCGAGCGGAGCGACAAGAAGAAGGCCTATGTTACCCTTGAAGAGGGTAACACTATCGACGTCACCACTGGCCTCTGATAGTAAGCCGCGAATCGCACGGCCCCGGGCTTCCCGGGGCCGTGGCGTTTTACTGAATCTTACCACCGGGGAGCTTCGGCGCCCTATAAACCTTGGGTCCTTCGGACCCCCAAAAACGGAAGACAGAAAGCATGGCACTTAAGTCGTATAAGCCGACGACGCCTGGCCAACGCGGGTTGGTTCTGATCGACCGTTCGGAATTGTGGAAAGGCCGTCCGGTCAAGTCCCTCACTGAGGGCCTTATCAAGACCGGCGGACGGAACAACACCGGACGTATCACGATGTGGCACAAGGGTGGGGGCGCCAAGCGTCTTTACCGCGTGGTGGATTTCCGCCGCACCAAATTTGACATGGCCGCTGTGGTCGAGCGGATCGAATACGATCCCAACCGCACCGCCTTTATCGCGCTGATCAAATATGCCGATGGCGAGCAGGCCTATATCCTGGCCCCTCAGCGTCTGGCGATTGGGGACAGTGTGATCGCTGGCGCCAAGACAGACGTGAAGCCGGGCAATGCGATGCCGTTCTCGGGCATGCCGATCGGTACCATCGTTCACAACGTCGAGCTGAAGGCTGGCAAGGGTGGCCAGTTGGCCCGTGCGGCCGGCACCTACGCCCAGTTCGTTGGTCGTGACGGAGGCTATGCCCAGATCCGCCTGTCGTCGGGCGAATTGCGTATGGTCCGTCAGGAATGCATGGCCACCATCGGTGCCGTGTCGAACCCGGACAACTCGAACCAGAACTTCGGTAAAGCTGGTCGTATGCGCCACAAGGGCGTCCGCCCGACTGTTCGTGGTGTTGCGATGAACCCCATCGATCACCCGCATGGTGGTGGTGAGGGTCGGACCTCTGGTGGCCGGCACCCGGTGACACCGTGGGGCAAGGGCACCAAGGGGAACAAGACCCGCAAGGCCAAAGCTTCGGACAGCCTCATTGTCCGGTCGCGTCACGCGAAGAAAGGGCGCTAATCCATGGCACGTTCTATCTGGAAGGGCCCATTCGTCGACGGTTATCTGTTGACCAAGGCCGAAAAGGCGAAAGCCAGTGGCAAGAACGAAGTGATCAAGATCTGGTCGCGTCGCTCTACCATTCTACCGCAATTCGTTGGGCTGACTTTTGCGGTCTACAACGGCAAGAAACACATCCCGGTCAACGTGACCGAGGAAATGATCGGCCAGAAATTCGGTGAGTATTCGCCGACCCGGACCTACTATGGTCACGCCGCCGACAAGAAAGCGAAGAGGAAGTAAGCCATGGGTAAGGAAAAATCTCCGCGCCGCGTGGCCGAGAATGAAGCAATGGCCGTCGCTCGCATGTTGCGGACGTCCGAGCAGAAGCTGAACCTCGTCGCCGGTCTGATCCGCGGCAAGAAGGTGGATCGCGCGCTTGCCGACCTGACCTTCTCCAAGAAGCGCATCGCGGGTGATGTGAAGAAGTGTCTGCAGTCGGCGATTGCCAATGCCGAGAACAACCACAACCTTGATGTCGACAACCTGATCGTTGCCGAGGCCTGGTGTGGCAAGAACCTCGTGATGAAGCGTGGCCGTCCGCGTGCCCGTGGCCGGTTCGGCAAGATCATGAAACCGTTCTCGGAAATCACCATCAAGCTGCGCCAAGTCGGGGAGACTGCATAATGGGTCAGAAGGTCAATCCGATCGGGATGCGCCTGCAGGTCAACCGCACCTGGGACAGCCGCTGGTTCGCTGAATCGAAAGACTACGGCAATCTTCTGCTGGAAGACCTGCGCATGCGCGAGTTCATCCACAAGGAATGCAAGCAGGCCGGCATCAGCAAGGTCATCATCGAACGCCCGCACAAGAAGTGCCGCGTGACCATTCACTCGGCGCGACCGGGTGTGATCATCGGCAAGAAGGGTGCAGACATCGAGACGCTGCGCAAGAAGCTGACCGTGTTCACCAAGTCGGAACTGCACCTCAACATCGTTGAAGTGCGCAAGCCCGAACTGGACGCGCAACTGGTGGCCGAAAGCATCGCTCAGCAGATGGAACGCCGGGTGTCCTTCCGTCGCGCCATGAAGCGCGGCGTGCAGAACGCCATGCGGATCGGCGCTCTTGGGATCCGGGTCAACGTCGCGGGCCGCCTTGGCGGCGCCGAAATCGCCCGGACCGAATGGTACCGCGAAGGTCGTGTGCCGTTGCACACCCTGCGCGCCGACATCGACTATGCGCTGTCCGAAGCCATGACGCCTTATGGCATCATCGGTGTGAAAGTCTGGATCTTCAAAGGCGAAATTCTGGAGCATGATCCGCAAGCGCATGACCGCCGCCAAGCCGAGTCGCAGGAAGGCGCCGCACCGCGTCCGCCTCGCCGCGACCGTGAACGCGCGTAAGGGAGTAAAGACAAATGTTGCAACCGAAGCGCACCAAGTTTCGCAAGCAGTTCAAGGGCCGGATTCACGGCGAAGCCAAGGGCGGCTTCCTGTTGAACTTCGGCTCGTTTGGGCTGAAATCCACTGAACCCGAGCGTGTGACCGCGCGGCAGATCGAAGCGGCCCGCCGCGCGATCACCCGCCACATGAAGCGTCAGGGCCGTGTCTGGATCCGGATATTCCCGGATGTGCCGGTGTCGGCCAAGCCCGTCGAAGTTCGTATGGGCAAGGGCAAGGGCTCGACCGACTATTGGGCGGCCAAGGTAAAACCCGGCCGGATCATGTTCGAGATCGACGGCGTGTCCGAAATCATCGCCCGCGAGGCCCTGCGCCTTGGTGCGATGAAGCTGCCGGTCACGACGCGGGTCGTCGCACGCGAAGACTGGTAAGGGAGTCGGGCTCTGGCCCGACCTACGATTTGGCCCCTGCCGGAAACGGTGGGGGCTTTTACATTGAAAGGAGCCTGGCATGACCAAACCAACGCTGACGGTTCTGAACGTCTATGATTTGAAAGGCAGTGCTGCAGCCTTCACGGTCTGCATCTCGGCACTGGCGGACAGGGTTCGGGACGAGGGCGCGGCGGGTGTCCTGTCCTATCGCTTTTTTGTCAACGAGGCGGCCGGGACGGCGCGCGCGGTGGTCGACTATGCCGACCCCCAGGGCTGGATCGACCACCATGATATTTCCATGCAGTGGCCCGAGATGACCGCGCTGCACGGAGTTGCGCGCCTTGCCGAGGCCACCTTTCTGGGCCCGGTGCCCGCCGCGATCCGGGACTGGTTGGCGCGATCGCAACTTACCGCCGCGCTGCACATGGGCTATGAACCTGCCGCAGGTTTTACCCGCACCTGAACGTTTAGGAGCCTTATATGGCCGAGATTGCGTCGCTGTTTGTCACCCGGCTGTACCGGGCCGCCTTGGCCGAATTGGGCAAGAAGAAGGTCGACTATGCCGAGCTGAAAGCTGCTTGCGAAGGTATCGCCGAGGATGACGAGGCGGGGCAGGAATGGTGCGAGGCGAATGGTTATCCGGGGTATACGTCCTATGCCTCGTTGAACGACCTGCCGTGGCGGTTCCCGATCTTTGCCGATCTGGAAAAGGCGTTGGACCTGCATGTCGAGGCGTTCTGCAAGGACCTCGGGTTCGATCTGCAGGGCAAGAAGCTGAAATGCGGTTCATTCTGGATCAACATCCTGCCGCAGGGGGGGATGCATGCCAGCCACATCCACCCCCATTCGGTGATCTCCGGCACCACCTATGTCGCGATGCCGAAGGGGACCAGCGCCCTGAAACTGGAGGACCCCCGCCTGCCGATGATGATGCATGCGCCGCTCAGGTTGAAGACGGCGGGGCAGGAATTGCAGAGCTTTGTCTATGTGAAGCCGG
>JBDTQR010000252.1:0-5793 GCA_039932095.1 bacterium | reverse complement strand
CAAAGGTTTCCACGTCAGAGTTCTTTGCTATATTCGCCTCGTCCCGGTACCCGGCGTATTGACCGCGCACAACATCGTCCGGAGTCAGGGCGCGCATGGCCTGAAAGACCTTGGCCTGCTCATTGTGGACGGAACCGAAATCTCTGCTGACGGGCACCTCCATCGCCAGGAGGGCTACAATCTGGAACAGATGGTTCTGGATGACGTCACGCAAACACCCGGAGGTTTCGTAAAAGGCACCCCGGTCGCCTACGCCGAAATCTTCGGACAAAGTCACCTGAACATTCGCCACATAGTTGCGGTTCCAGATCGGCTCCAGAAACGCATTGGCAAAGCGGAAATAAAGGATATTCATGATCGCTTCTTTCGCGAGGAAATGGTCGATGCGAAAGATTGCATTCTCGGGAAAGACCGCTTTTGCCGCGCGGTTCAGTTTTTGGGCTGAGGCAAGGTCACGCCCAAACGGCTTTTCAACGATCACCCGCGCACCATCGGCCAGTTTTGATGCGGCGAGGCTTTTGATGACCACCTCGAACAGCGCAGGCGGGATCGCCAGGTAATGGGCCGGATGTTGGGCCGAACCAAGCGCAGTCTTCAGCGCGGTATAGGTGTCCGGCGCCTGATAGTCGCCGCTGACATAGCCGATCAGACCCAACAACCGATCAAGTGCGTGCTGATCATCTACTCCGCCCGCCCGCGTGATGCTGTCCACAACGCGCGCGTGCATCTGCGCTGAGGTCCAGTTTGACAGGGCGACCCCGATGACCGGCACCGCCAAGGTGCCACGCTTGACCATAGCGTAAAGTGCCGGAAAGATCATCTTGTGGGCCAGATCGCCTGTAGCACCAAAGACCACCAGTGAGTCGGAATGGGGTTTGGTCACACGCTTCCCCCAGTTCCGCTATCGGATTTCTCTGAATGCCCGCCAAATTGGTAGCGTAGTGCCGACAGAACCTTGTCTGCAAAATCATCCTCGCCGCGCGAACTGAAGCGTTCAAAAAGAGCGGCACTCAAAACCGGGGCGGGAACCGATGTGTCGATGGCTGCAGCGAGCGTCCAGCGCCCTTCGCCAGAGTCAGAAACCCGGCCTGCAAAATCCGCAAGATCGGGGCTTTTGAGCAGGGCGGCCGCACTCAGGTCCAACAGCCACGAGGCGATGACGCTGCCCCGGCGCCAGACCTCGGTGATATCGGACAAATTCAGATCGTAGGGATAGCGCTCGGGGTCGCGCAGCGGCGCTGTTTCGGCGTTGACAGGGCGTGGGCGTTTGCCAGCATTGGCGTGGCGCAGAATGTTCAGCCCTTCTGCGTAAGACGCCATGATGCCGTATTCGATGCCGTTATGGACCATCTTCACGAAATGCCCGGCCCCGGTGGGGCCACAGTGCAGATAGCCGCGTTCGGCGGTGTCGGGATCGCCGGTACGCCCCGGCGTGCGCGGGGCCTCATCCATGCGGGGCGCAAGGGCCGCGAAAATCGGATCTAGGCGTTTGACCGCGGCGACCTCACCCCCAATCATCAGGCAATAGCCCCGATCTGCCCCCCAGGTTCCGCCGCTTGTGCCAACGTCAAGATAGGCAATTCCAGTTGGCTTCAATTCGGCGGCGCGGCGGATGTCGTCGCGGTAATGCGAATTGCCGCCATCAATCACCACATCGTCAGGCCCCAGAAGCGGCGCCAGCAACTTGAGCACCGCGTCCACCGCCGCCGCCGGTACCATCATCCAGATGGCGCGCGGCGCTTTCAGCCTGGACACAAGCTCAGCAACCGATTTCGCCCCGACCGCGCCATCCTTGACCAGCGCCGCAATCGCGTCCGCGTCCAGGTCATGGACGACGCAGTGGTGGCCTGCTTTGCCAAGCCGCCGAACCATGTTGGTTCCCATGCGGCCAAGCCCGATCATACCCAGTTCCATTTGCTTCTCGCTTTGCTGAAAGTTGTTTCTTCACCTGCCGGTCAATGCCCTGACGGCCCGATCCTGAACGTCTCAAGTTCGCGCACTTTCATCAACCGGCGGCGGTGGCGTGGGGCTCCGCTGAAGCGGGCAGCCAGAAACGTCGTGACCAAGACCAGCGCAAGGGCGGGGCCAATCACCCTTCCGCCCAGACAGAACACGTTCATGTCGTCATCTTCGACACCCTGACGCGCCGAAAAAACATCGTGGATAAGCCCGGCGCGAACACCGGCAACCTTGTTTGCCGCGACAGACGCCCCAACCCCACTGCCGCAGATCGCCACGCCCCGTTCGATTTCCATCGCGGCTACGGCCCTTGCCAGCGGGATGATGAAATCGGGGTAGTCGTCATCGGGGGCCAGGTGATACGCCCCGAAATCCACGATCTCATGCCCCGCAAGGCGCAGCTCTGCCTCAAGGGTTTCTTTCAAGGCGAATCCCCCATGGTCAGAAGCAAAACCGATACGCATGACCAAACCTCTTTGTGTCGAAAGCGAAGCTGACGGGCCTCGGCAACCGTCAATCTTGTCAGTTAAGCTGTTGCCAGGCTGGCCTTGATGATCGCCCCGAAATCCTTGGCTGTCAGACTGGCACCGCCAACCAGAACGCCGCCCACTTCCGCCAGCGCCAATATCGGCCCCGCGTTGGACGGCTTGACCGAGCCACCATAAAGGATGCGCACCTTTTCTCCTGCAGCTCCCAGTAGGGTGACAAGACAACTGCGGATATGGCTATGGACATGCGCGATCTCGTCCGAGGTTGGCATCTGACCGGACCCTATGGCCCAAAGCGGCTCATATCCAATTGCAATGTCGGAAAACGCCATGCCTTTGGGCACACTGCCGTTGATCTGACCACCGCACACCGTCAGGGCCTTGCCCGCATCGCGCTGCGCCTTTGACTCGCCAATGCAAATGATTGCCAGAAGCCCGGCGCTCAGCGCCGCACTGGCCTTTGCCAAAACGATTGCATCGGTTTCGGCGTGGTGCTGACGGCGTTCGGAATGGCCAACAATCACCGCAGAGGCACCGGCATCTTTCAGCATTTCCGCACTTATATCGCCTGTGAAAGCCCCGGCGGTTTCTGGGCTGCAATCCTCACCACCAATGGCGAAGCGCTCGTTGGCTGCCGTCACCGCAGATGCGATCAGCGTTGCCGGAAGGCAGATCAGAACATCTGCAAATGGTGGTGACGCACTGACCAAAGCAGCAAGTGTCTTAATTTCATCAAGCTGCGCCGCCAGCCCGTTCATCTTCCAGTTTCCGGCGATCAGCGGTCGCATGTGCTGACCCCGCACAACTGTCCCCACCAAAGGACACCGCATTTGGTGGGATCATGCATCGGCCATGTCAATGTGATAATAGGTCTGGAACCTTTGTTCGTAAGCCGGGTCGATGGTCAAGGATGCATCATATGCAGGGGCATCCTTGATCTTCTGTCGATCAACCCCGACACGAACCTGCCCATCGTTCCAATCAATGTCAGTCACCGAACGGGGAGAGATCAGCACCTTTTTACCCGGCCACCAGTTCTGGGTATCGACGATGAGATAACGGATAGTCCAGTCGGTATCTTCAAGGATGAAACCCGCGACATGGCCGATTTGACCATCGCTGGCATGGATGTGATACCCGGTCACCGCGGCGGCACTGCGCAGGTGAACGTCATCGTGATCACGTTCGGCATCGAGAAACGCATCCTCCTCGCGCGAACGCGACGTTGCCAGCCGCGCTCCGCCCATGCCGCCCATATATCCGTAGCTGCCCATCGCGCCGAGGCCACCGATATAGCCAAACCCGCTGTTCCAATAAGGAAGATAGCCATAGTGGCTGTAAGAGGTGCTTTCCATCTGTCGCGTGACCGATCGTTCGGTATCCACATCCGGGCTGTCCTTGATCTGCTGCATGGTCAGCTTGACCGCGCACTGCTCCTTGTGTGCGTCGAGATGTGCCAGAGCCGCAGACGGGACCAGAACCGTCCGGCCAGACAGCCAGGTCCCGGTATCAACGGTCAGCCAGCGCACCAGCCAATTGGTGTCGTCGAACAGAATATCGCTGACGGTGCCGATCTTGCCGTCACTTGCAGAAATGGCATAGCCTTTGATCTTTGATGCGGTCCACAGCATGTCGTTTCCTTTTCGTGTCAACGGGCCTGTCAGACGACGGCGCCAGTTGGCGAATGAAATTATCTGATGGGTTAAGGGTGGTCTGGCTATTTTGCCTTCCAGTAGGCGTCAACTTTCTGGCTTTCCTGATCAAACTGGCCGGGGACTGCGAACTTGTCCTGACTGACCATCGGGGCGGCTTTCATGACGGCCTTGGTGGTGTCGAGCACCAAAAGCGTCGATGCCGGCGTGACCTTGAAATCCGCCCACGGAACCGGGACGTAGGATTTATCAAAGCCAAACAACCCGCCGCGTGCAATCACCAGATAGGCGATCTTGCCGGTTTGCGGACTCATCACAATGTCATCGACGCTTCCCAACGCCTCATCCTGAGGCGTGCGGACCTCGGTTCCAAGCAACTGATCGCTACGGAAAGACGATGTCTGGTCGGTGACTGGTTTGGCGGCGGACAGCTGTTGTTGTCGCCAGCCCGGCAGGTCCGCCACGGCCGAGTTTCCGTTTTTCATGTCCGAGGCGTAGATCTTGTAGCTCGCGCGGGCTGCGGCAAGCACATCTTCGCAGGATTGCTGCTGACCGCCACGCGCAAGAATGCTCGCTGCGGCGATCAAGGTTCGGGTGTCATAGCCGGGGCGGGCATTTTGGTAACCGGCGCCCGTGGCGGCTCCTGCGTCCTGGCCTGTCAGGCCGGTGCCATAGCCATAACCCATCCCGGAGCGCATCATAGGATAGCCGTAGCCATAGCCCGACCCGCCCAGCCAGTATCCATCCTTCTGCATCTGACTGTCAAAGGACTGCAGGTCGGTCATGCAGACCTGAGCCGACGCCGCCTCTGCGGCACCGGTGGCTGGGGGCGCTGACGCTGTCACTGTGCCGCTAGCTGTGGTGGCATCAGCGAACACAGGGGCACCGAGGCAAAGACATATGCCGGCAGCGGCAAAGCTGGCGAAAGGTGAGCTTTTCATTCCTGTTTCCCGTCTTGGAAGGTTGATCTGTCAGGCGCAACGTCACGGTGCGCGAATGCCGGAACATCTGGGTTTGATGCTTCACGAAAAGTATACGGCACACACCTCGGAGCGCGGTAGCATCGGAATATACCTATGGCTGTGGCGCGGTCGCAAAGCCAACCAGCGACCGTACTTTCCGTGTGACGTGGTTCAAGAGACTGGCAAGATTAGGAATGCATGCGGGTTTGCAATTGCGCTGACAACCAAGGCTGTCAGGACGCGATTTTCGACGCTTCGCCCAAGGCCATCCGTTCTCATCCAAATTTTGGGGGCAGGCCAGATTTGCATCAAAGCCGAAAGATGGCTATTGACGCACAGGCGCACATTTTGTCGTGCACTATCACCGCCGCGAGCACTGTCCTACGGTTTTCTGCGTGTTGTAGCCTTTGCGGATCACGCGCGCGCCGAAGGTGATGCCCCTCAAGAGGGCGATGGACACGGTAAGCGCATTTGGCAAACCCTCAATGATGTCTTCGCGGCATTTGATCTTGCCGGTTCGACCCACACCCTCAACCCCCTGAGAAGGCGTTTGCAAGTTTATCTGCAAAATCAGGCGACCGTTTAATCCGTCGCAGGTTCAATTATTTACAGAAAGCGGCGTTGAGGCACTTCTGTCGGCGCTGTAGGCCGCGCCGACCGCCATTCGCGCCAGCGCAGGCAAAGACGTAGCTCCAGTCCGCCGCATGATTGCGGCGCGGTGGTTCTCGACGG
>JBDTQR010000251.1:0-5797 GCA_039932095.1 bacterium | reverse complement strand
TGCCGATCATGATCTTTTCCCTGCTGGCCGGGGTGTTTGCCGACAATTTCGACCGCCGCCGGGTGATGCTGATTGCGCAAAGTTTCATGCTGGTGGTTTCGGTGGGTCTGGCTGTGATGGCAATGGAGGGCTGGTTGACGCCGTGGCTGCTCTTGGGCTTCACCTTTCTGATCGGTTGTGGCACCGCCCTGCACAACCCGTCCTGGCAGGCTTCGATGGGCGACATCGTTTCGCGGGACGAGCTTTCGGCAGCGGTCTCGCTGAACTCCATGGGATTCAACCTGATGCGCAGCGTCGGGCCTGCGGCGGGTGGGGCGATTGTCGCCTTTGCCGGGGCAGGGGCTGCGTTCGGTGTCAACGCGGCAAGCTATGTCGCGATCATCACGGCGTTATTGCTGTGGCACCCCAACATCCCCAAACGCCGCCTGCCGCGTGAGCCGATGGGCAGCGCCTTCGCGGCGGGGCTGCGCTATGTCGGCATGTCGCCAAACCTGATGAAGGTGATCCTGCGCGGCACGATATTCGGCTTTTCCGCCGTAGCCATTCTGGCCCTGCTGCCGCTGATCGTGCAGCAATTGCTGGCGGGCGGGGCGCTGACCTATGGCGTGCTTTTGGGCTGTTTCGGCATTGGCGCCGTCATGGGGGCCTTTCTCAACGCCCGGTTGCGGTCGCGCTTGCGCAATGAGGTGATCACCCGGTCCGCCTTTCTCGTCTTCGGTCTGGCCTGCGTCACACTTGCCTTCAGCCGCAGCGCTGTTCTGAGCGGCGGCGCGCTGCTGTTCGCCGGGTCAGGTTGGGTGATTGCGCTGTCGCTGTTCAACGTGACGGTCCAGTTGTCCACGCCGCGCTGGGTGGTTGGCCGTGCGTTGGCGCTTTATCAGACCGGTGTATTCGGCGGCATGGCGGCGGGCAGCTGGATCTGGGGCGTCATGGCCGAAAATGTCGGACCCGGCGGCGCGATGCTGGCCGCGGCAGCCGTTCTGGCCATCGGGGCCCTGGTGGGAAGGCTGGCCGCGTTGCCTGACCTGACGAACCTGAACCTCGACCCGTTGAACCGCTTTCAGGAGCCGCCCTTGCGGCTGGACATCCGGCAACGCTCCGGGCCGATCATGATCCTGATCGACTATGAGATTGCGCAGGAAAACGTGTCGGCCTTTCTGTCCGCCATGGCCCTGCGCCGCCGCGACCGCCTGCGCAATGGCGCTCAGCAATGGGCCTTGCTGCGCGATCTGGAAAAGCCCGACATCTGGACCGAAACCTACCACGTCCCGACCTGGGTCGAATATGTCCGCCATCACGAACGTCACACCCAGGCCGATGCGGAAGTGTCCGACGCCTTGCGCAAGCTGCACCGTGGAACCAAAGGTCCCGTGGTTCATCGGATGATCGAAAGGCAGGCCGTCTCTCCCTTCGACGATATGCCCCTGATCGACACCTGACGCTGCCTGCGATTGCGAACCCGTAACCTGACGCCGGTTGAAAAGCCCCCGGGAGCCGTGTCATCGTCCGGTCGCTGGCCTGCGCAAGATCATCCCAACAGGATTGCCGCCCCAAATGAAGTATCGTGCAGAGATTGATGGCCTGCGCACCGTCGCCGTCCTTCCGGTCGTACTGTTTCACGCCGGCTTTTCGGTCTTTTCCGGCGGCTTTGTCGGCGTTGACATATTCTTTGTCATCTCCGGTTTCCTGATAACGACGATCCTCATTCAGGAACTTGACGAGGGTCGGTTCTCGATCATCAATTTCTATGCCCGGCGGTCTCGCAGAATTCTGCCAGCACTGTTTGCCGTGGTCGCCGCGACCGGCGTGACAAGCTTTTTCTACCTCAGCCCCAACGATCTTGAGAGCTTCGCGAAAAGCGTCATCGCCTGCATGCTTTTCGTGTCGAACATCCTGTTCTGGTCCGAAACGGGCTATTTCGACACCAATGCCGAAGGCAAACCCCTGCTGCACACATGGAGCCTCGCGGTAGAAGAACAGTATTACATGCTGTTCCCGATCCTGCTCTACCTGCTCTGGCGGTTTCGGGCGCGAACTGTTGTCACCCTGATCACGCTTCTGGCCCTGCTGTCCTTCGCCATCTGCATCGCCGCCGCCGCGAATTTCCCAAGTGCCAATTTCTACCTGATCATCTCGCGGACATGGGAGCTGCTGGCAGGATCGATCTGCGCCTTTCTCGCGCCCAGATTTGGCGCAAACCAGATCCTGGCAATTCTGGGCCTCGCCCTGGTCGCCGTCAGCATTTTCGCGATCAATTCAACCATGCCGGTTCCGGGCTGGGCTACCCTCGGGCCGGTTCTGGGCGCGTCATTGATCATTCTCTTCGCCCGGTCCAGCACATGGGTTGCCCAGATATTGTCGCTCCGGCCAATTGTCTGGATCGGGTTGATCTCCTATTCGCTCTACCTTTGGCATCAACCTGTCCTGGTCTTCGCGCGCTATGAATTCGGCGAGCATCTGGGCGCGGGGATCGCCGGTGGCCTGGTCATCCTGTCGCTGGTCCTCGCCACGCTGACCTGGAAATTCGTCGAGCAACCGTTTCGCGGACGCGACCCGTACCTTGCCAGCCGGCGGGCGATCTTTACGGCGTCCGGCGCAGGGATGGCTCTGCTTATCTTCCTTGCAGCGGTGGTCCTGCTCGATCATGGCCGCCTTGGACGGGTCCCGGCCTTCTACACAGCACTCAGGGCATCGGTGCAGGATTCGTCCTCGGTAAACTTTTCACCCGACCACGATCTGATCATCGGCAACAAGGACAATGTCACCGCGGCCCTGATCGGCGATTCCCATGCCAATGCGATGGTGGGCGGCCTGAAATTCGCGTTAGAGGGTCGTGCAGAAGGCATCCTGATCCTGTCAGAGGCCGGCTGCCCGCCGATCCGCGGCCTGGTGCGCCTGGATTTCGGCCCCCGGCTGCCGTCACCCTGTGACGAGCACGCCCGGCTGGCCTTCGACCGGATCATGGCCAACCCGCAAATCACAACAGTCATCGTCGCTTTCCGATTTCCGCTTTATCTTGAAGGCAGTCGCTTTGACAACGGCGAAGGCGGCATCGAAACCGGCGTTACGCCCGCCGTCCTCTTCGATGCCATCCCCTACGCCGGACAGGTCCGCCCCAACGCCGACCGCGCATCAGCCATCATTGCAGCGTTCAGCGCCGATATGAAGGCGCTGTCGGCGGCCGGAAAGAAGATCGTCATGATCTACCCGATCCCTGAGGTTGGCTGGGACATCATGCAATATGTCTGGCTGCACCGGCATGATGCCAACCATGACGTCAGCACCTCTCTCGTGCGGTATAGAGAGCGCAGCGCCGCTGCCATCGCAGTCCTTGACCAACTGGCAGGCACGGACTGGCAGATCATTCGCCCGGCGGACGTCCTGTGCAATACCTTCGTCAAGGACCGCTGCGCCGCGACCGTGGGCACGAAATCCTACTACCGTGACAGCAACCACCTGAACAACGCGGGTGCCGGATTGCTGGCGCCGCTGATCGTGCGTGCGATTGGCGACGATTAAGACGACCGCGCCCGGCGGTCAGGTCCGCAGCGCGACAAAACTCAGAACAGCGCCGCGCTCCACCACATATGGGTCAGGATCGACGCGGCATAGCCGACAACCACCGCCCAGCTCCATTTCATATGGCTGGTAAAGGTGTATTGCCCGCGCGCCTGCCCCATCAACGCCACCCCCGCCGCCGAGCCGACCGACAGGATCGAGCCGCCAACCCCGCAGGTCAGGGTGATCAGCAGCCATTGGCCATCCGACATCGCGGGGTCCATGGTCAGAACGGCAAACATCAGCGGGATGTTGTCAACGATCGACGACAACGCGCCGATGATCACGTTGGCATAAGTGGCCCCCAACCCGACATACAGCGCCTGAGAGGCCAGTGCCAGATAACCCAGAACCCCAAGCCCGCCGACCGCAAAGATGATGCCGAAGAAGAACAGCAGAGTGTCCCACTCGACCTTCTGCACCTGGGCAAAGCTGTCCAGCACCATGTCGTTGTTGCCGTGCCGGTCGCCCTTGCGGCTCAGGAAATACGAATAGATCTGCAGATAGCCCATCCCCAGCATCATGCCCATCGCAGGCGGCAGGGTCAGGAAATTCTTGAACCCGACCGCGGTGCAGATGGTCAGTGCGAACAGCAGCACCACGCCCCACATGCCGGGCTTGGAGGTGACCTTTTCGGGATGCGGCGTCGGCTTGGACTTCGGCACCGCAAAGAACATCAGCGCCGCCGGAACCACCCAGTTGACGACCGACGGCACCAGCAGGTCAAAGAATTCGAAGAATGACAATTTACCCTTCTGCCACACCATCAGCGTCGTGATGTCGCCAAACGGGCTGAACGCACCGCCGGCATTGGCGGCAACGACGACCGAAACACAGGAGATCGCCACGAATTTCGGGCTCTGCCGGCCCAAGGCCACCACGACGGCCCCCATCACCAAAGCGGTGGTCAGGTTGTCCAGCGCGGCCGACATGAAGAATGACAGCACCCCGGTCAACAGGAACAACTGCCGGTAACTCATCCCCCGACCAACCAGCGCCGCGCGCAGCACCTCAAAGGCCCGGCGCTCTTCCAACGTATTGACATAGGTAATCGCGACCAGCAGGAAAAGGAACAATTCGCCATATTCGGCAATGACTTCGACAGCCGCCTCATGCGCCATCTCGGCATGGCCGTTCAGCGCGAAGGCCACGCCGATCATCACCCAGATCAGCCCCGCCGCCATCATCACCGGCTTGGACTTGCGCATCTCGATCTGTTCTTCGAAAATCACCAGCACATAGGCCAGCACAAAGATGATCAAGGCCGAAATCCCGGCCCAATGCGTTGTCAAATTCAGTTCCGCCATGCCCGACTCCCAGATTATTGCCGTGCAAGACCACAAGCGCCGGTCTCGCGTCAATCCCTGATGCTCCAGATTTGACCGGCCCGGGCGCCCCACTGTCACGCCGATATTTGACCATTCAGTTAAAAATGTGATCGATTGCCCCGCAGCAGCCTTGCCAGCCGCCCCTCGGCCATGCGAACCTGCCTTGGTCCCAATGTCGAGGCGCGCCATGCAGACTCTGACCGTTCAGACCAAATCCCAGCTGCCCCAACTGGCCCATGCACGCAATCCCGGCATGGCGCTCGATCTGGACTGGGTCGCGTCGGTGCAGGCCAATACCTCTGCCATTGAACGCCGCGCTGCGACCCTCGGTGGCCGCCGCAGCGTCAAGAAAGAGTTTCAGGCCGCCTGGCTCTGCAAAGCAGTGTCCTGCATCGACCTGACCACCTTGTCCGGCGACGACACCAAGGGCCGGGTCAGACGCCTTGCCGCCAAAGCCCGCCAGCCAGTGTCACAGGGCCTGCTCGACCAATTGGGCATGTCTGGCCTGACCGTCGGCGCGGTCTGCGTCTACCACGACATGGTGACCGCCGCGGTCGAGGCCTTGGGTGACAGCGGCATCCCGGTCGCCGCCGTCTCAACCGGATTTCCTGCGGGCCTGTCACCCTACCACCTGCGCCTCGCCGAAATCGGCGAAAGCGTCAAAGCCGGGGCGCGGGAAATCGACATTGTGATATCGCGTCGCCACGTCCTGACCCGGAACTGGCAGGCGCTTTACGACGAGATGCGCGACATGCGCGAGGCCTGCGGTGAAGCGCATGTCAAAGCCATCCTTGCCACCGGCGAGTTGGGCACCCTGCGCAATGTGGCAAGGGCTTCGCTGATCTGCATGATGGCCGGCGCCGATTTCATCAAGACCTCGACCGGCAAGGAAAAGGTCAACGCCACGCTGC
>JBDTQR010000250.1:0-5816 GCA_039932095.1 bacterium | reverse complement strand
CCTCGCCCACCGGCACGGCGCGGATGCCGACGCAGGGGTCGTGGCGGCCTTTGGTCGTGATGTCGATTTCGTCCCCGAGGTCGTTGATGCTGCGGCGCGGGGTGAGGATGGAGGAGGTGGGTTTGACGGCGAAGCGGCAGATTATGGCTTGGCCGGAGGAGATGCCGCCGAGGATTCCGCCGGCATGGTTTGACAGGAATTCGGGGCCGTTGGGGCCCATGCGGATTTCGTCTGCGTTTTCGGTGCCGGTGAGGGTCGCGGCGGCCATGCCTTCGCCGATTTCGACGCCTTTGACGGCATTGATCGACATCATGGCGGCGGCGAGGTCGCTGTCGAGTTTGCCGTAGACCGGCGCGCCAAGGCCAGCGGGCGGGTTTTCGGCCACGACTTCGACGACGGCGCCGATGGAGTTGCCGGATTTTCTGAGGTCGTCGAGGTAGGCGGCCCAGTGTTCGGCCATGATGGGGTCGGGGCACCAGAACGGGTTCTGGTTCAGCAGGGTCAGGTCCGTGCGGCTGCGGTCGATCTTGTGTGGACCCATCTGGACCATGTAGCCGGTGATTTTCAGGCTCGGGGCGAGGTTGGCGAGGACGACACGGGCGACGCCGGCGGCGGCGACGCGGGAGGCGGTTTCACGGGCGGAGGACCGGCCGCCGCCACGATGGTCGCGCAGGCCATATTTCTGGATATAGGTGATGTCGGCGTGACCGGGGCGGAAGGACTGCGCGATGTTGCTGTAGTCTTTCGAGCGTTGGTCGGTGTTTTCGATCATCAGCTGGATCGGCGTGCCGGTGGTACGGCCTTCGAAGGTGCCGGAGAGGATGCGAACCTCATCCGCCTCTTGCCGCTGGGTGGTGAATTTTGAGGTGCCGGGTTTGCGGCGGTCGAGCCAGGGTTGCAGGTCGGCTTCCGACAAGGTCAGGCCGGGGGGGCAGCCGTCGACGGTGCAGCCGATGGCCGGGCCGTGGCTTTCGCCCCAGGTGGTGACGCGGAACAGATGGCCGAAGGTGTTGAGGCTCATGGACAGGCTCCCTTTGCCCGTTCGCATAGGGCAAATCGGGCCTCAGGTGAAGGGGTCAGCCGAAGCGGTGTTCCTTGGCGGGCATCGGGGTGAGCCAGACCTGCGCGCCGTGGCTCAGGTCGGTGTCGCCGCCGGTGCGGACCGTCATTGTGCCGAGGGGGCCGGCATCGCAATGCAGGATGGCGTCGGCGCCAAGGTGTTCGATGTGGCGGATACGGGCTTGCCACAGGCCATCGGTGGTGGAGGGGATCAGGTGTTCGGGGCGGATGCCGTAGGTGGTGCAGCCCAGCTTGCGGGCGTTGTCGCCGATCAGGAGGTTCATCTGCGGGCTGCCGATGAAACCGGCGACAAAGGGGGTGGCGGGGTGGTTGTAAAGCTCCATCGGGGTGCCGGTTTGTTCGATGCGGCCAGCGTTGAGGACGACGATCTTGTCGGCCATGGTCATCGCCTCGACCTGATCATGGGTCACATAGATCATCGTGGTGCCGAGAGTGGCGTGCAGGTCGGTGATTTCCATCCGCATCTGGCCGCGGAGCGCCGCGTCGAGGTTGGACAGCGGCTCGTCAAACAGGAAGACCTTGGGGTTGCGGACGATCGAACGGCCGATGGCAACGCGCTGACGCTGGCCGCCGGACAGGGCCTTGGGTTTGCGGTCGAGATAGGGGGTCAGTTGCAGGGTGGCGGCGGTGGCTTCGACGATGCGGGCGATTTCAGGTTTGGGCATTCTGGCGAGCGACAGGCCGAAGCCAATGTTGTCACGGACCGAGAGGTGGGGATAGAGGGCGTAGCTTTGGAACACCATGGCGATGCCGCGGTCGGAGGGTTCGAGATTGGAAACCTCGGTGCCGCCGATGTGCAGCGTGCCGGAGGTCGAGGTTTCCAGACCGGCGATGATGCGCAGCAGGGTGGATTTGCCGCAGCCGGAGGGACCGACGAAGACGCAGAACTCGCCGTCCTTGATGGTCAGGGTGATCCCTTTGATGACATCGACGCTGCCGAAGCTTTTGGTGAGGTTGGTGAGGACCACTTCGGCCATGGGTTAGCCTTTCACAGCGCCAGCGGTCATGCCGGCCACGATTTGTCGGTTGAAGAAGATGAACACGATCAACGGTGGAATGGTCACCAGCAGGATGTTCATGAACAGGAGGTTGAACTGGGTCTGAAATTGGCTCTGGAAGTTGAACAGGGTTAGCTGGACCGTGACGTTCTGTTTGCCGGGCAGGTAGTACAGCGGGTTGGTGAAGTCGTTGAAGATCGCGATGGACTGGACGACGATCAGGGTGACGGTGACGGGTTTCAGCAAGGGCAGGATCACCCGGAAGAAGATTTGCAGGGGGCGCGCGCCGTCGATCCGTGCGGCCTCGTCAAGGTCGCGGGGGATTGTGGCGATGAAACTGCTGTAGAGCAGGACCGAGAAGGCAAGGCCGTAGGCGACCTGGATCAGGATCATGCCGTGGATGGTCTTGAACAGGTGCAGTCCCTGCAGGACCCAGATCGTCGGGACCACGGCGGGCGGGATGATCAGGCCGGCGAGCACGCAGCCAAAGATCACCTTGTTCCAGCCGGACTGCCGCCGTTGCAGGACATAGCCGACCATCGCGCCGAACAGGATCAGCAGGGCAACTGCGCCGACGGTGATCACAGTGGAGTTGAAATATGCGAGCAGCAGCATGTAGTTGCGGGCCGAGATGACGTCGGAGAAATTCTGCCAGAGCTGCCACTGTTCGGGCCAGGTGAAATCCTGATGCGAGGCTTGGGATTTGTCCTTCACCGACATCAGGAAGATGAACAGGAACGGGATGATGAAGATCACCACGGCGAACAGGGTGGCGATGATGCCGGTGCGTTTCTGGAAGGCGGTCACAGGTCGACCTCGCGGCGGTTGAACCACCAGGTCAGCGGCAGGACCAGGAGGGCAATCAGCAGGAACAGAATCACGTTGCCAGCGGTGGAGAGGCCGTAGAACCCGGCCTGATATTGCTTGTAGATCACCGAGGCCAGCACGTCGGACGAAAAGCCGGGGCCGCCGCGGGTCATCGCCCAGATCAGGTCAAACGACCGCAGGCCGC
This sequence comes from bacterium, assembly GCA_039932095.1. Taxonomy (GTDB): domain Bacteria; phylum Pseudomonadota; class Alphaproteobacteria; order Rhodobacterales; family Rhodobacteraceae; genus Stagnihabitans. Next base: position 2,726 of record JBDTQR010000250.1, on the reverse strand, counting down.
CGATCAACGACAGGGTGACGACGGTGACGGTGGCCGGTCGGACGAGGGGCACAGTGACGCGCCAGAATTGCTGGATACGGGTGGCGCCGTCGATGCGCGCGGCCTCATAATAATCGGGCGATATTGCGGCGAGGCCGGCGATGTAGATCAGGGTGGCGAGGCCGACGCCTTTCCACAGGTCAACCAGCGCGACGGAATAGAGCGCCAGCGAGGCGTCGGTCAGCCAGCCGGGGCCGTGGATGCCGATGGTCGCAAGGCCGACGTTGAACAGGCCTTTGGTCGGGTGCATCAGCACCGAAAAGGTCAGACCGACACCGATGGTCGACACCAGCACCGGGAAGAACACCACGGTTCTGAGGAAACCTTGCGCCCAGATGCCTGAGGTCAGCAGGACGGCGAGCAAGAGGCCGAAGACGGATTTGGTGGCCGAGGTCAGCACGGCGTAGATCAGGGTATGGCCGAGGCCCTGCACCAGATAGGGCTCGGAGAAGAACTGCCGGAAATTCTCCATCCCGATATAGGTGGCGGTGTAGAGGTCCCAGCGGGTCAGGCTGAACCAGAATGCGGCGACGGTGGGGACAAGGAACAGGGTGACGAAAACCACGGCGGCGGGCAGGACGAACCAATAGGGGTAGGGCGAGCGTCGTTGCATGGGTCACCTTTCGCTGGGCCCCCGCCCGGTGGATCGGGCGGGGGGGTTGGTCCATCGAACCGGGGGAGTTACCAGTTCGGCAGGCCGAGTTGCTTGGCTTGCTTTTCGACATCCTGATCATACAGCGCGGCCCCTTCGGCGGCAGTGTTGATGCCGGAACCGACCGCCACGGTGATCTGTTCCAGAGCCGGGCCCTTGATCGGCGACAGGAATTCCAGTGCGGGCATGGTGCCGCCGTCCTTCTGGAAATAGGGCAGCATGTCGGCCACCGAGGCTGGGACGTCGGCCGGCAGTTCGCAGCCCTTGATCAGATAGGGGCCGGTTGCGCCATTGGCCTTGATCATCAGGTTGCAGCCTTCGACCGAGGCTACGAAATCGAGGAACTTCTTGGCTTCTTCAAGGTTCGCGCCGCCGGCTGGGGTGTAAAGGGCAGCGGGCATCCAGACGGTCAGGCCGTTATGGGCGGCGTCGGTACCGGGCTGGGCGAAGAAGCCGACGTCGTTCAGATTGTCGGGTTCGTTCTGCTTGACCGAGCCGATGCCGAAGGTGAGCATCGGGTAATGCGCGGCCTCTCCCGTTGCGACCATCCGCATGCCGTCGTCAAACTTGGCGGCACCGAAGTCGGCATTCATGTAGCCGGCTTTGTAGACATCCTCCAGATGCTGAAATCCGGCCATCGCTGCCGGGATCGAAGCGTATTTGGCCTTGTTGGCGGTGTAATCGGCGGCGAAGGTCGGGTCGGCGGCGGCGACGTTGTAGAAATCGGCCAGCACGAACAGCTGGCTGGACCAGGTGTCGCCAAAGGTGCCGGCGACGGCGACCTTGCCGGCGGCCTTGATCTTTTCGTTGTTGGCCATGAATTCGTCCCATGTCGTGGGGACGGTCAGGCCAAGGGCGGCGTAGACCGGTTTGTTGTAGTAGATGCCGCCGCCCATGGCCGGGCCGAAGGGCACACCGCGTACGGTGCCGTCCGCTGCCGTCACCACCGATTTGAAGCTGTCGAGGATGCCCGCCTGCGCCGACAGATCGGACAGGTCGGCCAGCGACTGTTCCGGCTTCAGCGCCTGAAACAGCGAGCCGGAGTTGTATTGCAGAATGTCCGACATCTCACCGGTGGCGAGGCGGGTTTTCACCATGTTGTCGCCATCGGCACCGCCCGGCTTCTGCTCCATCTCGAACGTCACGTCGGGATGGGCGGCGGTGTAGGCCTTGGTCAGGGCGTCAAGGGCGGCGAGGGTTTCGGGGTTGTTGTCCGAGAGGACGCTGAGAACGGTGTCGGCATGGGCAAGGCCCGATACCAGCAGAAACGCGGAGAAAAGCGCCGCACTTGGGATCAGTTTCATGGTCTGTACTCCTCCTATGGACCAGTGGTTCGGGCTGCCGCGTCAGACGCGGAAGGTGATGCTGTGGGTGCCGGCGGTCAGGATGACGCCTTCGTCCGGGACCGCGACCGGAATGCCGCCAAGGGTGACGTTGGTGTGGGCCGGGTTGGGCGGCAGGTGGCCCTGGGTGCCCTGCGGCAGGGTGACGGTGTAGGTGACGGTGTCGCCGTTGAGCGTCCACGCCGCCTCGATCCGGCCGTGGCGGCAATCGTGCCAGGCGGCGACGGGCGACAGGGCGGGCAGGATCAGCGGGTTCAGCGTCACCCGGTCAAAGCCGGGGTGATCGGCCGTGGGCGCGACACCGGCGACGCCTTCGAACAGCCATTGGCAGACCGCGCCATAGGCATAGTGGTTGTAGCTGTTCATGTCGGGGTCATAGATCGTGCCGTCTTCGCCGAGCGCGTCCCAACGCTCCCAGATCGTGGTGGCGCCGTGCTCGACCTGATATAGCCAGCCGGGGACCTTGCGGTTGAGAAAAATCTTTTCGGCGAGATCGGCCATGCCGTGCAGGGTCAGGGCGGGTAACAGGGCTGGGGTGCCGATGAAGCCGGTGCCGATCAGGCCGTCGGCATCCTCGACCACCTGACGGAAATAGGCCTTGCCGGCATCATGGTATTCATCTGGAACAAGGCCGTAGAGGAAGGCCAGCGACCACGAGGTCATGTCATTGTGGGCGATACGGCCGGAGGGGG
>JBDTQR010000249.1:0-5872 GCA_039932095.1 bacterium | reverse complement strand
CGCATTGGTCAACCAATGCGACCTCCCCCGTGGGGTATTTGAGTCAATATGTAGGGGCGAAAATTCAAGATAGATTTTAGGGTTTTGGGCCGTCAGATCAGGGCGACCCAGGCGCGGGCGATGGTCAGGCCGTGGTGGTCGGCTTGTTGGCCTTGAGTGGCGGCGCGGGCGGGCAGGTCGTGGACCCAGCCGGGGACATGGCCCTCCAGCAGTTCGGGGAAGGTGGCGGTCCAGTCGGCGACGACGGCGCGGCTGGCCTCGAAATGGAACTGCATGCCGTAACCCGCACGGTGAACGCGGAAGCATTGGGCCGGGGCGATGGGGCTGGTGGCGAGGTGCTGCGTGTCGGGTGGCAAGGTAAAGGTGTCGCTGTGCCATTCGAAGATCGGAAATGTATCGGGCAGGTGGCCGAGGACCGGGTCCTCTTGGGCGGCGGAGGTTTTGGTGACCTGGTGCCAGCCGACCTCTTTGACGGTGCCGATCAGGTTTTGCGCGCCGAGGCCACGGGCCAGGACCTGGGCGCCGAGGCAGATGCCGAGGACAGCGCGGTCTGTGGCGGCGGTGGCGGCCATCAGGTGGGCGAGGGCCGGCAGGTAGGGGTGCGTGTCGTCCGACAGTGCGCTTTGTTCGCCGCCGAAGGCAACCATTGCATCATGGTCGCCGGGTTGCGGCAGGTGGCCGTCGCGCCACGGTCGAAAGATTTCGATCCGGGCGCCCGCCTCGTGCAGCGCGACGCCGACCTGGCCGTGATGGGTGATGGCGGTGTTTTCGATGATGGCGACGCGCAACCTGCAATCCTTGACCTGGTTTTGCTGAGTACTGTGGGCTTTGCCGGGGCCCGCCGCAAGATGTGGCGTTTTCGCCCTTGCCAAGCCCCGGCTTTGGTGAAACAGGGAGCCGTCAAACGAACACTCCCGCCCAAACCAATGGAGGCTTTCATGGAGATTCGCGAGGCGCTTACCTTTGATGACGTGTTGTTGGTGCCGGCGGCAAGCTCGGTCCTGCCGTCTGATGCGGACACCTCTACCTATGTCACCAAGGCGATCCGGATGAACATCCCGCTGCTGTCGTCCGCGATGGACACGGTGACCGAGGCGCGGATGGCGATTGCCATGGCGCAGGCCGGCGGCATCGGGGTGATCCACCGCAACCTCGACGTGCTGGCCCAGGCGCGGGAGGTCAGCCGGGTCAAGCGGTTCGAGAGCGGTGTAGTGTACAACCCGATCACCCTGACGCCGGAGCAGACGCTGGCCGATGCCAAGGCGTTGATGGAGCGTTACAATATCACCGGATTTCCGGTGGTGGACGCTGCGGGCAGGGTGCTGGGCATCGTGACCAACCGCGACATGCGCTTTGCCATCGACGACAGAACACCGGTGCGGGTGATGATGACGGCGGACAATCTGGCGCTGCTGCGCGAACCGGTCGACCGCGAGCAGGCGATCAGCCTGATGAAGGCGCGGCGGATTGAAAAGCTGCTGGTGACGGATGCAGCGGGCAAGCTCACCGGGCTGCTGACGCTGAAGGACACCGAGCAATCGGTGTTGAACCCGCATGCCTGCAAAGATGACAAGGGCCGGCTGCGGGTCGCTGCGGCGACCACGGTCGGCGATGCCGGGTTTGAAAGGTCTGAAGCTTTGATCGACGCCGGGGTGGATCTGGTGGTGATCGACACGGCCCATGGCCATTCCGAGGGGGTGGCGCGGGCGGTGGAGCGGATCAAGCGGTTATCCAATCAAGTGCAGGTGGTGGCGGGAAACGTCGCTACGGCGGAGGCGACACGGGCGCTGATTGGCGCCGGGGCTGACGCGGTGAAGGTGGGCATCGGGCCGGGGTCGATCTGTACGACCCGGATCGTTGCCGGGGTCGGTGTGCCGCAGTTGACGGCGATCATGGATTCGGTTCGGGCGGCGGGCGATGTGCCGGTGATTGCCGACGGCGGTATCAAATTCTCAGGCGATTTTGCCAAGGCGATTGCGGCTGGGGCGTCCTGTGCGATGGTCGGTTCGGCAATTGCCGGCACCGATGAGAGCCCGGGGGAGGTGATCTTGTGGCAGGGGCGGTCGTTCAAGGCTTATCGTGGCATGGGGTCGCTGGGGGCGATGGCACGCGGCTCGGCCGACCGCTATTTCCAGAAGGATGCGGCGTCCGACAAGCTGGTGCCGGAGGGCATCGAGGGCCAGGTGCCCTACAAGGGTTCGGCTGCGGCGGTGGTGCATCAGATGGTCGGCGGTTTGCGCGCGGCGATGGGATATACCGGCAACCGGACCGTTGCCGAAATGCGGGAGAACTGCAGTTTCGTGCGGATCACTGGGGCGGGGTTGAAAGAAAGCCACGTCCATGACGTGCAGATCACGCGGGAAAGCCCGAACTACCGGATCGGATGACGGGCTTGTGCGATTGGGTAGCCGGGCCTTGTGAGGGGTCCGGCTTCCGGTTTCAACTTTGGCGATGGCGGGGGGCGAATGGCACGTTTGGCGTTGATTACCGGGGCAGGGGCGGCAGGTGGCATCGGGTTCGCCTGCGCGCGACTGCTGGGACATGCGGGATGTCGGCTGGCCATCGCGTCCACAACCGACAGGATCCATCAGCGCCAGGCCGAGTTGCAGGCCTTGGGGTTCGAGGTTTCGGCGCATATCGGCGATCTGACCGACCCGGCGCAGGTGGCGCGGGTGGTGGCCGAGGTTGGTGCGGTGGATATTCTGGTGAACAATGCCGGGATGGGGGCGATCTCGGAAACGCTGGGGCAGGGCACGTTTCTCGAAATGGACCCGGTCCAGTGGCAGCGCAAGTTTGCCGTGACGTTTGAACCGACGCGCTTGATGACGCTGGCCTGTCTGCCCGGGATGGTGGGACGCGGCTGGGGACGGGTGGTGCATGTCGGATCGGTAACCGGGCCGATTGTCGCGCTGGCGGGTTCGTCGGCCTATTCGGCGGCCAAGGCGGCGATCAGCGGGCTGACCCACTCGCTGGCGCTGGAGATTGGCGGGACAGGCGTGACGGTGAATATCGTGGCGCCGGGTTGGGTGGGCACCGAAGCGTCGAGCGAAAGCGAGTTGCTGGCGGCGGCAAGGTCGCCGGCGGGCCGCGCCGGTCGCCCGGATGAGATGGCGGCAGCGGTGGGGTTTCTGGCCTCGGACGGGGCGTCCTATATGAATGGGGCGACCGTGGTGGTCGACGGCGGCAACACGCTGCAAGAGAACAAGGGATGACCCCGGCGGCACGGCTGTCGGCGGCGATCGAGGTGCTGGACCGGGTGCTGGCGGGTGGCCCGGTGGAGCAGACCTTGACCAACTGGGGCCGCGCCAACCGTTATGCCGGGTCCGGCGACCGCCATGCGTTGCGAGATCTGGTGTTCGACGCGCTGCGCTGTCGGCGGTCGTTTGCGGCGTTGGGTGGCAGCGAGACCGGGCGCGGCCTGGTGTTGGGCGGCGTGCGGGCTGCGGGGCACGATCCGGCGGATCTGTTCACCGGCGCAGGCCATGCCCCGGCGGTCGTACGGGGCGACGAGGCGGGTTCAGTGCCAGAGGGAGCCGTGGCGCTGGACGTGCCGGACTGGCTGGTCGAGCGGTTGCAGAACAGTTTGCGTGCCGACTATGTCGCGGTGATGCAGGCCATGCAGCACCGCGCGCCGGTGTTTCTGCGGGTCAATCTGGCGCGCGGGACCGTCGCGGCGGCAGTGGCGGCGCTGGCCGAGGAAGCGATCGTGGTGCGCCGGGTGGAGTGGATGAACACCGCGCTGCAGGTTATTGATAACGAACGCAGAGTTCAACGCAGCCAAGCCTATTTGACCGGGCTGGTGGAATTGCAGGATGCCTCGTCGCAAGCGGTTGTTGCGACGCTGGACATCGCAGCGGGGATGCGGGTGCTGGACTATTGTGCCGGCGGGGGCGGCAAGACCCTTGCGCTGGCGGCGCGTGGCGTGGCGGTTGACGCGCATGATCTGAACCCGCACCGCATGAAGGATCTGCCAGAGCGGGCCGCGCGGGCGGGTGCTCGGGTCAGAATTGTAGAAAATCCTGCGAAGACAGCGCCTTATGATCTGATCCTCATGGATGTGCCATGTTCTGGCTCTGGCTCTTGGCGGCGCGATCCGCAGGGCAAATGGGCGTTGACCGAAGCGCGGCTGGCGGAAGTCTTGCAGGCGCAGTCCGACATTCTGCAGACCTGCAGCCGGCTGGTGCGGCAGGGCGGGCAGTTGGCCTATGTGACCTGCTCGCTGCTGGCCGAGGAAAATGAGGGGCAGGTCGCGGGGTTTGCAGCGCGCAATCCGGATTGGCACGTCGCGCGGCAACAACGGTTCAGTCCGTTGCAGGGTGGTTCTTCGGTCGGCGGCGACGGCTTCTTTGCTGCCACATTGACGCGAGTCTGACGCGGGCCTACACAACCTGGACGGCTTTTTCGGAACTTTCTTTGCAGCATTCTGTCGGTTTCAGGTTTGGGTTAAGCCCCGGTTAAGGTTTTCTTGGCGCTATGGGGCGGACGGCGAATCCGAAAGGGACTGATGTGGCCATTTCCATGGCGGGTCTGACTGCGGCTATCACGGTTACGCAACAGCGCCGGGGTCCGGTTCTGATGCTGCTGGCGGCGGCGTTCGGGGCGATGGTCGTGGCGGTCTTGGCCAAGGATCATCTGATGCGGATCGGGGCCAGCATCGCCGCGCTGACCATGGTGTTCCTGACTGTCGGCCTGAAGCTGCGGCAATTCTGGTCCGGGCGGGGTGAGGTGCGGCGGATGTCGCAGCTGATTTCGCTGGTCGGCAATGATGCGTCACCCTGCTATCTGACCGACCGGCAGGGCCAGATCCTGTATCAGAATGTCACGGCCATCAGCCGCTTCAGGGCAGAAGAGGGCGGGCCGCTGATCGCCGCCTTGAACCAGCATTTCGCGTCGCCCTCGTCAGTCCTTTACCGCTTGCAGAATCGCGCCCTGAATTCTGGGTTTGGCAAGGAAGATGTGGTGACGCGGGGCGGCCATACCAGACTGGCGGTGCATACGATTTCCGAAGACCGCTTTTTGTGGCGGCTGGAGGAGTTTCAGGAACGCGGCACCGCCGGGCGTGGTGCCGAAGGCCTGAGCCTGCCGATGCTGACGGCCAACAAGGCCGGTGTGGTGCTGTTCACCAATGAAGCAATGCGCCGCCTTCTGGGTGGACGGCCCAAGCGGCTCGACCGGATATTCACCACGCCGGTGCTGCATTCGGGTGAAGAGGTTGAGGTGTCGTCCGCTGACGGCCCGGTGCGCGCCGTCCTGGCGGAGATCGACGGGCCGGGCGAGCGGCGGGAGATCTATCTGCTGCCGGTGGCGCAAAGCTCGGCCAATGCCACGACCATGGCGGATTTTGAACAGGTGCCGGTGCCACTGGCGAAATTTGCAGCCGGGGGCCAGCTGATCGTTGCCAATGCGGCGGCGCGGGTGCTGTTGAACCTCGATCCCGGGCAGAACGAAATGTTCCACGGTCTGTTCGAAGGGCTGGGTCGACCGGTCACCGACTGGCTTGACGATATCGCCAGTGAGCGCAGCCCAAGCCGGTCAGAAGTGCTGCGCGCCCGGCTGCTGCCGGGTGAGGTGTTCTTGCAGGTGACGCTGCGGCGGATTGTCGAACAGGGCAGACCGGGGATTCTGGCAGTGCTGCAGGACGCCACGGCGCTGAAAACGCTGGAGGCGCAGTTTGCCCAAAGCCAGAAGATGCAGGCCATCGGCCAGTTGGCCGGCGGTGTCGCGCATGATTTCAACAACCTGCTGACCGCGATTTCCGGCCATTGCGACTTGTTGCTGCTGCGCCATGAACGCGAGGATCACGACTACGGAGATCTGGTGCAGATCCATCAGAATGCCAACCGGGCGGCGGCGCTGGTCGGCCAGTTGCTCG
>JBDTQR010000248.1:0-5875 GCA_039932095.1 bacterium | reverse complement strand
GACATCAAAGCGGATCGGTTGCCGATCGTCCGTCGGTCTGATCGATAAAGATGACCCTGGGAACTAACTTCGATCAGCGCCTGATCTCGCCAAGCGCGGTATGCCTCACACTATATGTCCCGGTTCGAGCCGGCGGTAGTCTGTGTCCTTCCTATGCCGGTATCGAAAATCGACAGCAACTGGCGGCTCCGAAGCCGAAGCCGCCGCCTCGTTTGGAGACCGTGCTTCGATAGAAACTGCTTCGGACGTAAAGGAGGCATCTATGCCGATCGACTTTCCGAAATCAACGCGTCGCGCGTTCCTCACCAGCGCAGTTGCGGGAACGGCAATTGCCGCTTCGATGGGACATGGCTGGGCGCAATCGACGCTGGTCCCACTCGCTGAATACGTTCCGACGTTTCTTTCACCCACCGAGTGGGCCTTTCTCATGGCGGCAGTCGCGCGGCTGATCCCGTCGGGTGAAAGATCGCCTGGAGCGATTGAGGCTCGTGTGCCAGTTTTCATCGACTTGCAGCTTGCCGGAGAGTTCGGCCAAGCGTCGGATTGGTATATGTCGGCGCCGCATGTGCCCGACAGCGATCCGCTGCTGGGGTTTCAGGCGTCCTTGACGCCCGCCCTCATCTATCGCCAAGGGATCGCCGCTTTCGACACTTGGTGCGAGGTTGCCCATGGAGCGCCCTTCGCCAAGCTTGACGCCGACACACAGGATTTGGCGCTGACCGCACTTGAGGGGGGCAAAGTCAAACTATCGCCCGACCTGCGCGACTTTTTTGATCTGCTGCTTCAGAACACCAAAGAGGGGTTCTTTGCGGACCCGATGTATGGCGGCAATGCTGGCATGGTTGGCTGGCTTCATATCGGGTTTCCCGGCGCACGGGCGAGTTACCGGGAATGGAACGACCCGGCGACCGATAACGTGCGCTATCCGATGGGGCCGGTCTCTATTTCCGGCGAGAGGGCCTGAACCATGGCACGCAACGATCCCCGCAAAGATGTCGTCATCGTCGGTCTTGGCTGGACAGGTGCCATCGCAGGCATCGAACTGGCCAAAGAGGGGCTTGAGATTTTGGCGCTTGAACGCGGCGCAGACCGCGCCACGGTGCCAGATTTCCAGTATCCGAACGTGGCGGATGAGCTGCGCTATGGCGTCCGCTATGGCTTCATGCAAAAGCCGGTAAATTCAACCCTGACACTGCGTCACAACTCATCCCAAACCGCGATGCCGATGCGGCACTTGGGGTCGTTTTTGCCCGGCGACGGGGTCGGCGGGGCCGGTATTCACTGGAACGGAAACACCTGGCGCCCACAGCCCGAGGAATTGCGCCTGCGGTCCTATGCGATCGAAACCTTTGGTGCGAATGTGATCCCCGAGGATATGACAATACAGGATTGGGGCGTCAGCTATGACGAGTTGGAGCCATATTTCGACAGGTTCGAATACATGCTGGGGCTATCGGGTCAGGCTGGGAAGCTAAACGGCGAAGTTATTGCGGGCGGCAATCCGTTCGAAGGCTCGCGCAAACGACCCTATCCGATGCCACCTTTGCAGATGCAAATGGGCCCGCGAATGTTTCGGGACAAGGCCGAAGCGATGGGTCTGCACCCTTTCCCGATGCCAGCGGCTAACGCATCCGAGGCTTATGTCAACGAATACGGCATGCAGCTTGGCCCCTGCAATTATTGTGGCTTTTGTGAGCGGTACGGCTGTTTGAACTATTCCAAGTCCAGCCCCCAGACCTGTATTCTGGACGCGCTGAAGCGCTATCCTAACTTTGCCTATCGCACCCATTGCGATGTTTTGAAGGTTGAACTGGCCACCGATGGCAAAACCGCGACTGGCGTGACCTATTGGGACGAGGCTGCGGGTGAAGACGTGTTCCAGCCGGCCGACCTTGTGATCCTTGCGGCTTTTTCCTTGCACAACACGCACCTGTGCTTGTTGTCCGGCATCGGGCAACCCTATGATCCCGCAACCAATGAAGGTGTGACGGGGCGCAACTATGCCTATCAGATGACCGGCGGCACGACACTGTTTTATCAGGATCTGTCGTTCAATCCGTTCATCGGGTCTGGATCCACCTCCTACGTTATCGACGATTACGGCACCAACGCCAATGATTTCGCAGCCCTGGGCTTTGTTGGTGGCAGCTATATCCACGCGTCGCAATCAAACGGACAACCGATCCGGTCGATGTCGCTGCCCAAGGGCGTGGCAAAATGGGGTGCGAGCTGGAAGCAAGGCACCAAGGACTGGTATGGCCGGTCGATGTCGATCGCAACCCACGGGTCGAACATGGCCTACCGCGACTGCTATCTGTCGCTGGACCCCACCTACCGCGATCCGCATGGGCGGCCCTTGTTGCGGATGACCTTTGACTGGAAGCCCAATGACATTGCCATGACGCAATACATGAAGACGCGGATCGAGGACGTGGTGCAGGCGATGAAGCCTACCTCTTTCGCGTCCTCCTACAAGGATGCGAGCAGCCACTATGACGTGCGCCCCTATCAATCGACGCATAACGTCGGCGGGACTGCGATGGGTTTGGACCGCAGGACATCGGTGTTGAACCGCTATCAACAGGCCTAGGACGTGCATAACGTCTTTGCCTTGGGCGCGGGGTCTTTTCCGCAAAACCTGCAATACAACCCCACCGGCATGTTGGGTGGCATGGCCTATTGGACGCTCCACGCCATTCGGTCGGACTATCTTTCCAACCCACGTCCTTTGGCATGAGGAGGGTGTGATGCGTAAATTCCTTGTCGTCATAGGATCGCTTGCCGTACTCGGGCTGGTCGCAGTTGCAGCGATCATCTGGGTTCCGGCTGGGCGCACGCCTGCGCAACCGGAACCCGCAATCAAGATGGCCGAGGCCACACCCGAATACGCTGCTAGACTGGGCGATTGTGCGGGCTGTCATACCGCGCCGGGCGGCAAACCTTTTGCTGGAGGCCTTGCCGTGGCAAGCCCGCTGGGAACGATCTGGTCATCCAACATCACACCCGACCCGGACCACGGCATCGGCAAGTGGACGCTCGCTGATTTTCGCGGAGCGCTTTATGACGGCATCAGCCGCGATGGTCATAGGCTCTATCCGGCGATGCCTTCGTCAAACTATCGAACCTTTTCAGAGCAGGACGTGAAGGCGCTTTATGCGTATTTCACAAAGGACGTGGCCCCTGTTGCCATAAGCCCGCCCGAAACGAAGCTTTCGTTCCCCTTCAATCAGCGCTGGGGTCTGCGAGTCTGGGAATGGATTGCCTATCCCAAAGCCGGCTTTGTGCCGTCCTTTGATGATCCGGTGCTAAACCGGGGCGCCTATCTGGTCGAGGGGCCGGGCCATTGCGGCGCGTGCCATACACCGCGCACCGCAACACTCGCGCAGGCGGCCTATACCGCCACGGATGCGGCATTCCTGTCGGGTGGCAGCTTGGGGGCATGGACGGTGCCCTCGCTGCGCGGTCCGAACTCGGCTCCAACACGCTGGACCGTCGCGGAAATGACCACTTGGCTGACCACGGGTCGCAACGCCCATGCCGGTGTAGCGGGTGAGATGGTGTCGGTGATCCAACACTCAACACAATATCTGACTGACGACGATGCCAGTGCCGTGGCAACTTACCTGCGTCATGTCGCCTGGAATGGCGATCCGCCAAAAGACGTAACGTCAGCGCTTCCCCCGAGCCGCAGTGCGACGGAAACACTGCTGCGCGCCGCCGCGCCTGACATGGCGCTTGGGCCTCGCCTCTATCTCGACAATTGCAATGCCTGCCACTTTGTCAACGGCATGGGGGCGGGGGGTGTATTCCCGAAACTGGTCGGCAATTCCACGGTTTTGGCCAAGGCGCCGGGCGGCCTGCTGGACGTGGTGCTGAACGGGGCTTCGATGCCATCGACTGCCGCCCGTCCATCGGGCCTGAGGATGCCGGGCTTTGGCCACCGCTTGTCAGACGCAGAAGCCGCTGCACTTTTGACATTCGTGCGCAGCGCTTGGGGCAATTCTGCGGGTGTCGTCTCCGCAGACGACGTCAGGAAAGCTCGCGGGGCCGCACAGTGACACATCGCTTTCTTCGCACCTCCGGCGCCCCGCAACAACGAACTGGAAGCAAAAAATGTTAAAGATCACTCTTCCCGCTGACAGATTTGAACCTGACATGTCTGCCGTAGCCATGGCATTTGGCATTGGCGTCAAGGACCTGCATGACCATATAGAAACCGACATTATCAGCCGGTGGTTCGAGGTGGGGACCGGTGACGCGGATGATAAACCACACCAGATTTTCGCGTCTTTCAAACTTGGGATCCGGGTCGATACGGACGAGCATGGGAATGTCTGTGCCGTTAGCGACTATAAGGCGTTGGCTGAAGATGTGACGGTTGACCCTGTTTCTGACCGCAAGTCCCACATTGACGCGCTTCTTGATGAAGCGATCAATGAAAGTTTCCCCGCCAGCGATCCCATGGCGATCAGCATCCCGCGTTCCTTGATTGAACCAGAGGATTGATGACGGTCCTGTTTCAGGAGCCAAGCAAGTTCATGGGGCTATGTAATGGTTGAGCATTCCGACGAAGTGAACGAAATCCCACGTCTGAAGTGGCCGCGCCGCTTTCCCGTGCCGAGCGCTTTTGGCGTGGCAAAGGCCTCTCACATTACCGAGGGCAAATCCTGGCCTGCGCCTGCAGCGGCAACCCGGATCGCCACCTTGCGCATTTATCGCTTTAACCCGGACAGCGAAGACGGCCCCCGGATGGACACCTTCCGCGTCGATCTGGATGATTGCGGGCCAATGCTGCTGGACGCGCTGATCTGGATCAAGTCGAAGATCGACCCGACGCTGACCTTTCGTCGTTCTTGCCGCGAAGGGGTCTGCGGGTCTTGTGCCATGACCATTGACGGCACCAACTGGACGGCCTGCACCCGCGCCATGGACGAGTTGTCCGAACCGGCCACCATCTATCCATTGGCCAATCTGCCAGTGATCAAGGATCTGGTCCCCGATCAAACCCACCTTTTTGCACAGCACGCCCTGACGGAGCCTTGGCTGAAAACCGAAACGCCCCTACCTGAACACGAGCGCCTGCAATCGGTGGAACAGCGCGCCGCTCTCGATGGCTATTATGAATGCATCATGTGTTTTTGCTGCACCTCTGGCTGCCCCAGCCATTGGTGGAACGGCGACCGCTTTCTAGGCCCCGCCGCCTTGCTCACCTCTTGGCGCTGGTTGGCCGACAGCCGAGATGAGGGGCGTGGCGAGCGGTTGGCAGCGCTTGACGACCCCTTCCGGCTTTACCGCTGCCACACGATTCTGAACTGCACCCGCACCTGCCCGCGCGGGTTGAACCCCGGCAAAGCCATTGCGGAGATCAAGCGGATGATGCTGGAACGAGGCGGTTGAAAGGAAGAAGAAAATATGAGTTATCCCCGCCCGAAATCGCCGAACATGCAGAACTACCGGCCGCAGCTGACTTCGGTCATGTCCTTCGGGCATCGGCTGTCAGGCTTGGCCCTGGCGCTTTTGACCTTCGGCCTGTCCGCTTGGTTGGTGGCAGGCGCAATCGGCCCAGCGGCGTTTGACCACGCCCAAGCAGTTGTCCTGTCGGTCCCGGGGCGAGTGGTGCTGTTTTTGCTGACGCTGGCTGTCTTTTATCACCTTTGCAACGGGATCCGGCATCTGATCTGGGACAGTGTGCGGGCCTTCGAGTTGAGAGCGATTTATACTGGCGGTTGGGCCGTCGTGGCGGCAAGCCTGATCATGACCACGGCGCTGTGGCTCTGGATGCTGAAATGACCCGGCCCCACATCACCCCCTATTCTGCAGCGCATGGCCTTGGGCCTGCCGGGCACGCCGCACGCCATTGGTGGGCACAGCGCGC
>JBDTQR010000247.1:0-6013 GCA_039932095.1 bacterium | reverse complement strand
GGCGGCGTTTGGGGCGTCTTGGGGTGCGTTGAGCCAGGTGGTGATGGAGGCTGCCGGCACCGACCGCGATCAGGCCGCAGGGCTGTTGCCAGTTGTGTTTTCGGCGGGTTTCGGGATTGGGGCGGCGGTGATGGGGTTGCTGGCCAACGGGCTGGGCTTTGCCACGGCGCGGGAGGCCGATTTGCAGATGGTCATGCTGGTGCTTGTGGCGGTGGCGGGTGGGCTGGCGGTGGTGGCGCTTGGCATGGCCGTGGCCTTGGCCCGGCGCAGCGACTAGCCGAACACCGACCAGCCCATGCGGCGGGCCAGTATTTCGACTGCGAGAGTGCCGAGTTTGGAATTGCCTTGCGCGTTCAGGCCGGGTGACCAGACGGCGATGGCGGCGCGGCCCGGTGCAATCGTCAGGATGCCACCGCCGACCCCGCTTTTGCCGGGCAGGCCGACGCGGTAGGCGAACTCACCCGAGCCGTCATAATGGCCGCAGGTCAGCATCAGCGCGTTGATCCGGCGGACCCGGTCGAGCGATACCATATGGGGCATGTCAGGGGCGGCAATCAGGAAGCGACCGGCGCGGGCCAGTTGTTCGCAGGTCATCTCGATGGCGCATTGGTGAAAATAGGTGCCAAGGGTCAGTTCTGGTGCGTGGTTCAGGTTGCCGCAGGCCCGGATGAAATGGGCGAGAGCAAAGTTGCGGTGGCCGGTTGCAGTCTCGGACCGGGCGACGGCGTCGTCGATATGGATGTCGGGGTCGTCGGCGGCGGTCTGGATGAAGCGCAGGATCTCGCCCAGGACGTGGCGCGGCTCATGTCCGGACAGGATGGCGTCGGTGACGACGATGGCCCCGGCGTTGATGAACGGATTTCGCGGCCGGCCGCTTTCGTGTTCCAGTTGCAGGATCGAGTTGAAGGCGAGGCCGGAAGGTTCCCGGCCAACCCTGGTCCACAACTGGTCGCCGATCCGGCCGAGGGCGATGGCAAGGGTGAAGACCTTGGACAGGCTCTGGATCGAGAAGCGGGTATTCGCATCTCCGGCACTGAAGACCTGTCCATCAGCCAGGGCGACGCAGATACCGAATTGGGCCAGATCGATGCGGGCCAGTTCCGGGATATAGTCCGCCGGGCTGCCGCGATCGGTTTCCGAGGCCATTCGGGCGGCGATCTCGGCCAGAACCCCGGGCAGGTCTGGCGTGGTCATGGCGACCAGGTCAGGAAATTGGCGATCAGGCGCAGACCGGCGGCCTGGCTTTTTTCGGGGTGAAATTGTGTGCCGACCATGGTGTCACGGCCGATGATCGCGGTCACATCGCCAGCATAGTCGACATGGGCAAGGCGCTGGGCCGGGTCGGTGACGCGGAAATGGTAGGAATGGACGAAATAGGCGTGATCGCCGGTCTGTAGGCCGGTCAGGACCGGGTGAGCATGGTCGAGGATGAGATCGTTCCAGCCCATATGGGGGACTTTCAGCGCCGGGTTGTCGGGGATGATCCTTACCACCTCGCCGGGGATCCAGCCGAAGCCTGCGGTATCTTCATACTCACGGCCCCAGGAGGCCATCATCTGCATGCCGACGCAGATGCCGAGGAAGGGGCGGGCGCGTCGGGTGACCGCCTCTTCGATCGCCTCGAACAGACCACCATACGCGCCGAGCGCGCGGCGGCAGGACGGGAAGGCGCCGTCGCCGGGCAGCACGAGGCGGTCGGCACGGGCGACATCCTCGGGGCGCGAGGATACGATGACCGTACCCGCATCGGTTTCAGCGGCCATGCGCTGAAAAGCCTTTTCGGCGGAGTGGAGGTTGCCGCTGTCGTAGTCGACAAGGACGGTCAGCATCGTGCGACCCTTTGTGCTGGTGGCGGGGGCGGAGCCTCCGGCGGGGATATTTCAGCCAATGTGTTGGGGCTAGAGGGCGCCTTTGGTCGAGGGGATCTCGCCAGAGGTGCGGGGGTCGGCTTGGATGGCCATGCGCAGGGATTTGGCGACGGCCTTGAAGGCGGCCTCGGCGATGTGGTGCGCGTTCAGGCCGTGTTTGAGGTCGAGATGCAGCGTGATGCCGCCGTGGGTGGCGAGCGCCTGGAAGAATTCACGGACAAGTTCGGTGTCGAAGCTGCCGATCTTGGCGGTTGGGAACGGCAGGTTGCAGATCAGATAAGGACGGGCGGACAGGTCCAGCGCGCAGGCCACCTGGGCGTCATCCATCGCAAGCGTGAAGTGGCCGTAGCGCCGGATACCGCGTTTGTCGCCGAGGGCCCGGGTCAGCGCCTGGCCGATCGCGATGCCGACATCTTCGACCGTGTGGTGGTCGTCGATGTGCAGATCGCCTTTTGCCGCAATCTCCATGTCGATCAGCGCGTGTTTGGCGAGTTGGTCCAGCATGTGGTCGAAGAAGCCCACGCCGGTGGCCGCTTTGCACGCACCGGTGCCGTCGAGGTTGAGGGTGACCGAAATCTCGGTCTCGGAGGTCTTGCGGGTGATGGTGGCGTCGCGCATCGGGGCCCCTTTCGCTGTCACGGCCTTATAGGGGGGAAGGATTGCGGTGGCAATCGCGCGGCGGGCGGGGTTTATAGGGGGAAAACAGGGGGTCTTCATGCCGTTTCCAGATCTGTGGCCCGACAAGGTGGCCGAGTACCGCTCTGCTGCGGTTTGTCCAGATGATTTCGATGCGTTCTGGGCCGCGACGCTGGCCGAAGTACGGGCGCATCCGCTGAACGCGGTGTTTCAGCCGGTGGATGCCGGGCTGGCGGTGTTTGATGTCTATGATGTCAGCTTTGCGGGCTTTGGCGGACATGAGGTCAAGGGCTGGTTCATTTCGCCGCAGGGTGGGGCCAGCGACTGCGTGGTCAAGTTTATCGGCTACAATGGCGGGCGGGGGTTTCCGCATGAGCATCTGTTCTGGCCAGCCACCGGACGCTGTGTTCTGGTGATGGACACGCGCGGGCAGGGGGCGGGCTGGGCAGTTGGGGCGACCACGGATCCGGTGGGGTCGGCACCGTCGCAGGCTGGCTTCATGACCAAGGGGATCGGCGCGAAAGAGAGCTATTTCTACCGCCGGGTGTTTTCGGATGCCGTGCGGGCGGTGGAGGCGGCGCGGTCGTTTTCAGGTGTCCGGCGGGTGGCGGTGTGCGGCGGCTCGCAGGGCGGCGGGATTGCCTTGGCGGTGGCGGGACTGGTGGGGGGCTTGATGGGGGTGATGCCCGACGTGCCCTATCTGTGCGACTTTGCCCGCTCCATCGTGGTGGCCACGCGCGACCCCTATCTGGAGATCGCACGCTACCTTGCCATTCACCGCGACAAGGCCGAGGTCGCCCTGCAGACGCTGAGCTATTTCGACGGGGTGCATTTTGCGGCCCGCGCAACCGCCCCCGCGCTGTTTTCGGTGGCATTGATGGACACGATCTGCCCGCCGTCGTCGGTCTACGGTGCCTATAACGCCTATGGCGGGATCAAGGAAATTGCGTCCTATACCTATAACGACCATGAGGGTGGCGGGCCGTTTCAGGAGCGGCGGCAGTTGGCGTGGTTGGCGGGGCGCTGAGATGGATTATGCGGTGAAGGCGGCATTGGCCGATCCGTCGGCCGGGGAATTCGTGCTGGATCGCCAGCGAACCATGTATGGCGGCAAGCTGATCGCCGTGGGCGATGCGGTGTTTGTGTTTGACAGCGAGACGTCAGGTGGGGCGGGGCTGTGCGCGCGCGGGGTGGCGAAGGCCGTTGCGGCGGTGCCATTGGTTCCGGGTGTCGCGCGGCAGGTGCCTTTGGTCAACCTGACAATCCGGCGTGAGGCCGTGGTGCGGCGCAGACTGCTGCGGGCGGAAGTTCGGGGCTTTGCGGACTGGGGCGATGGGCGTCCGCAGACCGAGTTGAATTTCAAATTCTACCGGCAGGCGACCGACAAGCTTGTGGGAATATCGCCGGAATTGGCCGGGTTTCTGGCGGAGTATTTCTGAGCATTTTGCAGGATGAAAAACCAAAGGCCAGCCCTGCGGCTGGCCTCTTTGATTGGAGCGGGCGAAGGGATTCGAACCCTCGACCCTAACCTTGGCAAGGTTATGCTCTACCCCTGAGCTACGCCCGCACTCCGTTTGGCGTGACTAGCGCAAGTCGGCGCGGGGGGCAAGCGGGTTTCACTGACCGCGCCGGGCGGCGAACAATTCTTTGAGAAGCGCGGCAAAATCGGGAGCCAGCACATAGCTGCGGCGTTTGCCTTGATTGGTGTTGAAGGTCAGGCTGGCATATCCGTGGACCATCGACCACACAGCGGTTTCCAGCACGGCATCCTCGGTCGCATCCGGGGCGGCGAAGGGCAGACAGGTCGCGCGCAGCAGCAGGTAGGCGCGGGCGGAATGCGGCGTCAGGGCGGGGTCGTCACGGTCAACCTCGGGTGAGACGAACATGACGTGGAACAGGCCGTGGTGCTGGCTGGCAAAGGCAAGATAGCCGTCGCATAGGCCGACGAGCCGGGCGAATGGGTCGGGTCCGGCAGCGGTGCTGGCCGCCTCCATGGTGTCGGCGAAGATCTGGAAGGCCCGGGCGGCGATGGCGGTCAACAGGCCGGGCAACCCGTCGAAGTGATGGGCCGGGGCGGCGTGCGACACCCCGGCACGGGCAGCGGCGCGGCGCAGGGTCAGGGCTGGCATGCCGCCCTGATCAAGAAGGGCAATTCCAGCGTCTATCAAGGCGTCGCGAAGCGAGGGAGTTTCGGTCATCCGATGGGTGTTGCGGATTTGCTTGACAGTGTCAAGGCGCTGTGAGATTTTGCCGCAACTTTACACTGTCAAGGAGATTCGGCATGATATGGTCACGACTAGGGTTCTGGGCATTTGCGGCATCGAGCCTGCTGATTGCCCTGATGTCGCTGCGGATCTTGGTCTTGCCTTTTGCGGTGGCCATGGAAAACATGGCGCATTTCGTGACAGAGGCGCCATGGCGGTTGTGGGGCCATGTGCTGGGCGGGCCGCTGGCCTTGGCATTGGCGCCGCTGCAATTGTGGACGGGGCTGCGGATGCGGCGACCGGCGCTGCACCGCTGGTCGGGTCGGCTTTACGCCCTGGCCGTGCTGATTGCGGGGCTGGCCGGGTTGACCTTGGCGCCGACCTCGGATGCGTCGTGGTTCGCGAGGCTGGGCTTCATGACCCTGGCATCGGTCTGGATCAGCACCACCTGGTTCGGGATTTCGCTGGCGATGCGCGGCGACTATGCCCGGCACCGCTGGTGGATGCAGCGGTCGTTGGCGCTGACCTTTTCGGCGGTGACGTTGCGGGTGATCATGGCCCCCTTGATGGCGCAGGGCTGGACGGTGGCCGAGACCTATGACGTGACGGCCTGGGGGGCGTGGACGCTGAACCTCGTGGTGCTGGAACTGTGGCAGCGCCGGGTGCGGGCAGTGCGGCTGGCCTGACATGCAAAAGGCCACCCCAAGGTGGCCTTTTTCGCGTCGATGGGCCTTTTTCACGTCGATGGAGCGGGCGAAGGGATTCGAACCCTCGACCCTAACCTTGGCAAGGTTATGCTCTACCCCTGAGCTACGCCCGCACTCCGTCGATGCGGGGGGAATTATTATTCCTTCCCGCCGCTTGCAAGGGGCAAATCGTCACGGTTTTCATTTTTCACCAACTTGTCTGGTCCACGCTATTCCAGTTCGACCAGCAGGTCCTTGGCGTCGATCATCGAGCCGGGATGGACATGGAGCACCTTTATCGTCGCGGCGCGGTCAGCGTGGATGCCGGTTTCCATCTTCATTGCCTCGATGGTCAGGAGAAGATCGCCGGCATTGACCTTCTGGCCGGCCACCACGGCGACAGAAGCAATCGAGCCGGGCATCGGCGCGCCGATTTGCGCCGGGTTATGGATGCCGCCACCGACACCTGGGCCAACCTCGTGAAGCTCGAGAACCGCGCCACCGCCAAGGCCGACGTGGTCGTCAACGGCAACACCCTCTATGTCTCGACCCACAAAAAGGACCACACCGATGGCGTGGCCGAGGTGAACTCCTCGAACTTCGCCCGCCTCTACCGGTT
>JBDTQR010000246.1:0-6081 GCA_039932095.1 bacterium | reverse complement strand
CCAAGGTCCAGCGCCGCCTCTTCCAGCCCGGCATCAAAGCTTTGCAGCCGGGCCAGCACCAGCAGCATCACAAAGGCCGCAATGTAGCTGACCTGCCCCAGCACCGACAGATGCAGCCCGGCGCCAAAGATGTTGTAGGCCATGCCGTTGGGTTGGAAATGCCCAAGGCCCAGACTATCGCCCACCTCGGTCACCCCGCGCCCGACCGAGTTCCAGAACAGCAGGGTGCCAATCCCGATAACCGCCCCCGGTGCCAATATCGGTGCTACCATCATGCCGTACAGCACCGACCTGACCCGGCCGCCAATCGAATTGACCAGGATGGCCGAGGCGGTCCCGATCGGCACCGCAATCGCGGCGACCGCAATCGCCACCAGAATGGTGTTCTTGAAGCTGTACCACAGGGTACTGTCGTGCCACAGGTCGATGAACCAGCGGTCGGTCCAGCCCTTCCACGGCACGATGGTGGGCAATCGGCTGTCGTTGAACGCCGCTCCTGCCATGATGACCAAGGGCAGGATCAGATAGATCAGAAAGGCCGCCATATAGATGTGGGCCAGAAGTTTGCGGTTGATTTCCATGATCTTGGCCCCCCCTATTTCGCAATATCGCTGAGTTTGACGCGGAAAACCCACATCATCAGACTGACAAACAGCGTGCACAGGATCAGCAACATGAAGGCATAGGCCGACCCGGTGTTCCAATCCTGACTTTCCAGCATCCATTGCTGAATGGTCTGGGTGAACCACTGCGAATTGGTCGATTGCAGCAGGGAGGGCACCAGAAGCGAGCCAACCGACAACATGAACACCATGACCGAACCCGAGGCGATGCCGGGCTTGGCATGGGGCAGCACAATCCGCAGATGGATGCGCCACCATGGCGCGCCCAGATCATCCGCCGCCTCGATCTGGTTGGTGTCCAGCGACTGGATTGCGTTGTAAAGCGGGAACACCATGAACAGCACATAGGTGTAAACCAGGCCGATCATCACGCCATTATAGCCTTGGATCCAGCGCACTGGCTGATCCAGCACACCAATCGCCAGCAAGAATGCGTTCAATGGCCCCTTCAGCGCCAGGATGATCCACCACGCAAAGGCCCGCAACACCTCCGACACCCACAGCGGCACGAACAGCAGCAGGAACAGTGTCGGCAGCGATTTAGGGCTGGCGATCTTCGACAGGTAATAGGCCAGAGGATAGGCCAGAAGAAAGGTCACCAGTGTCGCCACCGCCGAATACCAGATGGTGATCAGAAATATCTTCACGTGGATAGGCATGTTGACGACAATGCCCAGAACCGAGGTCGGGTCGCTGTTGTTCAACACTTTCATATAGTTGCCCATGGAGTAGGTATCCTTGGGCCCGCCAATATCGACCACCGGCAGATAGGGCCGAAAGCTCGATTCAAACAGCGTCAGGTTGGGCAGGATCACCAGCATCAACAGCCAGAACGCGACAAGGAAGATGAACACCCCGGTCAGCATCATGCCATAACGGCGCAGCAGGTCCTGCATGGCCTATCCCCTCGCCGTCGCGCTGTCCGGCAGGATCGCCGCACGGGCCGCGTCAAAGGTCATGTGCATGGCGGCACCGATCGCAGGCACCGTCGCCGACCCGTCATTGCGTATCTCGGCGGTCAGGATCTTGCCGCTCTGGGTCTTGGCCTGAACCGAAATGAAACTGCCCTCGAACGCCACCTCCGACACCGTCACCGGCACCGAATTCTCGGCCCCCGGCACTGCCGACAGCGCCGTATGCTCGGGCCGGACATAGAGTTTCAGATCATCGCCCCGGGCCTCGTCACCCAGCTTTGCGCTGAACCGGCCGATGTCGGTGGCAAACGTCGCCATTCCGCCCGCCGACTGTTCGATTTTGCCGGTCAGAATGTTGTTCTCACCCACGAAAGACGCGACAAAGCCGTTGACCGGGTTGTTGTAGATGTCGCGCGGGTTGGCGACCTGCTGCAACCGGCCCTGCGACATGACGCCGACCCGGTCCGACATCGCCAAAGCCTCGCCCTGATCATGGGTGATGTAGATGAAGGTGACGCCGGTCCGCTTCTGAATGGCGCGCAGTTCGGCCCGCATATGCTGACGCAGCTTCAGGTCCAAGGCCGACAGCGGTTCATCCAGCAGCATCACCGACGGCTCCACCGCCAGAGCCCGGGCAATGGCGACCCGTTGCTTCTGGCCGCCCGACAACTGGCTGACCATCTTGTCGGCAGCCCCACCCAGATCCACCAGGTCCAGCAATTCCTCGGCCCGCGCCCGGCGCTTGGCCTTGTCGACGCCGCGCACCTCCAGCCCGAAGGCGATATTCTCCCAGATCGGCATCAAGGGAAACAGCGCGAGGTTCTGAAAGATCAGCGCGGTGGGGCGTTGGTTGGGTCGCTGGCCCCGCATGTCCTTGCCACCAATCCGGATCACCCCCTCCGACGGGTCGGTGAAACCGGAAATCATCCGCAGGATCGTGGTCTTGCCACAGCCCGACGGCCCCAGAAAGGAAAAGAACTCCCCCGGCTGGATGTTGACATTCACATGGTCAACCGCCCGGAAATTTCCAAAATCGCAGCATACGTCATCAAGATCGATCCCGGCACTCATCAGATCGTCCTTCCCCTCGGTTGAATTATTTTTTTTCTCAGCCTAGCAGGCCGTTTTGCTTTCGCAATGTCTTAAGCATTTTGCAGCCGCCGCCACCCGGCGACCCCGCAAATCGCCCATCAGACGGGCACTCCTGCCCCCATCGCAAAAGAAACTCGCCGGGTCGTTGCGGACCCGGCGAGCGTTTCGGTCAACCCAGATCAGGCCGACTTGTACTTATCGGCATATTCACCACGCTTGGCGATGAACTCTGCCGACTGGTCGGGCCACCACCACAGGGCTGCCAGCTTTTCGTCGTTGAAGGCAGAGTTGTAATAGGCCGCGACATCGGGGTTCAGCAGGTCCGATGCGCCCTTGCCCACCGGGTTCGACGAGAAGGCGGTCGCCCAAAGGGCCGCACCTTCCGGGGACGAGGTCCACTTGGCCAGTTCATGGGCCTGATCCACGTTGGTCGCGTTTTTCATCAGAACGAAGCCCTGATGCCACGCAATTGCCCCTTCCACCGGCGCCATATAGCCAAAGCCGTCGTTGCGCAGGTTGTAGCCGGTCGAATCCCAGCACTGGCCAACGGTCGCGCCGTTTGCCACGAAGGCCGCGTTGGCCTCGTTCTCGCCCGACCAGAACTGCACCACATTGCCCTTGGCCTTGATGGCCTCGGCCAGAGCGATATCCCACAATTGGGTCATCGCGCCCATGTCGGTGTAGCTGTCCAGCCACGGCCGCGGCAGCTTGCCTTGTGCTTCCAGCCAGCGGCCCATCGCCACCAGTGCCGAGTGCGAGCGCACCGTGACCTGGTTGGCCGGGTCGAACAGCGCGCCCAGCGACGGCGGATCGCCCAGAACGGCCTTGGCCTTGTCATAGACCAGCGCCTCGGTGCCCCAGTTCGACGGCACATAGTAAAGTGCACCCGAGGCGTCGTGGCTGCGCGTCCCGGCAGCGCCATCCGCCAGACCCGGCAGATAGTTGTCCATCGCCAGTTTGGCCGGATCCCACGGTGCCAAAAGGCCGTTGGAGTTCCAGCCGCCCCAACGGTCGATGGTCGGCTCGATCATGTCGATGCCGCCAGCCTGCAGCGCCACTTTGGCCTGCGCAAACATGGTGTCCTGATCGGGTTGCTCGGTGAAGTTCACCTTGATCCCGGTGGCCTTTTCAAAGGCCGGGAACACGTCGGTTGCAAAGGTCGGATACCCGGCCCAGCCGGTGAAGTTCAATTCGCCCGACGAGGCCAGAGCCTTGGACGAAATCAGTGCGGGTGCGGCAAGTGCCCCAACCCCAACGGCGGAGGTTTTCAGGAACCCCCGGCGGCTGACAGTGGTGTCGTGCTTGGTCACGTCATAGTCTCCCTATGTTGATCCGATTGCGCGGATTATCTCCAGGGCGCTTCCTCGGCCCCGTTCCTGCAGATGGGTTTAAAGGCCGCGCATGAAAGTTCTGCGACGGCTTCAATCCCACTCCATGACCAAGCTTACTCCGCGACATCCGGGGGGAGTCAACTGGACTGTTACAAATGTTGCCGGTCGGGAATGATAATCGCGTGAAACGCAAGGACTTATGCTCAAAACCCGGCCCGAAGTTCCCATAGGCTGCACCCGCCGTCACCGCACTCACATCTTGCGATTGCAAAGCGAACAATTTCGCAGAATCCGCGACCCCGTGATGGCCGCAAAACCACCTGAGTCGGGATCAGTCCAGCGTGCGGCGATAGCGCAGCATGGCGGCCGCGACAATGACCAGCATGATCATCACAATCGCCTGCATATTCTGCGTCACATCGGCCATCTCGGCGCCCTTCAGCATCACCTTCCGGGTCAGCCGCAGGAAATGCGTCGCCGGGATCGCCGCACCAAGCGTCTGCGCCCAGCCCGGCATCCCGGCAAACGGGAACATGAAACCCGACAGCAGGATCGACGGCAATATCGTGAAGAAACTCAACTGCATTGCCTGCATCTGGCTTCGCGCAACTGTGGAAATCAGGAAGCCGAGCGCCAGATTGGCGATGATATACAGGTTGAACCCGGCAAAGAACGCCCAGCCGCTGCCCAGAAACGGCACATCGAATATCGCCTTGCCTGCCAGCAGGAACAGCGCAGTCTGCACATAACCCACCAGAATATAGGGTGAAATCTTGCCCAGCATCACCTCGATCGGCTTGACGGGCGTGGCGAGCAGCGCCTCCATCGTGCCGCGCTCGGTCTCGCGCACGATCGCCACCGCCGTGATCATCACCATGGTCATCGACATGATGATTGCCAACAACCCCGGCACGATATTGGTCGATGTCTTGCCTTCGGGATTGTATTTGCGATGCACCACAATCCCCACCGGTGATGGCCCGGCCGCCACCTGACGCAGCGGTCCGGTCAGCGTCTCTCCCACCGCCCCCGCCACGATGCCCGACAGCGCCGCCGACGCCGCCCCCGAGGCGGCCGGGTCCGAGGCATCGGCGCTCAGCAACACATCGGGATGCAGACCGCGCACCACATCGCGCTCGAACCCCGGCGGGATCACCACGACGAAATTAGCGCTGCCATCGCGCAGCGCCCGGTCGCCCTCGGCGGGGCCGGTCACCACGCCGAGAAAGTCGAAATAGCTCGACATCCGCATTTCCATCACGATGGCGCGGCTCAGCGGCCCGTCATCCGCCATCTCAACCAGGGTCGGCAAGTGGTGCGGGTCGCTGTTGATCGCGAAGCCGAACAACAACAGCTGCATCAGCGGTATGCCGATCATCATCGCAAAGGTCACGCGGTCGCGCCGCATCTGGATGAATTCCTTGACCAGAACCGCTGAGAACCGCGCAAACGACAGGCTCATGGCGGCACCCCCGCGAAATTGTCCCGCGCCCCGGACATCAGATAGATGAACGCCTCTTCCAGCCCGCCCTCCAGCTTGGACCATTTGTGCTGGCCATCCCAATGCGCCTTGACCACCGCCTCCAGCGCGGCTGCATCGGTGCCCGACACATGCAGCACCGCGCCGAACCGCGCCACCTGCACCACCGCAGGCTCGGCCTTCAGCTTGGCCTCCAGCGCCGCTACATCCGGCCCCTCGACGGACCATGTCGTCAAGCCAACCATCTTGGGGATATCCCGCGCCGGCCCCGAAATCAGCTTCTTGCCATATGCGATATAGGCGAGCGCGTCACATTGCACCGCTTCATCCATGTAATGCGTCGACACCAGCACCGTCACACCCGACGCCGCCAGCTTGCGGATCTCATCCCAGAAATCCCGCCGCGCCTTGGGGTCGACCCCCGCCGTCGGCTCATCCAGCATCAACAATTGCGGGTCGTGCAACATACATGCGGCAAGGCTCAACCGCTGCTTCCATCCGCCCGACAACGATCCCGCCAACTGCCCCGCCCGGTCTGCCAACCCCAAGGACGCCAGTGACGCATCCACCTTGCCACGCAACCCTTTCATCCGAAACATCCGGCCGATGAAATCGAGGTTCTCCCGGATGGTCAGATCCTC
>JBDTQR010000245.1:0-6087 GCA_039932095.1 bacterium | reverse complement strand
TTTTTGCTCAAGCGGGTCGGGAATTTGAACGGTTCGGAGCAATCTTCCCCAGAATTGGCTGCGGGCGGCGAATTCATCGCCGGCATCGCGCACTGCGTCGAGATAGAAGACGGGCAGAAATGAGAAAAACTCTTGAAAGTTCGTAGCCCGCGCGCCTTTTCCGGCCAGCGGGTTGCGCTCCGGATTGAGAAATTCCCATTTGGGAATGTAGCTTTGTTCCCCGTCGTCCCATGCGCAACTCACTCGCATGATAATCGAAGCCTGCCCGGTCACCGGATTGAGTTGAGTAATGTCGGCCAGCGTTTCGTGCAGTTCCTCCGGCCACTCACCGACCATTGATTCCTGAATTTCGATTTCAATGACAACTGGGTCACCGACCTTGGGGTCTGTACGCGTCGCACACAGATGCACATCGTATTCGGTAAAGCCGGTGCCGCGCTGTCCCCATCGCCGCGTCAGCGCAATACGAATGGCCTCGAGGATGGCCGTTTTGCCAGCGTTGTTCGGGCCGATCAGCACGGTCGTAGCCCCAAGCTCTATCTCAGCGTGCTTGATCGACCGGAAATTCGTTATTGTCACGCGCTTGATCTGCAAGGAAAACATGCCCCTCTTGTTGAAACAATCGTATACCTTCCGTGCTGGCCGTAGCAACGGACCTTTTTCGCACGCACCGCGAACGTTCGCTTTCCGCTCGTCGTGTCAGCCAAGTCGCGCGCAGGGGACGTCCGCGTCCCGCCCTCTGCGTCGCTAATAATTACATAATATTGATTATCGGACTTTCGTTAAGTATATGAAAATAAACGATAAAATAAACGTTTCGCCTATTCCACTCTGTGAATTGATTTCCTGCGGCCTCAGGGCGCGGTCAGCCAGTTTTCCACCGAGAGCCCCCGCACACGGGTAAATTCGCCGATGTTTGCCGTGACCAGAACTGCACCGAGGGTGGAGGCGTGAGCCGCGATCAGAAGATCGTTAGGCCCGATGGGCTTGCCGGCCGCTTCAAGTTCGGCCCGAATGCCGCCATACGCGGCATCGGCCGGAACCTCGAGGGCCAGGACCTGGATGCTCGCAAGAATGGCTTCGACGTTCGCAAGCAACTTGGCCGACCCCTTCCGGGCGCAGCCGTACCGGAGCTCGGCCGCGGTGATGATGCTGATGCAGACGGCCTCGGGCCAGACCCTGACGATGTGCCGCATCACTGGACCTTGCGGGTTGCGGACCAAATCGGACACGATGTTCGTGTCCAGCATATAGAGCTGGCTCACAGCTCAACCTCACGCAGGGGCAGCAGGTTGTCGTCAATTTCGGGAAACTGGTCTTCCGGGCCAAGCGGCTCCAGATCAGCCAAGACAGCCAGCAGGCTCCTGCGCCGCACCGGCTCAAGGATGAGACGGTCGCCATCACGATGGATCATCACGCGGTCGCCGGGCATCTCAAAATCGGCCGGGATGCGAACGGCTTGACTCTTGTTGTTGCGAAAGAGTTTGGCTTCGCGGCCTGGAAGGTGATCTTGGGTTTGAGCTTGGGGCATGGTGACCTCCTATGCATATGCATTGGGATATACAATGGATTACTGCGAATTTCAAGATACCACAGTCCCGTTTGACGGTTAGTCACCGCAGTCCATGCGGCGATTGTGCGGGTCAATCGCCGCATGCCGAGGCCATTTCCGAATTCTGCACCCAATTACACCCTTTTTGCCCCTCTAAGGTGGAGCGCATGAGCGATAGGGCGATCTTCTATCGCTCATGCTGCGGCCCTGTAGCCCCGCCTTTTCTTTGCGCGGATCAGGGCAGAAGCCGCCGCTTCCGCAGAAGAGATCGATGGGTATGATGCCGAGCGGCTTTGCCCCATGCTCCAGGTTCGGCCCCAACGCCGTTCGACGATGACCTGACCGAACAGGTCCGGCGTGACCTCGACCCGATAGAACCGGGCCATGTTGAGATCGGGGTCGATGCGGTGCAGCAGCTGGCAGGACATGGGCGCCTCCTGGGCTTAGGATGCGCCTGGTTTTTCCTGACGTCCAATCAGGAATTTGAATCACACGCCCTGATCGATTCAGGATGCTGATGGATCATCGGAATCTTGGCAGAGAACCTCAAGCCAGATCAGGCCCCGAAGGCTTTCCGGGTCGATCGCCCAAGTCAGGACGAGTTGCCCGTCTACATGACGGTGCTGTTCTGCCAATGGGTCACCGGTGCAGTCGGGATCTCGCCAGACGCGACCGACGAGGATGGGCCTGGTTTCACCGCTCATGGCGTGAACCCCTCGCCTCTTTGGTCGCGCCGATGCTAGACACAGCCGACATCAGAACATATGTAATGCTCTCATAAGTGGTGCAGTGTAGTGACAACACGCGCAAAGAAAGGCCCTTCTCCCGATGCAAATTCCATCCCCCATTCTTGCTGCGGTTGCTCTGTTCGTCGCCGTCACCCCCGCGCTGGCGCTCGACACCTGGGCGGACACCGTCCAGCGTGGCCTTCGCGCGCTGTCCCTCAAAACGGCGGACGGCGAGCTGCGGCTTTACTGCGACCCGGCCCGGGTCTTCGGACCGGACTCGAATGCCAATGTCGCTGTGGAATTTGCCAAGGATGCAGATCCGACCATGGTGGTCTTCCTCGCCAAGACCGGAGAGCAGGCACGGCTTGCTGTGAAGGATGGCCACGCCTTTCAGACGCAGACCGATGCTGCAGAGTGGTCGAAGATGGTGGAAATGGTGAAAGCCGGTGGTTCGTTCGCCATCGTCACCAGCAAAGCCAGCTTGAAGGTCGAGACTGCGCCCGTCCCGGATCTCGCTTGCCAGTGAAGCGCGGATCATGATGGGATCTTCCTCGCTAGTCGCGCCTCGATGAGGCGGATGACGACGGCGGCAAGGAAGGCACCAGAAGCCGTGGCCTTGGGCAGGATCATCCAGGGATCGCCCAGGGCGATGTGCATCTCCTCCAGCGCCACGGGTTGAATGTAGACAGTCATGGCTTCGCCCACGGTCATCTCCGAGACTTTGGTTAGCCGAAAGGATTTCGCGGTGGCGACCAGTGGAGCCAGATCGTCGGCGGAGGTGACTGCGCGCAATGCCGCCCTGCCCTCCTTAGCGAAGGCCTTCAAGACATAGGCATTGCTCAGTCCTGCGGCCTCCGGAATCCCTGACAAGCGCTCCACCTGTGCTTTAGGCAGACGGAACATCACCACAATCTTCTCCTTCGTGTCTTTCCGGGATTTCCCTGCCCGCTCCACCAGAGATTCTGTTTCATAGGATGGTGATGCCTCTGCCCTTACATCGCCAGAAACCGATGCAACCCTGCGGCCTTGGGACGCTTCGACTTCTGGAGCGATCTCCCCGCCCTGCCCGCGTTGTTCAGCCAGGAACCGATCCTGAATCTGGCGAGACGACCGCAGTCGTGCGACAGCATTCTGCATGCCCGGCTCGCCTGCGGCGGGTGAGGGTGCCACTCGCGGTGGCAGTTTGAAGCGGCTCATCTCGGCACGACCTCGTCGATCCCAGCGAGAACGAGCCCCGCCACCTCCAATTGGCGCGAGATGGCTTCCGCCATCAGCCGCCCGCCCGGTGCCCGCGCATTGGCGACCGCGGCTGGCCCGAGTGGACCATGGAAACCCAACTGCTCGAGAATCTTCGAATGAGGCACGATGACATCGAGATGGTCCAGGCGCAGGATTTCCGTCAGCACATCTTGGTCCCGTTTGGGCAGAAGGCTCATGCCCCCTTCCCGGGTCGCTGCGTCAATGATCTTTGGACCGGCATCGATCACCAATACCCGCACTTCCGGAAACTGTTCTCCCTCGGCGATGCTCGCACGAAGATCATCCATCCAGAGGACGGCACGATGGGTCATCTCCCATTCGGCATAGACCGGCCGTGCCGGGATCAGCACCAGGTCGGAGAGCAGGCAGAAGTCTTCTGTGTCGGCATGGGTGCCGGGCCGCGTATCGAGCATGACCAGGTTTGTACCTTTCGCTTCCTCGGCCCCCAGCAGGGTTAACAATCCCTGCACAGAATCGGGAGGCGCGAGGATCGAGAGAGCTTCGGGCCATTCGGGCTTCTTCGGTCCGTCCCAAGCGGCCAGATCAAAGCTGTCACGCCAGCGGCCCAGTTGGGCGTTCACGTCGCCGTCGATCAGCGTCACGCTGCGCCCGGCTTCCAGAGCTGCGGAGGCAATCAGCATGGCCGTGGTGGTCTTGCCAGAGCCGCCCTTGGTCTGCACGATGGTAATGACTTGCATGAAACACACCCCACGATCGCAACACCCATTTCCATTGGGCACGGAGCCTGCGGATCAATCACCGCAGGGGAAATCAGCGCCCTTGGTCGCACGAAGAAACAGAGCGAACCCTCTGTAAGGGTTCACTATTCCGCCGCACGACTGGCGCGCTTCATAGGCATATGGTTGTGTGATCGTCAAACAGGTTGTGCCGGTGGTTGTGGGGCGAAGCCGTAAACCTTCATTTTCCCTGAATTATTCGGCGGCCACTGTTGCTGCGGCGCAGCAGGGCTCGAGATTGAATGGGTGGACTTTGTGACAGCCTGACGGGTCGCCTGTTTGCCTGTTTGCATGGCTGACCGGATGCACGTTTGACAGTCTGACCGGTTGACCAAGTGCATGTGAAGCAGGACGCATGGAAAGCGATCTGACAGGGCGCCAGTTTACTCATCTGCCCAATTGCAAGAATGGTCGCGGAACCGTCCGGCAGGCCGACCGCATAACCGGATGCAGGTGCGTCGTCGGGCAATTCAGTCGCCTGGTCATTCAGCCGCCTGCCAGACTGACTGGATCACACATTGACGGGTCAGCCGCATGCCCGTCGGTTGCCCGCCTGCCAAAACGCCCGACCATTTGCATGTCTGCTTGCATGATCAAATGACTGGATACCCGGTTGCCTGTTCGCATGGATGTGATCGTTCGAGCAGAAGTAACCCCCCGCCCATCGCACGCAAGTCTTGCCGCTGCACCTCTAATTTCGCTGCAAGCGGTCCCAACTCACAAGATGAGGCACTTGCCCGACCGCCCTTCCTTCGCCCCTTCCCGGGAATGGTCCAACTCTGAAGCTGGGCACCGCCAGCAAGTTCAGATGCCCGGGCCGGTGGCTCCGGTCCTCAAAATCCTCAACGTTTGAAGGACGGTCGCGCGTGGGCGCTCCCTTGATCGGTGGCCGTTCGGCCAGGCGCAGGGGTCGGCGGGCAAGCCGCCAACCCCTGCGCATGTGGAGTCCTCACCGGCTGTTCGGTTTCCGCGCGCGGGCTCCTCTTCGGAGGAGCGGAAACCGGCCGGTGAGGACGGTTGGCAGGAACGGTATTGTGTGTTACATGATGCGCTATGAAATCAATAAAGGTGTATTGAAGTCAATGCCGCGCTCTCGTCTATCTGATGCGGAGATCTCCGCCGCCCAAGCGCGTTTCGCTGCGGGCGAAAGCGTGTCGCAAGTTGCGGCATCTTTGGGGCGGTCCCGCCAGTCCCTCGCTCGGATCAAGGGCGCTCTGGACCGCCGGTCTGCCCGTAGACTCGATGTGACTGTGACGGTGCGGCTGACAGAAGACGAACGTGCAGCGTTTCAAATGGTTGCCAAGGCAAACGGTCTGACAGTTTCTGAGGCAATCCGGCATCTGGTCAAACAGGCAAGCGGCCTTCTGGCTTTGCAGGCAGACGAAGTGTCCGCTCTGGCTGCCGCGCGCCGCGAGTTGTCGTCGATTGGCACGAACCTCAATCAGCTGGCTCGCCTTGGAGCCAGCGGCAAACTGAAATGGAACCCTGGCGACAGTGGGCTGCTGCGCAAGGTTCAGGGTTCCGTGGATGATCTTGCTGAGGAAATGGTCGCTTTGCTCGCGGCTGCCGGGCGTCCTGCGGGTTTGGCGAACGCGGGCATCGATGCGGATCGTGCCGCGGTCCCTCGGTTCCTGAGCGATGGGACTAACGCATGACCGGGTCCAGCGTCGAAGATCTGGTCCTCGGCCATGTGCTGGACGGCAAGCGCCGTGGCCGGGGCGGCGGGGCCGCTGGCGGCGGTCGGCTGGGGTCGCCAAAAGAGCGCAATACGCGGGGGCTTTTGCGTAATGCCGGTGCCCCACGCAGCTGG
>JBDTQR010000244.1:0-6090 GCA_039932095.1 bacterium | reverse complement strand
CCCCCAGGAGTCCTGAAATTTGTGGTCTGACCTTGGTAAAGACGCGCAGCCACCAAAAGCATATGACTGTCATAAGTGTAGAGCCGGACGTCCACCTTGCGCATCTGGGGTATTCCATCGATTTTGATCATGCGTTCACTTGGCCGGACCAGTGTCTGGGCCACATAGCCGCCTTGCTCGATGTCCGCCCAGACGCGTTTTGTCACCTTATCTCCCCGGTAAACTGCCTTTCCGCCATGTCCGCCTGTCGGTTTGAAGAACAAGTCCTTGCGCGACTTCCATAGGTCGTCGGCGATTTCACGAGTGACGATGACAGTACGCGGTACGGACTTGAGGTCAGCCAGAAGGTCTGGCTCCAGGCCCCAAGCTTCAAGCATCGCCGGATCGGACAGCAACGCAAGGTTGCGCTTGTCGGCAAGCAAGGCGTGGTTGTGCGGATTTGGCGTTACGACCACCGCGCCATCTTGGTAGGCTTCTCGTAGCGCCGAGTGTTTGGGGTGATCAAATGCAAAATCGGTGACGCGGTTGTAAACAAGGTCAATTGGCTCCCCTTGGGCAATCAGATGACCGCCCTCATAGCGAAGCTGGCTGGCATCCGCGATCACCACGTCCACACCGCGTGCAGCCAGAACTTGCCGCGCAAGCACGAATTCGGGATAGAGATATTGTTCTTCGGGACTGTCGTCGACGATGGCAATCCGACGCAGGGTTCCAGTTCTCCGCTGTTGGATCCACTCATCCTGGAACATGCGAACCGCCACGTCCTCAAAGGTTTGCGTCCCGATCGGAATGTCCATTTCCGCACAGCAAGCGCGCTGTGCCCTTGCAAGAAGGGCATTGAGAAATGCACCGCCGGCGTTGGTGTTAATCTCGATCAACCGGGCACCGTCTTCGCCAAGATGGAAGTCGTAGCCCATCAACGCACCCATCGGGCCGTAGTCCTTTCGCGAGATTTCTGGTGCCCATGACAGAACTGCGGCTTGGTAGGCATCCAGCTTGGCTGTTGTTTCTATGGTTGCCACTACCTTCTGCATCTGTTCCACCTCTGCGGCAGAGACAAACACCGGCACGCTCGAGAACAAATGGGCCTTCGGACGAATGAATGTCTCGTAGAACGTAGAATCGCTGGACTCGTGCTCGAGCGCATCGCAAAGCGACCCGACGTCGAGTGTGACACAAAAGCAGTTTTGGTTGAGCCGGTCCGAAAGGCTTCGGACTGGAACAGTTAAAGCGGGATCTGGAGCGCTCATCGTTTGCAAAGCCATGGCTGCGTACGGGTCAGACGCGCTTCAATTCTCAGGTCGACGCACAATATTGTAAAAGTCATTTTCGCTCCAGCGTTTCGGTCAGCATGCCGATTTTGAGCGCCGGTTTGGTTTTGGCGATCAACTCTTCGGAGTTGCGTACCATTCGGTCAAGGCACGAACGGAGTCAATTGTCTCGGAAATGACGAACGCTTGATTGTCGAGCTTACGAGCACAGGCCACACGATGTCGAGGTCCTTCTTGGTCTCGGCTTTGTTCTTGACTGTTTGCGCCCTTTCGGGGCAACTTGCAGGGCTTCAAAGCCGTTTTAAGTCGCATTCGGGTCAGACGCACGCAAACGAGGTATCTCATGTTGAATGGCGTCATGCTATTGTGGTTTGCGCTGACAGGCGCATCCGTTCTGTTTGTCGCGATTGACATCCGGTCCTCGCCTCAACCGGGGGTAATGAAATGGGGCTTCATCCTGCTCACGGCCTATACCGGCCCGATGGGCGCCTTCCTCTACGTGCTTGGCTGTAGGGAGCCGTTGTCTGGCATTCATGAGCGCTATGTCGCCGTCCGTTGGCGCCAGGTGTTGGGCTCTACCATGCATTGCGTGGCCGGTGACGGTATTGGTATCCTGGTCGGCGCCGTGATCGGTTCTTTGCTGACACTTTCCCATTTCGCTGAGATAGCGCTCGAATACGTGCTTGGGTTTGGCTTCGGATGGACCATTTTTCAGGCGCTGTTCATGCTCAAGACGGCTGGGGGTACCTATCGACAATCACTGGCCAGCACCTTCATCCCCGAATTCCTGTCGATGAATTTTCTGATGTCGGGAATGGTGCCGGTCGCCACAATAGGGAAGGTCCTCGTCGGGCACCCATTGGATCCGATGATGCCCGTTTTCTGGTTCGTCATGAGCATGGCGTTGCTGATAGGCTTCCTCGTGGCCTATCCGATGAACTGGTGGCTGGTGGCCAAATCCCTCAAGCATGGCATGATGACGGTTCGCCCAAGCGACGAAGCTTTAGACCAGCAGGACGTCTCCGCTCACGACAAGCACAAAATGGACCACCAGCCGCCGCCATCGTGGCAGGTCCTCGGCATGGCAGGACTATCGATAGCAGCATTTGGACTAGCCCTCTGGCTCGCATTGAGATTTTAGGCCACCAATTTGAAAGATCGGCTCGCACAAGTTGCTCAAGTCGGTTTCTACAGTATTTAGGATGGGAATGCGCACCGGAATGTCGAAGTCAGATTTTTGTGCATTCAACCGCTAGAATTAAAGCTAACGGAGGATCTTCGATTCACTTGGCTCTATGAGACTCCTGCTGGATCCCCCGCCATTTCTCTAAGCGCGCTTGTTAGCCTATTCTCAACAGAGTGTTTGAGACGAAGTGGTAAGGCGGCAAGTCCAGGTTGCGCGGCGCGGGACCCCGACGAATCCGCCCGGCTGTATCATAGACGGAACCGTGGCACGGGCAGAGCCATCCATCCCATTGACCAACTGGATCACCCGGGTTTTGACCGAGAGGAATGCAGCCGAGATGCGTGCAAATGCCGATCTGGATAAGCCATTCAGACCGTTGTGCTCTCGCCGAGTCGAAGGCTGGATCCGGCATGGGAGACTGGTCATCTGCCCGTGATTCCGAAATTCGTTTCTCGGTACGATGGTCTATAAAGATGGGCTTGCCTTGCCAGACGACGGTAATTCTCGCGCCGAGGGCGACATTTGACAGATCAACTTCGATTTTGGCCACTGCCGTAACATCGGCGCTCGGGTTCATACTGTTGATGAGTGGCCAAATACCGGCACCGACGGTCACGACCGCAGCGCCAGCGGTTGCATAATAAAGGAAATCCCGTCGCCCCTTTTGGGAATGGGAAAGATTGGGAGGCGACGGCGGCTCCCGCGAAATGTCGGACATGTAGGTACTCCTTTCGCTGCAGGTTGGACCGTGGTGCCCAAGTTCGGGCGGTCGAAGGCGGGGTTTGAAAAAGCCGCGGGCATCTTGAAAGAGGACGAAGCGCGCGCTCGGGTCGGTGACGATGCCGCATGGCATCATTTTTTTCTTGTGTGAGCTCTCCGGTCGTGGAGCAAATGCTGTCCCACACAGTGCGGAAGCGTTTGCTGCCCCATTCCGGCGCATTTCTGTCCATCACAAGCGCAGTCATGGTCCCGAGGGTCACCCTGGCAGCCCAGTCCTTGCGCCTACCGCCATCGAATATTTCTGAGTGGACGCTGAAATGATCAGGACTAATTGATCCAGCGCCCTGAAGAACCACCACTCCCAGTTCTTTGGCTTTCGAACTCACGTTCATCGATGTTTCCTCCAGTGAGGGCTATTGTGGTGAATTGGACGGCATCCCATTTGCTCATGAACTTGGCAGCAATCACGCCGCGATCGATGATCACAGGTGGCCTCCGTTAGGGTTGCGGTAGGGGATCGCGGGGGATGGGCGGCATCAGAAGGGCAGGAAGGCCGAGGCTGATGGCCACTCCGATCAAGGTCGTCACAGTCACGAAAACAAATGCGGCATTTGGAAGGACGGTAACATCGAACAACATACCGCCCGCCGCTGCGCCGGTGGCGGCTCCAAGGCTCGCGGCGGCTGTCTGCGTGCCGAATGCTGCCCCTTGTGTTGCACCGCGCGCTTTGTTGGAAATCCAGAAGGTCAGAATTGGCGACAGGATGCCTGCGCTTGCCGCAACCGCTGCAATTACCGCAAGCATAAGGGGGAAGTTCGACGCAAAGGGCACTAACGCCAAACTAACTGCCAGCACCGCAAGCGCAGGCGCAATGAGCCAACGCGTCGCTTCAGGCCGGATCAATGGCGAAAAGACGATGGCCTGAACCACGATCATTACCAAGCTGCATTCAGTGAACATCCAGGCGATCTCGGCGCGAGTGAGCCCGAGATCAATTTTGCCGCGCAGCGCCAGCCCGACCTCGAACACGCCAACAGCGGCGGTGACCACGAAAGCGAGAGCCAAAAGTCGAAAGATGGTTCCTCGATCTTTCTCGCCCAGATTGCGGTCGCGTTTTTCTAAAGAAGGTCGCGGTGCTCCCCCGGGGACGGCTATTGCGATGAAAAGTGCCGCAATCAATGCCAACAACGCAGTGGCACGCAGCGGCACCGCGATGGATCCGGTCGCGCCGCCGAGTCCAGAAAGCAGTACGCCCAGCATTGGGCCCAGCAGATAACCGCTGATGCCGGCGATGCTGACAAACGGCAACCGGCGCGCGCGGGCCGCATCACTGACCGCAAGGTCGGCTATCACCGAAAGAGCCACCGGAGTGACGGCAGCCGCGAAAAATCCGCTGAGGAAACGCTCGACATAGAGCCCGGACAGCCGTTGCACGAAGGAAAACACCAGCATCGTAAGCGCAAACCCGCCCAGGCCACGAGCAAGATAACCCGCCTTCCGATTTTGTCAGACAGACGGCCCCAGAGGGGCGCGAAGACGAACAATGCCAGCGTGTATATTGCCGTCAACAGGCCGGTCGCGCGCGACATCTGCACCGCCTGCGCCCCCGTACCCAGAAACCGCTCGATCAAAAACGGCAACAGGGGCAGTATGATGCCAAATCCCATGGAGACAGTAAAAACGGCGATCATCAAGACGATAACAGTCCGTACTGGCACCCCGGAGGGGCCCGCAACTTGGGTCATCGAGGCAGCGAATGTGACGGGAGGGGTGGCCAGATATTCATATAGATAGTCCTTGCGTGACGTCCGTCAGCAACCAAGCTTGTGCTTTGTCGCGGTCTTCTGATCGGGAGGCCGGGTTGCCTGCGGGGCGGTTTCTGTGCCGTCAGCCATTGCCCCGTGGCTGTGGGGCTCGGACGACACTTTTCCGGGAGTTGCACCGATATCGTGATCGGACGGTGGCGCGCCATGGTGGCGACCGGAACCATGCCTGCGATGGCCAAAGAAATGAATGCCGAACATGCCACCGATGATGACAAGCCAGAACCAGTTGTTGCCAAGCCATTCCATTTCACTTTCCTTTTCAGTCCGGCCTAGCCGGACCCCGGCCAGTTGCACGTATTGAATAGGGTCACATCTTGTCCCAGCGGGCCCGTGATGCCTTCGTTCACTTGGTCAGTGCCGGCAAACCGAGCCGGGCCCCCATCGCGACAAAGTCGGCGTCCTTCATGTTCTTGGAACTCATCAGAAATGCTACGATATCCCACAGTTGGGCATCGGTGTTGGTCGCCTGCCAGGCCGGCATCCCGGTAAATCGAATTCCGTTCTTGACCACCCAAAACGTCTCGGCATCGGTCATATCGATCAATTCTGCCAACGGTGGCGCTGGTGGATTGAGACCGACCGACATGATGCCAGCCTTGAACCCCCGGACGGAATGACACATCGAGCATTCGCCTTGGAATAAACGAAAGCCGTTGTCGACCTGCGCCGGGCCAGTCGACGCGGGCGCGACAATACCCTTCGCATGGTAACCGATGGAGGCTTCGCGTGTTGTCACAAACAGCCATTGCAGGGGGGCTTGATCGGGAACCAGGGCGGAGACGTTGAAGAACCCGGCATAGACGATGATTCCGCCGAAAACCGCCACCACCAGAAGCGCGCCAATGGTATAGATCGACAGTGCGGCCAACACGTGCTTGCGGCTGTGTGCCCAAAATCCTGTTGTCATGGCTTTTCCCTTCCTTTGACTGTGTTACATCGGCCAGTATACAACCCGGTCCCACCCGGCATAGGAATTGGCGATCCGTCCGCGCGGGATGCTCAGCGCGATCAGCAGCGCGCCGCCCGCCATGCCGGTCCAGTTCGCGAACGGCGTCGCGTTGCCGGTCAAAAGCCAGGGGGCCGCGAT
>JBDTQR010000243.1:0-6104 GCA_039932095.1 bacterium | reverse complement strand
GCTGGCTCGGGATGATGGCCGGGATCGGCGGTTTGGTGCAGGTCGAATATGCGCAGGAGGTCGTGCCGAATGCGCTGATCGGCCGTGAGTTGGACGTCCTGGCTGCCGTTGTACTGGGTGGCGCGCGTCTTGGCGGCGGGCGCGGCACGGTATTAGGCTGCATTCTGGGCGTGTCCCTTGTCACGGTCACCCAGAATGGGCTGAACCTGCTGGGGATTTCACCCTATGCCTTCAAGATGATCATCGGCGCGATCATACTGCTGGCAATCACACTGTCGAACGCACCTCTGGGCCAGGTGTTCGCAGGCTTTCGCAAGCGGAGCCAATCATGAGCGACTTGCAGGCCCGGCACCCTGTCACCAAACCCAGCCCATGGCGGCGAACCGCGCTATGGCTTGGCGCCGAAACAATTGGTCTGTTGGCCGCACTTGTCGCGGTCGTCATCTTCTTCAGCCTGCTCTCGCCGCGGTTCCTGTCGGTTGCAAACTTCGAGTCGGTGGCGTTCCAGCTTCCCGAACTTGGCCTTCTGACCCTTGCGATGCTGATGCCGATCATCTCGGGCGGCATCAATCTCTCGGTCACATTCACCGCCAATATATGCGGGCTGACCCTTGCTTGGGTTTTGCAGGCCTATGGCGGACCCGACGCCGGCCCAATGGCCTTTATCCTGGGTGCGGGGCTTGCCGTCGCTGTAGGTGCGGCAAGCGGTCTGGTCATGGGACCGGTCATTGCCCATACCGGCGCGCATCCGATCCTGGTGTCGCTGGCGATGATGATCTTTCTGCGCGGGCTTGGTGAGTTCCTGACGCGCGGGGCCGACATCTCGGGCTTTCCCGAATTCATCCAGCCAATCGGCCATGGTTCCTTGCTTGGCGTGCCAATTGCACTCTTGATCCTGATTGTCGCGGTCGTCCTCTGGCATATCCTGATGACCCGCACCAAGCTGGGGTTTTCCATCTACATGGTCGGCTCAAACATCGAGGCGGCGCGTTATTCCGGTCTGCCAACCCGCCGCGTCATCACGCTGATCTATGTGCTGTCCGGTGCGATGTGCGGCATTGCCGGCATTGTCATGCTGTCGCGGTTCAACTCGGTCCGGGTTGGCCATGGCGAGTCTTACGTGCTGATCACCGTGCTCGCCTGTTTTCTTGGCGGTCTGAACCCGTTTGGCGGATTTGGCAAAGTGCTGTCGGTGTTTCTGGCACTGATCATTCTGCAACTGCTGTCGTCCGGACTGAACCTGATCGGGGCCAACCAGCATCTGGCGACGGCAATCTGGGGCCTGCTGCTTGCAGGGGTGATGATCTTGCGGTGGGCTGCGGGGCAACTTCAATTCATGAGGATATCGCGATGAAAGGTTTTGGCGTTCATACCAGCATGTGGACCAGCGGCTGGACAAAGGTAGGGGCTGAATTCACGCTTGAGGCGGTCCAGAAATACAATCTCGACTTCATCGAGATTTCGATTGCCGACACCAGATCGGTGGACGCCGCCCATACGCGCAAACTGCTTGAAGCCTACAAGATGCACGCGGTCTGTTCGCTTGGCCTGCCCGAATACGCATGGCCATCCCGCAACCCGGACCAGGCCGTGGAGTTTCTGAAGCTGGCGATCGACCTGACCGCTGATATAGGTGCCGAGGCGCTGTCCGGCGTGACATTCGGCGGTATCGGCGAGCGGACCGGTGTTCCCCCGACCCAGGCCGAGAACGACAATGTCGCGCGCGCGATGACCGAGGCCGGGAAATATGCCCGCTCACGCGGCATCTCCCTTGGGATCGAGGCCGTCAATCGCTACGAGAACCACTTGATCAACACCGCCGCACAGGCGGTCGCGCTGATCGAGCGGATCGGCCTTGAAAATGTCTTTGTCCATCTTGACACCTACCACATGAACATCGAGGAAAAGGGCATGGGCAACGGGATCATCACTGCCCGTGATCACCTGCGCTATATCCATCTTTCGGAATCCGACCGCGGCACCCCGGGCGAGGGCAATTGCCACTGGGATGAGACCTTTGCGACCTTGGCCGCCATTGGCTTCAAGGGCGGGCTTGCCATGGAAAGCTTCATCAATATGGAGCCACTTCTGGCCTACGGCCTCAGCGTCTGGCGACCGGTTGCCGAAAGCGAGGCGGTGGTCATGGGCAACGGCCTGCCGTTCCTTCGGAACAAGGCCCGGCAGTACGGCCTGATCTGACACCGGACGGGCTCCACGTTCTGGCTGGCGCAATTTGCGACTATCAGGGGTGCTGCGGTGACCGCGGCTCGTCCGGCCCGCGAAACGACCACCGCTCCGTCTGATGGCTCGGTGGTCGTCAATGTCCTGACGCTTTGATGCTCAGGTATGGGTGATCTGGGTTCCCAGAACCTTCAGGCATTCTCGCATGAATGCGGCCAGTCCCGTCCAGCCCTTGGCCGAAACCATCGTGCCATCGACAAAGGCTTCAGTCGGCTTCACGTCGATATAGGTGCCGCCAGCCAGAATGACTTCCGGCTCGCAGGCCCCGAGCGCTGCGACTTTCTTGCCGCGCACCACGCCGTCAACAGCAACAAGGATCTGCACGCCGTGGCAGATGGTGAAGATCGGCTTTTTGGTTTCATGGAAGTGGCGCACCATCGCTTGCACCCGCTTGTCCGTGCGGATGTACTCCGGGCCGCGTCCGCCTGCGCAATAGACCGCGTCGTATTGGTCCAACTGCTTTTCAGCGTCAGAGAAGGTCTTGTTGATGTCGGCGAAGTGGCCGAACCGTTCGATATAGGTCTGGTGCCCCTCAAAATCGTGCAGCGAAGTCTGAATCTTTTCGCCGGCCTTCTTGTCCGGGCAGACAACGTGCACGGTGTGGCCCACGGCCTCCATTCCCTGCTGGAACACGAAAATCTCGTATTCTTCCGTGAATTCTCCCGTAAGCATCAGGATCTTCTTGCCGGCCATGTTTCTTTCCTCCGTTTGGTGTCAGATGCGCGACGGTTGTAAGGTCGTCACGCAATGGGGCGAACGGCAGGTTTCCTCCCTGCCGCTTGGTCCGAACCTATTCAAAGGCCGGGGTCAGACGGTCACGTGACCGCTGGATATGGTCCCGCATCGCCCGATGGGCCGAGGCAGCGTCACGGGCGCGGAACGCAGCGAGCAACCGCTCATGCTCGTCCAGGGCCTCTTCGGTGACACGGGCGTGGAACATCAGCCGGAAGATGTGCAGATGCACATGCTGCCCGGACAGGGCATTCCGGATGACATTGTTGCCGCCGATCCGCAAGATTGCGTCATGGAAATGCGCGTCGGCCCGGGCAAAGCGCGAATAACGGCTGGTACGATCGACCGGGGCGCCACCGTTCTGCATGTCGGCGGCGGCGGCCTCAATCTCGGCCAAAGTCCCGGGTGTCAGGTTCTGGGCCGCAAGACGCGCGCCCTCTGGCTCCAGCAGCAGGCGAAAATCATAGAGATCGTCGAACTGCTTGCGGGTCAGCTGCGGTGCGGCCGAATACCCGATCAGATGGGCCTTGCGCACCAGACCTTCGCGTTCCAGCCGGCTTAGCGCCTCGCGCACCGGAGTCTGCGATATGTCCAGTTCGCGGGACAGCGCATCAATTGCTATTCGCGCGCCGGGCGCAATTTCCAGCGACATCAGGCGTTCATAGATGTTTTCATAAGCACCATCGACGATGCTGGCCGGCCGCAGCGAAACCGCCTTGCGCTCATGCTCCGCCGCCAGTCCCATCCCTGCTCCGTCTTCGCTTGACACGAGGCAATCGGTCGCAGATATGCTATCGCATGTCAAATCGTTTATCATATACGATTTCATGTACCCGATGAATTG
This sequence comes from bacterium, assembly GCA_039932095.1. Lineage (GTDB taxonomy): Bacteria > Pseudomonadota > Alphaproteobacteria > Rhodobacterales > Rhodobacteraceae > Stagnihabitans. The sequence continues at coordinate 2,287 of JBDTQR010000243.1, read as the reverse complement.
GCCCATGACAACGCCCCATCCGACCTGAAAGACGAGGGACAGAATGCAGCACTTTGGCACGATCCGGGCCCCGCGTGAGATCCTGTTTGGTCCGGGTCAGCGCCATGCCCTTGCGGATGTGGCCAAGCGGCTTGGAACCCGGGCGCTGATCGTCACCGACGCCCGACTTGCTGGCGATGCGGATTTGCTCGCGATGGTTCGCAGTCTGGCCGCCGCGGGGCTTGCGGTCCAGATCGATGCCAGCACACTGCCGGATGTTCCGGTCTTATCGGCCATGGCTGCGGCAGAGCTTCAACGCAATTTCGGCGCAGATCTGGTCATTGGTGTCGGCGGAGGGTCATGTCTCGACATGGCCAAGTGTCTGGCGCTGTTGTTGACGCATGGCGGCACACCGCAGATCTATTTTGGTGAACATCTGGTGCCGGGACCGGTTCTGCCGATGATTGCCGTTCCGACCACGGCTGGCACCGGCTCAGAGGTCACGCCGGTGGCCGTCCTGTCGGATTCAGAGCGCGTGCTGAAGGTCGGCATTTCCAGCCCATATCTCATTCCTGTCGCTGCAATCTGTGATCCCGAATTGACGATGACCTGCCCTCGGCAACTTACAGCCATAGCGGGGGCCGATGCGCTGACCCATGCCATCGAGGCGTTTACCGCGATCCGCAGACCCGTGACGCCAAGTCTGTCGCAAGAGCGCGTTTTCGTTGGCAAGAACGCGATGTCCGACCACTTCGCCCTGCGCGCCATAACTTTGTTGTGGCAGGGGCTTGAGGCTGCCTGCGCCGATGGAGCCAACGCCGACGCGCGGGCCAAGGTCATGCAGGGCGCAACCCTCGCCGGACTCGCGTTTGGCGTCGCGGGCACGGCTGCGACACATGCGATCCAATACCCGATCGGTGCGCTGACCCATACGGCCCACGGCACCGGCGTCGCCTGTCTGATGCCCTATGTCATGGCCTGGAACGCGCCGGAGATTGGCCCCGAACTGACGGAAATCGCGGGCGCAATGGGTCTTGCCCGTGGCGAACAGGTCATTCCTGCAATTGCAGCCCTTTTCCGGCGGATCGGCATTCCCGCCAATCTGGCAGAGCTTGGCCTGGCTGCTGACAAGATCGACTGGGTTGCCGACCAGTCGCTTGGCATTGCCCGCCTGATGCAGAACAACCCGCGCGCCATTTCCCCGGCCGACATGCGCCAACTGCTGCAGGCGGCCTTCTCGGGCGAGCTTTCTTTTGCCCAGACCTTGGCCTGAGGATCGCATGATGACAGTTGCTGCCCCGACGATCTGCCACGACTACGCCGACCCCGCGCTACATGCCCATGGCCTGTGGATTGGCGGCAAATGGGTGCAGGGCACGGGCATTCCGGTGATCAACCCTTCGACCGGACTGCCGATTGCCGAGGTCGCTGATGCCGGAATCGCGCAGGCCATGGCTGCGGTAGATGCGGCGGCGGCCGCTGCTGCGGGCTGGCGCGCGACCCCGCCCCGCCAGCGGTCAGAGATCCTGCGGCGGCTTTTTGACCGGATGACGGCAGAGGCCGAAGCACTCGCTCATCTTATCTCGCTTGAAAACGGCAAAGCGCTGCCGGACGCGCGGGGCGAGGTTGCTTATGCTGCCGAATTCTTCCGCTGGTATGCCGAGGAAGCCACCCGGATTCCCGGCGAATTCCGCCGCACGCCATCCGGTTCGCACAATATTCTGGTGGATCATGAACCCATCGGGATCGCTGTCCTGATCACGCCGTGGAATTTTCCCGCCGCCATGGCGACCCGAAAGATCGGCCCGGCATTGGCGGCAGGCTGCACGGTGATCCTGAAGCCCGCGTCCGAAACCCCGTTGACCGCCTATGCCATGGCGCGTCTGGCCGAAGAGGCGGGCGTGCCGCCGGGGGTCATCAATGTCCTGACAACGACCCAGCCGGGCCCGGTCACCGCAGCAATGCTTGCCGACCCCAGAGTGCGCAAGCTTTCGTTCACCGGATCAACCGGCGTAGGGCGTGGCTTGTTGGCCGAGGCCGCCAAAACCGTGATCAGCTGTTCGATGGAGCTTGGTGGCAATGCGCCGTTCCTCGTGTTTGACGACGCGGACCTGACCGCCGCGCTGGATGGTGCGATGGTGGCCAAGATGCGCAACGCGGGCGAAGCCTGCACCGCCGCCAACCGGTTCTATGTGCAGGACGGCATCCATGATGCCTTCGTCGCCGGTCTTGCGCAACGGATGGCAGCGATGAAGGTCGGTGCCGGGACCGATGCCACCACACAATGCGGCCCGATGATCACCCGAAA
>JBDTQR010000242.1:0-6115 GCA_039932095.1 bacterium | reverse complement strand
CCCCCCGGGGCCCCCCGAGGGTATTTTGACCAATATGTAGGGGTCAGAGGGTGAGGGTGGCGAGGCGGAGGAACAACTCGGCTATGCCTGTGCTATCGACATTGGCGAAGGCGATGCGGATCTGGGATTTGCCTTGCCCGTCGGGCTGGAACATGGTGCCGGGCAGCATCAGGACGCCGGCCTCGGTGACGAGGCGTTTGCATAATGCATCCGAGGCGAGGGCGTAGGGGTGTTCGACATAGGCGAAATAGGCGCCGCAACCGAGGAGTTTCCAGTCAGGCAGAGCAGAGAAGCCAGCGGTCATCGCAGCGCGGCGGGCGAGGATTTCCGCGCGTTCGCCCACGACCCATTGCGTGAGGTTCCGCATGCCCCAAAGCGCTGCGATCTGGCCAAGCTGGCCGGGGCAGATCGCGACGGTGTCGAGGAATTTCTCGATCTCGGCAAGGCGGGTTTCAGAGGCGACGACTGCACCCACTCGGTGGCCGGTCAGGCGGTAGGCCTTGGAGAAGGAGTACAGGTGGATGAAGGTGTCGGGCCAGTCGGGGTCGGTGAAAAGGTCATGCGGCCGGCCACCGATTTCCGAGGAATGCCGGCTGTCGAAGTCGCGGTAGGTTTCATCGACGATCAGCGCGAGGTTGCGCGACCGGGCGAGGTCACGGAAGGCGGCAAGAGTTGCGGCCGGGTACTCGACGCCGCCGGGGTTGTTGGGAGAGACCAGTACGATGGCGCGGGTTCTTGGGGTGATCAGGTCAGCGGCGGCGGCGGCGTCGGGGATCAGGCCGGGACCGGTCGGCAGCGGAACGGCGGAGACGCCCTGCATGTCGAGCCACATTTTATGATTGAAATACCAAGGGGTGGGCAGGATGACGTCATCCCCAGCGCCCGCCAGAGTGGCCATCACGGCGCAGAACGCCTGATTGCAACCCTGGGTGATTGCGACCTGCAGCGGATTGATCTGGCCACCATAGGACTGCGACCACTGGCTGGCAATTTCGGCCCTGAGCGCGGGCAGGCCAAGCACGGGCCCGTAGAGATGCGCCTCGGGGGTGTTCAGCGCGGCGTCAGCCAGGGCCTGACGCAGACCGAGCGGCGGAATCTCGACCGGGGCGGCTTGCGAAACGTTGATCAGCGGGCGGTCGGCGGGAAAGGTCACGCCAGCCAGCCAACGCCGCGCCTCCATCACCGGGGGCGGGAAGGTGGCGGCCATGGCGGGGTTCAGCGGAGCGGTCATCGCGGGTCCTTTGGTGGTCTCACCCTTGGACCGCGAAAACCGCCCGCTGGCAAGGGCTTGTCATTCAGCCGGAGCCGTCAAGCTGCGTTTCAGCTTCAGCATGTTCCATTCGCGGAAGACCAGCACGGTCATCACGACGTCGAAGAACGACAGGAGCAGGAAGCCCAGCGAATGGCCGATGTAGAATTCGGTCATCTGGTAGATGACAAAACCCAGCAGAACCGCCATCGCCGCCGGGTAGGCCCACAGGATGCGGCGCCACAGCATCAGCACCATGATGAATTTCAGCGCGCCATGGCCAAGCAGGTAGAGCGCGGTGAAATGCTGGATATGGACCGGAAAGCCGTTGGCGACGTGCTGCACCCATTGCGCCATGTCGTCCGACAGGCTCTGCGCCAGCTTGTGGAACGTCAGCCAGCTGTAGAAATGGATGATGGTCATGTTGGGCGTCAGCAACAGGCCGAGGCCGGACAGCGATTCCCCTGCCGCCAGCAACCCCTTGATGACCAGCGACATTTCAAACAGCCAATGCAGCCATCTGCTCAGTCGGCCTGTCGGGCTGATCCACATGCTCAGTCCTGACCGCGGTAGGGTTGTACGTATTGCAATGCCATGTCCCATGGGAAGAATATCCACGTATCCTGTGACACTTCCGTGATGTAGCTGTCGACCATCGGTTTGCCGGAAGGTTTGGCATAGACCGTGGCGAAATGCGCCTTGGGGTAGAGGCGGCGCACCAGTTCCAGCGTCTTGCCGGTATCGACGAGGTCATCGACGATCAGGATGCCGGTGCCATCGCCCATCAGATCGGCCTGCGGTGATTTGATCACGGTGGCCCCGGTCTGCGACTGATGGTTGTAGCTTTTGACCGAGATCGTGTCGACGGTGCGAATGTCGAGTTCGCGGGAGACGATCATCGCTGGTACCAGACCGCCACGGGTGATGCCGACCACGGCCTTCCACGCCCCGCCGTCCGGCCCCTTGCCATCCAGACGCCACGCCAGGGCGCGGGCGTCGCGGTGGATCTGGTCCCAGGAAACATGGAAACCTTTCTCATGCGGCAGACGGTCGGTCATGGCGGGTCCTCAGGTGGCGGCGATCTTGACGCCGAGCAGGCCAAGCATGGCGCCAAAGCTGCGGTCGATCACGGATTTCAGGCTGATATAGGCACTGCGCGAGCGGTTGAAAGAGAAAATCCGCGCGACAAGTGTGTTCCATAGAGTTTCATTGAGGAATACAACCACAAGTAACGCGACGATGACCCAGGGCGCGGTACCGCGCGGCACGGTGCCTATGAAAATTGCCGAGAACAGCACGGCGGGCTTGGGGTTGGCCAGTTGGGTGATCAGGCCAAGGCGAAAGACCGAGGCGGCACTGCGCGGGGTTTTCGTTGCGCCGATGTCCAGCGGCTGGTCGGCGGTACGCCACAGATTGACACCCATATAGAGCAGATAGAGGCCACCGCTGATCTTGAGCGTCCACAGCACGACGGGCGCGGTCTGAAACACCAGGGAAAGGCCGAACAGCGCGACAGAGGCCCAGATGACGCCCCCAAGGCCGATTCCTGCGGCGAGAAAGGCCCCGGTGCGCAACCCCTCGGTCACGCCGGTGCGGGCTGACATCAGGACGGCCGGGCCGGGGCTGATCGCGGCCATCAGATGCAGAAGGGCAACAGTCAAGAAAGCCGTCAGCGTCATTGGCCGTCCTTGCGCCCGGTCACCACGTCGATATCGGGCGCATCTACCGCCTTCATGCCAACGACGTGATAGCCGGCGTCGACATGCAGCACCTCACCGGTGGTGCCAGAGCCGAGGTCGGACAGCAGATAGAGCGCGGCCTTGCCAACCTCTTCCTGGGTGACGTTGCGGCGCAGGGGAGAGTTCAGCTCGTTCCACTTCATGATGTAGCGGAAGTCGCCGATGCCGCTTGCTGCCAGGGTCTTGATCGGACCGGCAGAGATGGCGTTGCAGCGAATGCCGTCCTTGCCAAGGTCTTCAGCGATATATTGGACCGAGGATTCAAGGGCAGCCTTGGCCAGACCCATGACGTTGTAATGCGGCATGACCTTTTCGGCACCGTAATAGGTCAGGGTCAGCAGCGCGCTGCCGGGGTTCATCATCGCGGCGGCGCGGCGGGCGACGGCGGTGAAAGAGTAGACCGAAATATCCATCGTCATCAGGAAGTTGGCGCGGCCGGTGTCGACGTAGCGCCCCCGCAACTCGTTCTTGTCGGAAAAGCCGATGGCGTGGACCAGAAAGTCGATCTTGCCCCAGAGCCGCGTCAGATGGGCAAACAGGTCGTCCATCGATGCCTCGTTCGAGACGTCGCATTCCAGCATCTCGGACATGCCGATCGAGGCTATCAGGGGTTCGACCCGCTTCTTCAATGCCTCACCCTGATAGGAGAAGGCCATCTCTGCGCCATGCTCTGCCAAGGCCTTGGCGATGCCCCAGGCAATGGATTTGTCATTGGCAAGCCCCATGATGAGGCCGCGTTTGCCCTGCATAAGTCCAGTTGACATTCAGTCTTCCCCGCCCACCCTGTTTCCTTGCCTATGCTGTAGGCGATAGATTGCCCTGCATCAAGGGCGGCGGTTGATACGGAGGAATGCCATGGACCGGTCGGGAATCTTTGCGGGAGACGATCCGTTTGCGATTGTACGCGACTGGCTTCTGGAGGCGGAGGCGACCGAACCCAACGATCCGAACGCCATTGCACTTGCCACCGTCGCTGCAGACGGCATGCCCAATGTGCGGATGGTGTTGTTGAAGGATGTCGAGGATGCGGCCTTTGTTTTCTACACCAATTACGACAGCGCCAAGGCGCGGGAGTTGACGCAGGGCGGCAAGGCGGCCTTCGTGCTGCACTGGAAGTCGCTGCGCCGGCAGATTCGGGTGCGCGGGCTGATCAGCCGCGAGGACGGCGAACAGGCCGACGCCTATTATTCCAGCCGTTCGCTGAAATCGCGGTTGGGTGCCTGGGCATCCAGACAATCAGAACCATTGGCGTCGCGCGGAGCACTGATGGCGGAGGTTGCAAAGGTCACGCTGGAGCATGGGACCAGCCCCGCCCGCCCACCGTTCTGGGGTGGGTTCAGGCTGGTTCCACTGGAGATCGAATTTTGGGCAGATGGCCAGTTCCGGCTGCATGATCGGTTTAGGTGGACCAGGCAAGACCCTGAAAGTCAATGGTTAATAGACCGACTCAACCCGTAGTCCGGTCTCGCGGCAATCCGCTCGAGTCCCTATCCGTCCGTATAGGTTGGCAGGGATTTAGCAAAATTGCCCCTTGCATCATGAGGGGCGATTGCCCCATGACTTTGGCGGCGGGACACCCAATTGGAATACAATTTACGAAATGACAGCCGAAGAAGATAAAGCGACCATGGTCGTGATTGGCCGCGTCAAATGGTTCGATCCCGGCAAGGGATTTGGCTTCATCGTCAGTGACGACGCTGAAGGCGACATCCTGTTGCACGCCAATGTGTTGCGCAACTATGGTCAAAGTTCGATTGCCGATGGTGCGGGCATTACCGTGAAGGTGCAGTTGACGCCGCGAGGGGCACAAGCGCTTGAAGTCTTGCAGATTTCGCCGCCCGAAGGTGTGCAACTGGTGCTGTCCGAAGAGGATCAGGCCGGGCTGCCCGAAGAGGTGACCTCGTTGCCGCTCGAGCCGTCCCGGGTCAAGTGGTTCGACAAGGACAAGGGCTTTGGTTTTGCCAATGTCTTTGGCCGGCCCGAAGATGTCTTTATCCATGTCGAAGTGCTGCGGGTATCGGGCTTTGCCGATCTGCAGGCAGGTGAAGCGGTCTGCCTGAGGATTGTCGAGGGCAAGCGTGGCCGCATGGCGGTGCAGGTGGTGTCATGGGAAAGTTCAGTGCGGCACTAGGTCTGTGGGTGTGGGTGTGGGGCGCAGCGGCCTCGGCAGCCTGCGCCCCGGACACGGTTGAACTGCGCACGCTTGCCGGCAATGTGATCCGGTTTTCGGCGGAACTGGCAGCGACCGAAGCCGAACGTGAACTGGGCCTGATGAACCGGGACAAGATGGCCTCGTCGGCGGGGATGCTGTTCGCCTATCCTGAACCCCATCATGTGTATTTCTGGATGAAGAACACGCTGATTCCCCTCGACATGGTTTTTGCCAATGCCGAGGGTCGGGTGACGGCGGTGCATTCCGACGCGGTGCCGCTGGACGAAACGCCGATCGACGGTGGCGATGGGGTCCGTTATGTGCTGGAAATCAATGGCGGATTGGCACGCAAGCTGGGTCTGGTGCCCGGAACGGTGCTGCGGTCGGCCATGCTGGATCAATCCGCGTCGGTTTGGCCATGTTCCGGCGAGTAGACGCTTTCCAAACCCCGCAAGACACAGTAGGTAGCCCCCAGCGGTGCGCTGACGGTCTCGTCGGTTTGCTGACAGTCGGGGCGTAGCGCAGCCTGGTAGCGCGACGGTTTTGGGTACCGTAGGTCGGAAGTTCGAATCTTCTCGCCCCGACCATCAGATCATCAGACGTCAGCCGCCGGTATGGCTCATGTGGCGGGTCACTTGTCCTGCGACAGACTGGCGCGCGTAGTCGAAGTCATGGCCCTTGGGCTTGGCGGCGATGGCGCGGCGGATGGCTGTCTCCAGAAGTCCGTCGTCGCCGCTGGCACGCAAGGGCGCGCGCAGGTCGGCCATGTCCTCCTGACCCAGGCACATGTACAATTCGCCGGTGCAGGTCAGCCGCACGCGGTTGCAGCTTTCGCAGAAGTTGTGCGACAGCGGCGTGATGAAGCCGATCTTCTGCCCGGTATCGTTCAGACGGACATAACGAGCCGGGCCGCCGGTACGGTCGGGCAAATCGGTCAGGGCATGGCGCTCGGCAAGGCGCGCGCGCAGGTCCTTG
>JBDTQR010000241.1:0-6117 GCA_039932095.1 bacterium | reverse complement strand
GCTGAAGGTGATCGTGTCATCCAGATCAAAACCGCCAAGGCTGCCGGGGTTGTTCAAGAGCAAAACCCGGTGCGCCGATGCCAGGTCGAACTGGCCATAGAAATTGGCCCATACCAGGTCCGATCCCGGACCCTGAGTCGTGTCAAAATTCGCCATTCAAATTATCCCTTTGTGAAAGCTCGCCAACAAGCCGCCACTGCCGATCACAAGTCAACACCAATCCTGTCGCCAGGTCGTCGGCCGCCACTTGCGACCCTCCCCGACGGGGCTTACACTCCCCCCATGAACGTTCCGCTGATCGACCCCTTTGCCCGCGCCATCAGCTACCTGCGCGTCTCGGTCACCGACCGCTGCGATTTCCGCTGCGCCTATTGCATGACCGAACACATGACCTTCCTGCCCAAGGCCGAACTGCTCAGCCTGGAAGAGCTGGACCGCCTGTGCTCCACCTTCGTCGGCATGGGCGTCGAAAAACTGCGCATCACCGGCGGCGAGCCTCTGGTCCGCAAGGGCATCATGACCTTCTTCGAGGCGATGTCGCGCCATCTGCAAACCGGCGCCCTGCGCGAACTGACGCTGACCACCAATGGCAGTCAGCTCAGGAAATATGCCGCCGATCTGGCTGCGGTCGGCGTCAAGCGGATCAACGTCTCGGTCGACACGCTGGATGGCAAGAAATTCGCCGAAATCACCCGCTGGGGCCGCCTGCCGCAAGTGCTCGACGGGATCGAGGCCGCGCGTGAAGCCGGGCTCAAGGTCAAGATCAATGCCGTGGCGCTGAAAGGCTTCAACGAGGATGAGCTGTTCACCCTGACCGAATGGTGCGCCCGCGATGGCCATGACTTGACCTTCATCGAGGTCATGCCGATGGGTGACATGGGCGAAACCCAGCGGACCGATCAGTATTGGCCGCTCAGCGACCTGCGCGCACAACTGGCGACCCGCTACAGCATCACCGACCTTACCGAGCGCACCGGTGGACCGGCGCGCTATTTGCGGCTGGAAGAAACCGGCCAGAAGATCGGTCTGATCACGCCACTGACCCATAATTTCTGCGAAAGCTGCAACCGCGTCCGCCTGACCTGCACCGGTGAGCTCTATATGTGCCTCGGTCAGGAAGACATGGCCGACCTGCGCGCGCCCCTTCGCGCGAGTCAGGATGACGAACAGCTTAAACACGCGATCCGCAATGCCATCGCCCGCAAGCCCAAGGGGCATGATTTCGACTATTCGCGGCAGAATGTTGTCGGCCAGACCCGGCGTCACATGAGCCATACCGGCGGCTGACCCGCTAGCCTGATCGCGGACTCCCAGCAGCGCGGCTTCAGCTGAACCGCAGCACCACATCCGCCCTGCGCGACCCTTTTGTGACCCTGCGAATATTGGGCATGTCATTGCCATCGATCCAGGCCCGAGCCTCCGCAGGCGTCTTGCCATAATGCGCCCAGCGGTCCAGCAACCGGCGCTCCAACTCCACCTCGGGCACGTCGATCCACACCGTCAGGTCCACCAGAGACGCAACCTCAGACCAGGGCGGCTCTTTCAGCAGCAGATAATTGCCCTCGATCACCAACAGTCGGTCCTGTGGCCCGACAATATCTGCCCCTGCGCGGGAAATCTCAAGATCACGGTCAAACAGCGGGATGGCGACCTCGTCCTCGACCCGCAAACGCCGCAGAAGATGCAGGAAGCCCTGTGTGTCAAATGTGTCCGTCGCCCCTTTGCGGGCCCGCGCCCCCCGCGCCACAAGCACTGCGTCGTCATAATGGAACCCGTCCATCGGCACCGCCTTGGCACCGTGACCCAACAGCGCCACAACTTCGGCGGCAAGCGTCGACTTGCCCGCCCCCGGCGGCCCGGCAAGGGCAGTCAAGAACCGCCCCTGCATCCCAGCCGCCCTGCGACTTATCTCTGTCGCAAGGTCCGCCGGTGTCATGCCGCCTCGTTCAGGTCATCCGGCAGCTTGGCGCCGGTCATGTAGGCCACCGCATCCGACATCGAATGCAGCTTGGGGTCGATCACACACAGGCGCTTGCCCAGACGGTGCACATGGACCCGGTCGCAGACCTCGAACACATGCGGCATGTTGTGACTGATCAGGATGATCGGAATCCCCCGGTCGCGTACATCCTTGATCAGATCCAGCACCCGGCGGCTTTCCTTGACGCCCAACGCCGCCGTCGGCTCGTCAAGGATCACAACCTTTGACCCGAATGCCGCCGCCCGCGCCACCGCCACACCCTGACGCTGACCCCCGGACAGGGTCTCGACCGCCTGATCGATGTTCTGGATGGTCATCAGCCCCAGTTCCGACAGCTTCGCACGCGAAAACTCGTTCATCTTCGCCCGGTCGGTCATCCGGAATACCGAGCCCAGAATCCCCGGTTTGCGCAACTCACGCCCGAGAAACATGTTGTCGGCAATCGACAGCGCCGGTGACATGGCAAGGTTCTGATACACGGTTTCAATGCCCTCGGCGCGGGCATCGTCAGGGCGGCGGAAATGGACCATGCGCCCGGACAGCTCGATGGTGCCGTGGTCGGGGGTGACCGCCCCCGACAGCGCCTTGATCATGGTGGACTTGCCCGCCCCGTTGTCGCCGATCACACCAAGGATCTCACCCGGATACAGGTCGAAATCACAGCCGTTCATCGCCACCACGGTGCCATAGCGTTTCATCAGACCCCGCGCCTTGATCACGGGAATAACATCAGGATGCGTCACTTCGAAGCCCTCCGCAGATATTGATCCAAAGCCACGGCAATGATGACCAGACAACCGGTGGCGAAGGTTTGCCAATAGCTGTCCACCCTCGCCAAAGACAGGCCGGTGATGAAGATGCCAACGATGATCGCCCCCAGCACCGAGCCGACGATCGAACCGCGACCGCCAAACAGCGAGGTGCCACCGATCACCACGGCGGTGATGCTGTCGAGGTTGATCGTCTCGAACCCGATGGGCGAGATCGACTTGACACGACCAATCGCCACCCAGGCCGAAAAGCCGCAGATGAAACCGGCGACCGTGTAAACCGAGATCAGGGTCCGGTCGACGGCGATACCCGACAACATGGCCGCGTCCGGATCGTCCCCCATCGCGTGAATATGCCGCCCCCAGGCCGTTCGGTTCAGCACATACCACATGATGGCCGCAGCGATCAGAAGCATGATCATGCCAAAGGTAACAGTGGCCCCCAACACCTTGAAGTTGTTGCCAAAGAACAAAAGCCCGTTCGCCTTCGCCTCGATATCCACGTTGCGGATCGATTCCGAATGGGAATAGGCCAGCTTCAGCGCCCGGTAGATCGACAGCGTGCCCAACGTGACAATGAAAGGCGGCAGCTTCATCTTGGCGACCAGCACACCGTTCAGCGCGCCCATCAGCGTGCCAACACCGATGCCGACGGCAATTGCAATCCCGGTCGGCAGGCCATTGTTCACGGCGAGATTGCCCATGACCAGCGATGAAAACAGCAGCATCTCGCCAACCGAAAGGTCAATGCCGGCAGTCAGGATCACCACGGTTTGCGCCAAGGCGACAAAGCCGGTCACCGTGACCTGTTGCAGCACGAGCGACAGCGTACTGGCTTTCATGAAGTTCTGGGCGATCGCGCCGAAGGCCAGAACCGAAATGATCAGCACCAGGGCCGGGATCAACGTCGGATTGTCGCGGAGGAAACCTCGCACAATGGCAATTGCGGACTTGTCATCCTTGTCGAACTGGGCGACAGACTTGTCAGCTTCGGCGAGTTTCGCCTCAAAGTCAGACATGGTTTTCGTTGGTGATCCCTGATCGCTCATGGTTTCGATGGCCCTCCCCTGCACAGCGAATTGTCACGTCGCTTACGCTACATAGACAAGGGGCGACTGTAACGCCGCCCCTTGATCGGTCAAGCTATACGTTCAGCGGGTTCAGCCCCAGCAAAGCTCGGTGCCTTTGGTGCTGTCGAGCGACGGCACGCCGTCAACCGGCTTGTCGGTGATCAGGTTCACGCCGGTGTTCATGAAGGTCAGGCCCTCCGAAACGCTGGGCTTGGTGCCGTCCTTGGCGAAGGCCACGATGGCCTCGATGCCCTTGGACGCCATCAAGAGCGGGTACTGCTGCGAAGTCGCGCCGATGACACCCGACTTGACCGAAGCAACCCCCGGGCAGCCGCCATCAACCGACACGATGATCGCCTGGTTTTCCTTGCCGGCCGCTTTCAGCGCCTGATAGGCACCCTCGGCAGCGGGCTCGTTGATCGTGTAGACCACGTTGATATCCGGGTCCTTGGCAAGCAGGGTTTCCATGGCCTTCTGGCCGCCAGCCGGCGATGCGTCGGACGATTCATGCCCCACGATGCGCGGATCGGTCTCCGAAGCCAGCACCGTCAGATCCGGCACTTCGACGCCAAAGCCTTTCAGGAACCCGGTGTCGCGCAGAACGTCGACCGAGATGTTGTCCTTGTTGATGTCCAGCATCGCGATCTTGGCAGAGGCAGCGCCGTCGCCCATCGTCGCCTTGGCCCATTGGCCGATCAGCAGACCAGCTTCAAAGTTGTCGGTAGCGAAGGTGATGTCTTGCGCTTCCTTGTCGCCCAGCGGCGTGTCAAGCGAGATGACCAGAATGCCAGCCGCGCGGGCTTCCTTCAGGGCCGGACCGACGTCGTCGTTCGACGGGGTGATCAGGATTCCCTTGGCGCCTGCAGCGACGCAGTTTTCAATCGCGGTGATCTGTGGCGACGCATCGCCATCCTTGACACCGGCATAGGCCTGGAAGTCCAGACCAGCGGCGGTGGCAGCGGCCTGAGCGCCCTCTTTCATCTTCACGAAGAAGGGGTTGGTGTCGTTCTTGGTGATCAGGCAAGCCAGATCAGCAGCCGAAACCGTGCTCGTCCCTGCAACCAAGGCAAGAGCGGCGGCGCCCATCAGGGCAGCAGCTTTGAATTTCATTGGTAGTCCTCCCAAGGGTGATGGGGATGTTTCCCCGATAGAAAGCACTTCATTGGGCCTTCCTGGCCTTCTGATGCCCCTAAGAAATCTGATTCGGCCCGTCGCGTCAAGTTAAATAAATCACTCTGATTTATTATTGACAGGCGGAAGTTTCCTGACCAGTGTCAGCACAGGCCGCGCGTCAGGCGGTTGTCGATTACAGACCAGGTGCAGTCCACATGCTGATCGGAATTCCCGCCATCCTCGGCCCTGAACTGCTGTTCACCCTGCGGTCGATGGGGCATGGCGATGAGATCGCTCTGGTCGATGGCAATTATCCTGCACAAGAACATGCCCGCCGTCTAGTGCGCGCGGATGGCCACGGCGTCCTGCCGCTGCTGGAGGCGATCCTGACCGTGATGCCGCTGGACCATCTGGTGCCCGCCGCCGCCTTTCGTGCCGCGCTGAACAATGACAAGCGGCAGGCCAGCCAGTTCCATCTTGCGGTGGATGCGGCTGTGGCGCGTCTCGCCCCGGGCTTTGCCGTGACGGCGCTGGATGGCACCGATCTCTATCCGCGCATCCGTGCCGCCCACACCATCGTGGCGACCACCGAAGCGGCGCTGTTCGGCAATGTGATCCTGCGCAAAGGCGTCATCGTTCTGCCCGGCGCCGGATAGACCGATGTCGCCACAAACCCCCGACCTGCCCCCCGCACCCGCCGATCCTGCCGCCCTGCGCGGCACGAACCAGTCGGGCATGCGCGATTACAACGAACGGCTGGTGCTGTCGCTCGTCCGTCATTATGGCGCGCTCGCCAAATCCGACATTGCCCGGATGACGGGCCTGTCGGCGCAGACCACATCCGTCATCATGCGCGCGCTGGAACAGGACGGGCTGCTGCGGCGTGGCGAACCCGTGCGCGGCAAGATCGGCCAGCCCTCTGTGCCGATGTCACTCGATCCGGACGGCGCGTTCTTTCTGGGGCTGAAGATCGGCCGGCGCTCCACCGATCTGGTGATCGTCGATTTCCTTGGCAATGTCCGCGCCACCCACCGCCGGGTCTACCGCTACCCCACCCCCGGTGCCGTGGTTGGTTTTGTGGCCGAGGCCCTGCCCGGTCTGATGCAGGCCCTGACCCCGGACCAACGCAACCGGATCAGCGGCATGGGCGTTGCGATGCCGTTTCAGCTGTGGAACTGGGTGC
>JBDTQR010000240.1:0-6243 GCA_039932095.1 bacterium | reverse complement strand
CGAAATCGCGGCCTTCAAATCAACCGTTGCACTTGCAACTTGAAACCGCCCCTTGCCGACGTCGCGGCAGTGTGTGGCCTTGTTGAGCCAATGGCGTCAGAACTTTCTATCCTTGATGATATTGAAAGGGCGCCCGCCGAGATGGAGGGCCGTTATGAACGCCTGGTCTTCGCCTTCTATCGCCACTTTCGTCCGGGCCCGTTTGGTCTGGACGGTGATCATGGATGTGCGGCAGGGGCCAGTCTTGCCGCGCGCATTACGGATTACCATGCAGTCGGCGGTTTTGCCGATCTGGCCACTGGTGAGGATCGTGATTTGGTGCGCCGCCTCAAATCATCCGGTCATACCGTCCGCCATGCAGGGAACGTGCGCGTCGCGGCCTCATGTCGCTTGGATGGGCGTGCAAGGGGCGGAATGGCCGAGGCCTTGCGCGTCCGTGCCGAACGCGCCAATTATCTGATCGATGATGCACTGCCCCCGGCGCAAGTGCTTATTGATGCTGCGGCAAGCAACAGCCTCGGACCATGGCCTCTAGCCGTGATGCCAAATGATCGTTTGCGTGCGCGCGAGCTCGAGAGCCAGATTGCGTTGCTGGATAAGGCCTTGCAGAATTTATGATGCCACATCTTCTGAGGTATTCAGGAGGAGATCAGATCGAGTGCAAACAACGGTCAAGATAGTTGGCGGTAGCCAAAGCGTATTTGGTATAGGCAGACATGAACCCTAAGAGCTGATTTTCGGCACGACCTGAGCCAGCGCATCTATGAGCCGGACGTTGAGGACAGGTTTGTCAACAAATGCAATGGGATTGAGACTTCTCAACCGTTTGCGTCGCGCGTCGTCCAGATTGCCGCTTACGAAGATACATTGCACTTCGAGCTCATCTTTCAGCCACTTTGCCACGTCTTCGCCAGATTCCCCATCTTTTAGGCGCAGGTCCATCAGCGCGACGTCTGGGGTGCATTCGCGAACCGCGTGTTTACATGATGCGAGGTTCTGGGCCATACCCACAACTTGATGGCCAGCAGCCTCGACCTGCAATTCCAGATCGAACGCGATCAGCATTTCGTCCTCGACGATGAGAACGTTCAATGCAGCCTTTCGGGCTGCAGCAGTGTTTTGATCAGAACGGTCCATAAGATCGACATAAGCCTTAATGACTATCAAGCGGTATACGGACCAACACGCAGTGACCCGATCCGGATGCATCACTTTTATCTGTTTGTGAAGGAATCAAGGGGGCCATATCGTCGCAAGAACCTTCTCGCAGGGTTCCATTCAATTGCATAACCATTGCTGCAATGACTTTTGTTCCCAGTCCCTTCGAGGATGAGGAACTTTTGCCATTGCCATTGTCCATGACTGTAAGAACCATATCACCGTCGATGGACTGACTGATAACGTCTACGCGGCCATCTGTGCGCCCGTTGAAGGCGTGCTCAAATGCGTTGGCCACCAACTCATTGACCAGCAAAGCCATGCTGATGGCCTTATCCGTCGAAAAAACCATCGGATCAATCTGGCACACGACAAATCCCACCGCACTGGATTCGAGGCTTCGACAAAGGTCTTTGAGGTAGCTGCTGATCTCTACGGTGGTCACTTGTCCGGATTTGTATATCAGCTCGTGGACCGAAGCCACGGCGCGCACCCGTGCCGCAGCGCCCCGCAGACGGGTGCGCGCCTCATCTCCGGCGGCAGTCTGGGCGTCCAAGTTCAGGATCGAAGAAACGATCTGAAGGCTATTTTTTACACGGTGGTTTACCTCATCCAGTAGAAGCTGCTTTTGTTCCAATAACCGATCGCGCTCCTTCACGGTCTTGGCGAGTGCCGCCTCACGATCATGCGCGCGAGTAATATCCATGCTGACCCCCACGAAGCTGGCGGGTTCATTCGCGTTTTCGCGCACAAGGTCACCTTGCAAAAGCACGGACCGGATGGTGCCATCCGGCAGTTGGATACGATACTCACCGTCGATCTCTGCACCTACGTCCGCATTTTCCAAGGCTGCAAAATCCGCAATCAATCGGGCGCGATCTTCTGGTAGATAGCGCTCAATAAATGGCAAGGCTGACGAGATGCCCGGGGCGGGAGGAAGACCGAACATTCTGCTCTGGGCTGCTGACACGATGGCAGTGCCACGGCTCGGGCAGAACTCCCAGAAGGCAATGTCGGACAGTTTGTCAACAAGACGCTCACGAATATCTGCATCCCGGGCGGCGTTTACCGTCTCGGTGATGTCGAGACTGTTCTGCATGACACCGACAATGCCGTTTTCATCATGTAATGGGGAATGAGATATCCTCCACCAGCGGTTCGAGAACCGACCGGGTTGATTGCGGTCCGGGATCGGATAACGCACATCTATCGCATCGGACACGCCATCGCGAAGCGACACTTCCATCGAGGTTCGGACACGCTCCATACTATTGCTCGGATCGTCGGGGTTCGGTGGAAAGGCTTCAAAAATAGGTCTTCCCAGGATGTCGTCTTCTGAAGCCCCGGTCATCGACAAATAAGCCCTGCTGGCGGCCTGAATCACCAGGTTTTTGTCGAGAAGGATGTATGAATGTGGCGTAGCGGCCAACAGGGACGTTGCCGTCAATGGCATGTCGAGAAGGTCAGATGCCACGTAAATTTCTCCAAACCAATGAATCTGTCGGCGGACAATCTAGCCCGGTCCGATACACCTAGATAACCTCTTTTTACGGATCAAGGCAAATTCTGAGGACAACCTACAGGTTGTGGCTCGCCTCGAGGCACGCCGCCGCAGGAAGCTAAGGAGACTGCTCCACTCCGATGCGATCAGGAATGTTGGCGGCATAGGCTATGTTCTGCGTCCGGCAGGTTGATCGCCCATAAATACCGGAAGTTGGTGACACCTGCTTCGGATGGAGCTATTTTTACGACCTGCCGAGCGGATCGAACTTGACAGCCAAGGAGCATATGGCAGACTTAGAACAAATCACGAACATTTAGGAGAACCCATGCCGGTGCATCGCGTCGAACAGCCAGTTATTGCCAACGGTTTTCCGATGCGCCTCGTCACTCTGCCAGCCAGCGCAGGATTTCCTTCGCCCGCTGGCGATGATCTGGAAGATGAGATCGATCCAATGGCCTGGGTAGTGCGGCATCCGGCCTCAACCTTCTGGTGGCGCGTCGAGGGCGACTGCCTCTGGGACGTCGGCATCCGGGATGGGGACATCATCGCCGTAGACCGCGCCGGAAAGCGGCGCCTCGGGCGTGCGGTTCTGGCCGTGGTGGAAGGGGCAGTGACCGCGAAAATCCTGCGAAAGCGCGACGGCAGATATTATCTCGCTCCGGCCAACAGCCGTGAGCAATTTCCCGACATAGAATTGACCGAGGATAGTGAAATCTGGGGTGTCATTGCAGGTGTCGTGCGCCGCTACGATCTGGCATGAAGCGACCGATTGCAATCAGCGACAGCGCAAACTTCTATGTGAGCGCCGAACGCATCTTTGATCCGACCCTGAAAAATGTGCCGGTCATTGTGCTGTCGAACAATGATGGATGCGCCGTGGCGCGCAGCGATGAGGCAAAGGCCCTCGGGATCAAGATGGGTGAACCCTTGCATCTGATCCGCGACAAGATCGCGGCGCATGGCGTGCGGGTGTTCAGCTCGAACTATACGCTCTACGGCGACATCTCACGCCGGGTCGTCGAGGTTTATGAGGATTTTACACCCAATGTCGAAATCTACTCGATAGATGAATGCTTTCTCGATTTCACAGGCTTTGCCGATCGGACGGCCCATGCCCGCGCTTTGCGCACGGCGGTGCTGCGGCGCATCGGCATCCCGGTCCGAGTCGGTATAGCGCCAACAAAGACGCTGGCGAAATGCGCTAACGATATCGCCAAGAAGAACCCGATCTTCTCGGGCGTTCTGGACATGATGGACGACACACTGGCCAACTGGCTGCTGCCAATGGTGCGCGTCGGGGACATATGGGGCATCGGTCGTCAAACCGAGAGAAAGCTGCACGGTATCGGTATCCGCACAGCGGCAGAGTTGCGCGACATGCCGATCCGGCAAGCACGGGCCCTTGGCACGGTCGTTCTGGAGCGCACCGTGCTCGAGTTGCAGGGTGAGCCGTGCCTTTCGTTCGATGAGGTGGAGCCACAGCGCAAGGGCATGGCGGTCACGCGCTCGGCAGGAACGCCAGTGACCGACTTCGACACGCTGTTTCAGGCAATCACAGCTCACGCAACCCGTGCGGCAGAAAAGCTACGGCAGCATGGGCTGGTGGCAGGGACGTTGACGGTATTTTTCCATACCAATCGGCACCGCCCCGACAGACCTCAATATTCATCGTCGCGCTCAATGCGCATGACGCCGATGTCTTCGGATACCTTTGATCTGGTCGCGGCGGCAAAAAAATGCGCCCAGGCTGCATGGCCGAAGGGACATGCTGAAGCCTATGGATTTACGAAGGCAGGGATCATGCTGGATGATCTTGTGCGGTTCGAGGACAGACCACGAACACTATTCGAGGTGGAGAAGCCAAAGTCACATGCCCTGATGACCGCGCTCGACCAAGTGAATGACCGGTTTGGAAAAAAGACGATGGTCTTGGCGAGTGAGGGAATGAGCCGATCATGGCAACTTAGGTCTGATCACCGGAGCCCCAGATACACTACGAGACTTTCTGACCTTCCAATTGTTCGCTGATCGCTTCAACACGTACTTTAGTTACACAACGCTGCGAGCACAGCCGGGTCGCCTTTGAAAGTAGGCCAAATGACATGCGCGTTTTTACCGGAAGTGAACCGCAACAGCTTCGCCGTGAGGACATGGCGGAACGAAACCACGTAAGGTCTGCTTACAACAACTATAGTCTTTAGTTAAGATCACTTTCGACCGCTTGAATCATATTTGCTCATTCTGAAATCTCTCCGATCATTACCGCCCTCCCGTGTACCGCCAGAGTCGCCGTGAACTTCGGACATCCGAAGCGCCGCATGATTTCCATAACACGGGCATCATAGGCCGCTTGACCGATCAATCGGCTCAGATCAGAGGCGTGAAACTGCCTGTTACGGCCGGGTGCACCCTTGATCAAGCGATGCAATTCTTGAGGTACGGGCGCAAGTCCAGGCGTCGGTTTGTGATCAGTTCTAGTTCTTGTAGATTGGCTCGGCTGGGTCCGCCACTTCCGCATAAAGCCAAGCAAGAACCCCGCAGGCACTGCCGCGTTGCCCCGCGCATTGTTGAAGGCCACAAATCGATCCCAGATTGCTTGCGTATCAACATTCCAGCAAGGCAGGGCAGCTTTCGCAGCTTTGATCATGTCTGCCCAAGGCGTGCGATAGACGTTGGTAATGGCCCCTAGTTCAATCCGTCCTGCGAAGATAGTTTTGTTCTTAGATTCTTTATATAGTGATGTGTCGCCTGCAGCCGACGCGACATCCGGCGCGATGAGGTCTTTCTCGGGACATCCAAAGCGGAAGATCCAGGGTGCAAACTTGCCATTCGGCTTCCAGCGCGTAAGGGCCAAGTTCGACTCGGCAAGCTCGGACAGCAAATCTGACAAATGCTGGCGCGACACCCCCATTTTTTCGCTGAGATGTGACAGTGTGAAGGCTGCGGTGCCGTGGTCTAAACCGTTGTAGCCGTCCTTCCACGCGATGCCATCGAGGATCAATGTGGCCAGTTTGTGGGCCGAAGCTGAGAGCGGGGTCTCGATGATGCGGCGCAGAAGGGCGCCTGTGGTCAGCGTCATGGGGTAGTCGTCCTTTTGACAAGGACGCCAGACTGCGGCATGCAAAAATCGTTCAGGCAAAGCGTTTTGCCGGTTGAACGGGTCCTCAACTCACGCTAAATTCCCTTTGCAACGAGAGAATTCAGTGCGGCGTTGGACCTATGGTCTGGCGTCGTTTCTGTTTCTGGGTGCTGGTTTTCTGTCTGCTTCAGGGCGGGTGGTCGATGCGTTCAGTAATGCACCTCTTCGTGGCCATATGTGCCCTCGTAATCCCGCCATTCGACGAAGACAGAGCGGTGCCAGTAGCTGCTGCAACTGCTCGGGACGGCGAAATCTGAGGCCTCGGGTACAGCTGCCGTGCTGCTGCGCCGGCGTGTGTAGTCGCCCTGAACGCCGTAGCTGCCCATGTAGACCGACCCCCAACTGTTGCAGTCGCCGTCCGAACTGCGGCGCTGCTGGAAGGTGATCTCGAACACGCGGATCGAGCGAACGAAGTCAAAAGCGGGGTCAGAGATATCGACGT
>JBDTQR010000239.1:0-6263 GCA_039932095.1 bacterium | reverse complement strand
GGCGGACCTATATCGGCTCGATGCCCGGCAAGATCATCCAGGCGCTGAAGAAGGCGAAGACGACCAACCCGCTGATCCTGCTCGACGAGATCGACAAGATGGGTCAGGATTTCCGGGGGGATCCGGCGTCGGCGATGCTGGAGGTGCTGGATCCGGAACAGAACGCTACCTTTACCGACCACTACATGGAGGTCGAATACGACCTGTCCAACGTGATGTTCATCACCACGGCAAACAGCTACAACATGCCGTCACCTCTGCTCGACCGGATGGAGATCATTCCGCTGGCCGGCTATACCGAGGATGAAAAGCGCGAGATCGCCAAGGGCCATCTGATCGACAAGCAGATCAAGGGTCACGCCCTGAAGAAGGGCGAGTTCCAGATCACCGACGCGGCGCTGACCGAGGTTATCCGCAGCTATACGCGGGAAGCTGGCGTGCGGAACCTTGAGCGCGAGATTGCCAAGCTGGCGCGCAAGGCCGTGACCGAGATCGTGAAGAAGACCGCCAAGACGGTCGTCATCACGCCAGAGGTGCTGGAAAGCTATCTGGGGGTCAAGCGCCATCGTTGGGGCCTGGCCGAGAAGGAAGATCAGGTTGGCGTCGTGACCGGGTTGGCCTGGACGTCGGTTGGTGGCGAGCTCTTGCACATCGAGGCGTTGAAGCTGCCGGGCAAGGGCCGGATGAAGACGACCGGGAAACTGGGCGATGTGATGAAGGAGTCGATTGATGCGGCGGCGTCCTATGTCCGCTCCATCGCGCCCGAACTGGGGGTGAAGCCCACCAAGTTCGAGAACGTCGACATCCACCTGCACTTGCCCGAGGGGGCGACGCCGAAGGACGGGCCGTCGGCCGGTCTGGCGATGGTGACCTCGATCGTGTCGGTGATGACCGGCATTCCGGTGCGCAAGGACGTGGCGATGACCGGCGAAGTGACGCTGCGCGGCAACGCGCTGCCGATCGGCGGGCTGAAGGAGAAGCTGTTGGCCGCCCTCAGGGGGGGGATCAAGACGGTGATCATCCCGGAAGAGAACGCCAAGGATCTGATCGAGATCCCGGACAATGTGAAACAGGGGATGGAGATCATCCCGGTCAGCCATGTCCGTGAAGTGCTGAAGATCGCCTTGACCCGCCAGCCAGAGCCCATCATCTGGGATGAAGCAGCGGAAGAGGCAGCGGCTGCGGCGCGGGCCGCAAGCCAGGGTTCCGGGCTGTCGCCCACGGCCCATTGACCTGAGCACAACCCCGGCGCAGCGTTGTCTGCGCCGGGGCCTTACGCTGGCTCGGGATTGATCCAAACAGAGCCCGCAGGCCACTGATTTTGGCTGGCCAATGCCGGACCTTTCTTTTGGTTTGTGCAAAGCCCGCGTCACCCTAACCCTCCGGAAATATGCGGTTGTTTGTATTGGGTGGTTTCAATGCCCCCGGTTGTCCGTTAGGCTGATGCCCAAACCAGCAACAATCATGGAGCGGCGGATCATGCCCACCAAGCCCACCACACCCAAGGCCCCGACGGCTGCCGCCACTGCCCGAACCACCCCAAGGGGTGCCAGACCCAAACTGGTGACTGGAGACGACATGGCCCCTGCTGGTGCCGACGGCGAAGTTGAGGATAAGGCCGGCAATGTCAATCCGGGCATGATGCTGAAAACGCTTGTCGACAAGGTTGTTGCGGCGACCGGCGCCAAGAAAAAGGACGTCAAGGAAGTGGTCGAGGCGACGCTGATCCAGATGGGTGAGGCATTGAAGGGCGGCGAGAATCTGAACCTGCCGGGTCTGGGCAAGCTGCGGATCGTGCGCAGGCCCGTTGAAGGCAGCGGCGCGATGACGCTGAAACTGCGGCAGGCCGGGCAGGGTGGTGGTCACGGTGGGGCCAGGAAAAATCCTGACGCGGAGGCTATTGCAGAGGACGCTGATCAAGACTAAGAGACGCCCGACGGTTTGGAATTCGGTTTGCCTTGACCTATCGGGACAGCGCAATCCGCACGGATCGGGCGATTAGCTCAGCGGTAGAGCGCTTCGTTCACATCGAAGATGTCAGCGGTTCAAATCCGTTATCGCCCACCATCCTGCCTTTGGCAAAGCAAAGGGCCCGCAAGAGCGGGCCCTTTGTTTATGTGTGCGGCAGGTCAGAGGTTCAGCACGGACCTGATATAGGCGATGGCTTCCTCGGTCATCTGACGCCCGCCCGACGCATCAAGCAGGGCAGTGTCTTCGGTGGTCTGGGCGGAGCCTAGGGCAATGGCCGCGTCATCCGCTGTCGCTTTGGCCGCAAGATAGGCGACGGTCTGGGCACGTTCGGTCTGCAGGGCGGCAAATCGGGTGTCGTAGTCCAACTGGCTTGGGTCAAGATGCTGGATGTCTTGATCAATCGTTGACAGATCGCGCGTCGGTACCGGCAGCCCGTCAAGCACCGCAGTTGCCGCATCGAAATCGGACTGCGCCTGGTTGGTCACAAGGGCGGCGTCGCGATACACCGCGATGCGGCCGACCTGACTGCCCGGAGCGGCATTGGCCAGGGCGTTGGGATTGGCTTCGACAGCGTTCAGGCCCTTCAATTCGGACACAAGGCCGCCATTGCCGGGCTTTTGCCCGGCGTCGTTCGCCAGCTTGGCTGTGTTATGGGATTTGGCGGTTTCAAGGGCCTTGCCGGCGTTGGAGGGATGCGACGCAGATTGCGAACCATGTCCCTGATTGCTGTGGCTGTTGCCCTTGCTGTTGTCGGCGAATGCTGCAGACAGGCTGGCGGCGAGGAAGAGGGCGCTACAGGTTAGCAGAGCGACGCGATGGGTCATGCGAGGTCTCCAAGGTGTTGGTTCGGCCGAAATAGTCAGGATTTGCGGCGAACTTATGGTCGGTCTGCACGGCAGCTAAGGCTTTGCTCGACGTTTTCAAACGCCGAACCGCCATCCCCGGGGCCGCGGGCGGCAGTTGGCTTACGTTTGATCGAAACGGGCGGGAATGCGCCTGTGGCCGGCGCGATTGGTGGGCCGACACCTCGGCTGGTGCAGAAATCCAAGAACGTCGAAGCGCATAATTTGGCCGCTGCAGCGTCAGTGCCGTCACGCTTGCCCGAAAATACCGCGATGACCTGGCGACAGACCGCTGTCCGAGGCTTGCATCCGGATCGGCGGAGCGCTAGAGGGCGTGCGGGGGCGATTAGCTCAGTTGGTAGAGCGTCTCGTTTACACCGAGAATGTCGGCGGTTCGAGCCCGTCATCGCCCACCAGCCCGATGGATATTGCCGGATCGTCCGGATTGGACAATTCCACCTTGGGAGGCCCGGCAGAATGTCTCGGACGCAACTTTAAGGATGTATTCCAACCTCCTGCAGGCGGGTATTTTCCAGGGTGAGTTCGATGGCAGGTATCTACGGCACCACTGAGTTCGCAGGATCAATGACGAGCTGCTGTTTCACTCGGCCTTTGACGGGATTGCCAGCGGGCCGCTGAAAGCGGCGGATATTCTGTTGATCTGACGGCACAGTCCCTGTGCAAAAACGCGGATAGAAGTGTGGGACATTTCGCCTATCTTGAAGGCAACCAAGGAGGCTGCCATGAGCTGGAATCCCGCACTGGACCCGTCAATTCCGATGGGTGACGAAGTTGATGCCATCGCGGCGGTCATTGTGCCACGCGCCCGCGATCTGGGCGGGTTCGAGGTGCGCCGGGCTCTGCCGTCGGCCCAGCGTCAGATGGTCGGGCCGTTCATCTTCTTCGATCAGATGGGTCCGGCAGAGTTTCTGACTGGCAAGGGGGTGGACGTGCGGCCGCATCCGCATATTGGGCTGGCCACCGTCACCTATCTGATGAAGGGGCGCATCCACCACCGCGACTCGCTTGGCACTGACGCCTGGATTGCGCCGGGCGAAGTCAACCTGATGACGGCAGGGCAGGGCATCACCCATTCCGAGCGGATGGACGGACCACCGGGACCGCAGAGCCTGCTCGGCTTGCAGACCTGGTTGGCACTGCCCAGGGACCAGGAAGACGACGTGGCGGGCTTTGCGAATGCCGGGGCAGGGGCGCTACCGCTGCTGGAGGGCGAAGGAAAGCAGGTACGGTTGATCCTTGGCCATGGTTGGGGCGAAAAGGCCCCGGTGGCGACGCCGTCCGAGACGTTATACGCCGACGCCACACTGGCAGCTGGGGCAGTGTTGCCGTTGCCGGACGATCACGAGGACCGTGGGGTCTATATCCTGTCGGGTGAGGTTTCGGTCGCGGGGCAAAGCTATGAGACTGGCCGGATGCTGGTGTTCCGGCCCGGCGACCGGATGGCGGTGAAGGCCGGACCGCAGGGTGCGCGGGTGATGGTGCTGGGCGGGGCGACGATGGACGGACCGCGGCACATCTGGTGGAACTTTGTCGCATCAAGTCGCGAGCGGATCGATGCTGCCAAAGAGGCGTGGCGGGCGGGTGACTGGCGGCATGGCCGGTTTCAATTGCCGGTGGGCGACGATCAGGAGTTTATTCCAGCGCCCGAGCGTTGACGGGCCAACAGTTATTCGCTGACGCAGATCGACTGGTGCATTCAGAAGGCAGGATTGATTTGGCACATATTGTTTACGGCGAGGCACTCGGCGATTTCGCGGATCCCATGTCGGCCCTGGATTTTGGCTCCATGCAGGCTGTTGTCCTTTCGGCCAGGAATGCCACATTTGGCGACTTGAACGGCGCCGGGATCACCATCAACGGCAGCGGTCTGACCTATTCCGGAACGTCAATCGCCGGAGGCACGGCGACAACGGTGACCATCTTCAATTCGAACGGTTCACCGTTGATCAGCGTCACGGGTGCGGCCTATGACGCAGCGAAGATTGCGGACGTTCTGCTGGTGCAGCAAAATACATTTCCGCTGTTTTCCGGCGACGACAAGGTTGATGGTTCATCTCACCGCGACATTATCGCGGGCGGCAATGGCAATGACACGGTGCATGGCGGCGATGGCGCGGACCTGATCGCCGGTATGAATGGTCGCGACAAGCTTTATGGCGATGCGGGGCGCGACATGTTCGTGTTTGTTCCCAACAACTCTGGTGTCGACAAGATCATGGATTTTACAGACACCAACCACAAGTCCGACGACCTGATCGTCGTCAAGAAGGCATTGTATGCCGACATGATCGTTAGCCAGTCGGGACAAAATGTCGTGCTGGATTTTGGCGGCAAGGGATCGCTCGTCATCGTCGGGGCCAATGCCGATCAGATTGGCGCGGATGACTTCATGTTCCACCTGCCGCATTTCCTGACCGCCGGGTGATCCAACGCGGCCGTCATTTGACCCAGCAGGTCCCGTCGCGATCACAATTGATTTCCGCCAGCCGTCCGGTTGATTGTCACAGTTGACGCAGGCCCGGTGACAAGCTGATAAGACATAACGGGAACATTATGTCCCTCGGAGGATTGAATGGCGCATATCAAGATAGAGACTTCACTGGGAGCGTACGGCAAGATCAGCGATTTTGTCGGCTCGACCTTGCATGTGGTCGGGGCGACCGACACCATGCTGACATTAATGGACAATAAAGGCGCCGGGTTTACCTTCCTTGGAGCCGGACTGACCTACAATGGGAGCGGCGTCACAGGTGGCACGTTCACCGGGTTGCAGATCTTTGACCTCCACCAGACGCCGCTGGAAACACTGGATCATTTTTCGGAAAATGCCCAGGTCCTGTCGGCGACTTATCTGAATGCCGGGCTTGAGGCGGCGATTCTGGGGCTGCTGAGCAAGAATGACGTGGTGACGGGGTCGTCACTTGGCGATCTGTTGACCGGCGCGGGTGGCAAAGACACCATCAAGGGCGGCGGCGGCGCGGATTTCATTGGCGGCTCGACTGGCAATGACAAGCTGTTCGGTCAGGGTGGCGCGGATGTGTTTCTGTTCGTCAAGGGTGACGGCAAGGACCATATCATGGATTTCACCGATACCGGCGCCATGAGCGATGACCGGATCGGGCTGACCCACAAGCTGTACAACAACATGACGGTCGAGGAAACCGCGACCGGCGTCACGCTGCATTTCGGGGCGAAAGATGCCATTGCGGTGGACAACTGGCATGTTGCCGATGTCGACATCAGCGACTTTTACTTTGCCTGAGCCGGAAACGCCGCAGGGCTGGCTTTGACGGGAAAATCTTCGGTGCGGGCGCTTGACGGCGCCCGACCCCTTGCGTAATACCGCGACACGTTCGGGCGGGCCCGGGCAGCTTGGCGGTGGTAGCTCAGTTGGTTAGAGTACCGGCCTGTCACGCCGGGGGTCGCGGG
>JBDTQR010000238.1:0-6401 GCA_039932095.1 bacterium | reverse complement strand
TACAGGGCAATTGCCGCGAACAAGCGGAACACCATATTCATCATCGCGCTCTTTCTCGTCATCATCGGCGCACTGGGTCTCGTCGCGAACTACATGTACAGCCCCAGCGGCTCATATTCGATCTTCATCGGCACCATCGTCGGCGCTCTCATCTACGTCGTGATCCAGTACTTCGCCGCGAGCGGCCAGGCGGTCGCGCTGAGTGGGGCTCGGCAGATCGAGAAGCGCGACAACCCCACCCTGCGCGACCAGCCCGTCATCGTCGGCGGCGGCACCCGAGGCGTCGTCTCCACCGCCTGCTACCTCGCCCGCATCCACGGCGTCCGCTCGGCCATGCCGATGTTTCAGGCCCTGAAACTCTGCCCGCACGCCGTGGTCGTCAAACCCCGTTTCCCCGCCTATATCGAGGCAAGCCGCGCCATCCGCGCCCTGATGGAGGCGCTGACCCCCGCCATCGAACCGCTCAGCCTCGACGAAGCCTTCCTCGATCTGACCGGCACCCAACGCCTGCACGGCCACCCCCCCGCCGTGATGCTGGCCGGCCTCGTCCGCGACATGGAAACCCAACTCGGCCTCACCGGCTCCATCGGCCTCAGCCACAACAAATATCTCGCCAAGATCGCCAGCGACCTCGACAAACCCCGCGGTTTCTCGATCATCGGGGTGGCACAGACCGAAGCCTTCCTGAAACCCCAACCGGTGCGGATCATCTGGGGGGTGGGCACGGCGATGCAGGCCAGTCTGGAGGCGGCAGGCATCCGAACCATCGCCGATCTCTTGCGGTGGAGCAGGCCGGATCTGGGGGCCAGGTTCGGCCAGATGGGTGACCGGCTGTATTCCTTGGCCCGGGGTCAGGATACCAGGCGGGTGAACCGGGATGAAAGGTTGAAGTCGATCAGCAAGGAGACGACGTTCAACGAGGACACCTCGGACCCTGACTTGCTGGACGGCCATATCTGGCGGCTTTCCGAACAGGTCGCTGACCGCGCGAAGGCCAAGATGCTGGCGGGGCGGACGGTCACCTTGAAATTGAAGCGCGGCGATTTCCAGCTGATCACCCGCCGGCATTCCCTCACCGACCCGACCCAGCTGACCGACCGCATCTACCGCGCGGCCCGCGACCTGTTCGCCCACGCCCCCACCGGCCCGTTCCGTCTGATTGGTGTCGGCATCAGCGATCTGGCCCCCGAGGTGGAGGCTGACCTTTCGGGCGACCTTCTCGACCCCGATGCAGCCAAAAGGGCCAAGGCTGAACGGGCCGCCGACGCGATCCGCGCCAAATTCGGCGCAGAAGCGATCATCAAGGGTCGGGCGCTGCGCTAGTTGTCGATCAGGGCGCGAACGGCGGCTGTATACTCTTCCGGAGCCTGCAACATGGCGAAATGGCTGGCGTCGGGCAGGATCACCAGTTTGGCGCCAGGGATCAGGCCCGCCATCTTCTCGGTATGTGCGGGCAGGATTGCCTCGTCATGATCGCCGGCGACAATGGCGGTCGGCACGGTGATCGCGGCGACCTGAGCGTCGGACCAATTCGGCTGGGTGGCCCACATGTTGGAAATCTGTGTCACGAAGGCGTCAAACTGATCAGGGGTAGGGGAGATCTTGGGGTAAACCTCTGACATCCAGGTGATGTAGTCGCCGAACACCTTGTCGGTCCCGACGGCGGGATTGACCCCATCGGTTGTCATGTTGGCGGCCTGAGCGAACAGATGTTTCAGCCGCTCGGGGTGGTTCATCGCGATGTCGAGGCCGATGATGCCGCCGTCCGACCAGCCGACCAGATCAACCTTGTCGACTTTCAGATAGTCCAGCAACGCCAGATAGTCCGACGACATCAGGTCATAGCCGAAGGGCTCTTCGGTCCGGCTGGAGCGGCCATGACCGCGGCTGTCGGCGACGATGACCAGATGGTCCTTCATCAGGTCAGCCACCTGCGCCGACCAGATATCTGCATAGCCCAGGCCGCCATGGATCAGCAGCACCGGCTCGCCTGCGCCATAGGTCGCGTAATACATCTGGATGCCGTTCACCGGGGCCAACCCGGTGGCGGCGGCTTCGGGCATCGGGGCGGGATGGGGGATGGACATCCAGCGATCCTCGGCCAGTGCGGGGGATGCCAGAAGGGCAAGGATTGTCACAGCAGTCAGGCGCATTGCAATCTCCTTTGTTTACTCTGCGGCCATCGGCAACGACTGACGGCCAATACTGGCCAGTTCACCGATCACGCGGTTCATCCGGACGATAAAGCTTGCGAAATTGGGGCCAGGTTCGACACGGGCCTCGTCAAGATACAGGCGGCGGTCGATCTCGACCTGAATGACGTGTTTACGGCTGAGCGGACGGCCGTAGTGCTGGGCAATATAGGCCCCGGCGAAAGGGGAGTTGCGCACGACGCGGAAACCGGCGGCGGCGAAGGCGGATTCGACGCGGTCCACCACGTCGCGACCGGCTGCGGCACCAAAGCGGTCGCCAAGTACAATCTCGGGCTTGGGCTGGCCGGGGCGGGCGTGGGCCTCGATCGCCTCATGGGGCATCGAGTGGCAGTCAATCAGGATCGCTTCGCCAAATTCGGCATGGGTGTCGTCGATCAGGGATTTGAGCGCGTCATGGTAAGGCGTCCAGTGTTCGTCCAGCCGCTTGCGCACTTCGGCGGCGGGGATCTTGCCGGAATAGATCGCCCGACCCGCTGCCACGACGCGCGGGATCACCCCAAGACCGGACGAGACACGGGGATTGTGGGCCGACTTTTCGACGCCCTCAATCAGGGCCGGGTCAAATTCGTCCGGCGCGCGGTTCAGGTCGATATAGGCGCGCGGGGCCAAGGCGCAGATCATCGGGGCGCCGAATAGTGGGGCGCGGGCGAACAGCCGGTCGACATAGGCATCTTCGGAGGAGCGCAGTTGCAGAGTTTCCAGCTGGCTGGCCGCAAGAAAATCGGCATAATAGTCCCGCCCGGAATGCGGCGAGGCGAAGATCACGCTGGTCTCTTGCCGCGCAGGTCGGATCAGCCGAAAGGCAGTTACTGTCATTCTAACCTCCACTACACTAGCTATACCCGGTAAATTGGCTTCGGAAAGCCCTTGATCAGGGCGACGACTCTATTTATAGCACCCGACACCGACGCGGTTCCGCCCGCGTCCTTTTGTTTGGCCGGGGCGCGGTTGCGCCCCTGTTTGTTTGAAAGGTCTGGGCGGGATGCATAGCGTGGGGGGTTAGCTCAGCGGTAGAGCACTACGTTGACATCGTAGTGGCCACCAGTTCGATCCTGGTACCCCCCACCATTCACCGCCCTTTCGGGGGCAAATTTCAACTGGTGCGAAGACGCACCGCGAACAGGCGCGAATCCTTGAATTTGCGCGAAGGAGACAGCCATGAAGGTTGCAAACTCGCTCCGCTCGCTGAAGACGCGTCATCGCGATTGCCAGATCGTGCGCCGCAAGGGCCGCGTTTACGTGATCAACAAGACGCAAAAGCGCTACAAGGCCCGCCAGGGTTGAGGTGCGTCTCATACGGATGATGGGCCGCCTGGGGGAACCCTTGGCGGCTTTTTCATTTCTTATCAGAGGTTTGTCATGCATCCCAATCCCGCTTTCCGCAAGACACATGCCGAAGAGAACCTGAGTTTTGCCCGGGCACGCGGTTTTGGCGTGCTGGCGGTGAACGGGGCGGCTGGTCCGGTGATGGCCCATGTGCCGTTCTTGCTGGCCGACGACGGGAGCTATGCCGATTTGCATCTGGCGCGGTCCAATCCGGTGATCGCGGCAGTACCCGGACCGGCGGTTCTGGCGGTGTCGGGGCCGGACGCCTATATCTCGCCGGATTGGTATGGGATGCAGGATCAGGTTCCGACGTGGAATTATGTTGCCGTCGATCTGCGCGGTGACTTGGTGGCGATGCCGCAGGAAACCTTGCGGTCCCATCTTGATGCCCTGTCGGAATGGCAGGAAACCCAGCTGGCGCCAAAGCCGGTCTGGTCGTCAACCAAGATGGGCGACGGGGTGATGGAGCGCATGATGCGGATGATTCTCCCATTTCGGCTCCACATTGCGGCGGTTGATGGCACGTGGAAGCTCAACCAGAACAAGACCGCGGCGGCCCGGGCGCGGGCGATTGCGGCGCTGGAACAGATGGGCGGGTCGGCTGGTGCGATGGCGCAGGTCATGCGTGGCGCGGCCGAGGACTGATCCGGCGCGCATGGTGGACAGCGGACATGGGCTGACCTACGGTCCGAGCCGAATAAGCGGAGGTTTCATGATGCAGCTTTTTTCGTCGCCAGCCACACCCTTTGGCCGCAAGGCTGCGGTGGTTGTGCATGAGGCCGGACTGTCGGACCGGGTGCAGATCACCATGGTGGCAGGCAATGCGGTTGATCCGGGCACCATGCCTGTCAACAGCAACCCGCTGGGCAAGATCCCGACGCTGCTGTGTGATGACGGAAGGGTGCTTTATGACAGCCGGGTGATTTGCCGCTATCTCGCCGACCTTGCCATGCCCAGTCTTTACCCCACCGGCTCCGCGCAATGGGACACGCTGACGTTGGAGGCGACGGCGGATGGCATTCTGGATGCCGGCATTCTGATGGTCTATGAGAGCCGGTTGCGTCCGGAAGAGTTGCGCTTTGCGCCCTGGGTTGAGGGGCAGTGGGCCAAGGTCGTCCGGGCGCTGGATGCGATCGAGCAGCGTTGGACCCGGCATCTGGCCTGGCCGCTGGATATCAGCCATATCGCCGTGGCCTGTGCCTTGGGCCATCTGGACCTGCGCCACAGCGCGCGCAACTGGCGGGACGGACGGCCCACGCTTGCCACCTGGGACGCCGGATTCGCCCAGCGGCCGGCAATGCTGGCCACCATGCCGGTCGTATAGCCTGAAAAGATCGCGCTATATGGGGTCAAGTTGCGCGCCTTCAAGGTCACAGCGCCGGAAAACCGGAAATTGCGCGACCCTGCGCCGCTTTGTCCGCTGGACGGCCCGACAATCCTTGTCTAAAACCCGCCCGACAAGGCTGCAGTTCTCTGCGGCCCAACGAATGATAGCGGCTGCGTCAATGCGGCCTCCGGAAGGGAGAACTATTCGTGTCCCATGTTGACGATCACACAGGAAACCGCAGGGATTTCCTGTATTACGCGACTGCCGGGGCTGGCGTCGTGGCAACTGGCGCCGCGGTATGGCCTTTGGCCAACCAGATGAACCCTTCCGATGACGTGAAGGCCATGGCGTCGATCGAGGTCGATATCAGCGGTGTGGCCGAGGGCACGCAGTTGACTGTCAAATGGCGCGGCAAACCGGTGTTCATCCGGCATCGCACGCCGGATGAGATCGAGGCCGCACGCGCCGTCCAGATGAGCGATCTGGTCGACCCGCATTCCGAGAATGAAAACCTGCCGGGCACCGATGCGTCGGACGCCAACCGCGCGCTTGACGCCGACGGCAAATGGCTGGTGATGATGGGGGTTTGCACGCATCTGGGCTGCGTGCCGCTGGGCGACGGCGCCGGTGACTTCGGCGGCTGGTTCTGCCCGTGCCACGGCTCGCAATACGACACTGCCGGACGGATCCGCAAAGGCCCGGCACCGCGCAATCTGGAAGTGCCGATTGCGGCCTTCACCACCGAAACAACGATCAAGCTCGGGTAAGGAACAAGAGATGGCCGGTATCCCGCACGACCACTACGAGCCCAAGACAGGCTTTGAAAAATGGCTCCACAGCCGCCTTCCTGTTGTCAGCCTGCTCTATGACACCCTGCTGATCCCGACGCCGAAGAACCTGAACTGGATGTGGATCTGGGGCATTGTCCTGACCTTCTGTCTGGTGCTGCAAATCGTGACCGGCGTTGTGCTGGCGATGCATTACACACCCAATGTCGACATGGCCTTCGCTTCGGTCGAACATATCATGCGCGACGTGAATGGCGGTGTTATGCTGCGTTATCTGCACGCCAATGGGGCGTCGCTGTTCTTCTTTGCCGTCTATTGCCACATCTTTCGCGGATTGTACTACGGCAGCTACAAGGCCCCGCGTGAGGTGACCTGGGTGATCGGCATGATCATCTATTTCCTGATGATCGCGACCGCCTTCATGGGCTATGTTCTGCCCTGGGGTCAGATGTCGTTCTGGGGCGCTACGGTGATCACCGGCCTGTTCGGCGCGATCCCGGGGATCGGGACATCGTTGCAGGAATGGCTGCTGGGTGGCTTTGCCGTCGACAATCCGACGCTGAACCGCTTCTTCAGCCTGCACTATCTGCTGCCCTTCGTCATTGCCGGGTTGGTCGGCGTGCATATCTGGGCGTTCCACACCACCGGCAACAACAACCCGACCGGTGTTGAAGTGCGGCGTGGCTCGAAAGCCGAGGTTGAGGCCGATACCCTGCCGTTCTGGCCCTATTATGTGATCAAGGACCT
>JBDTQR010000237.1:0-6448 GCA_039932095.1 bacterium | reverse complement strand
TGGACCTCGCAACCCGACCTGTTGCGAAGCGAGGTCAAGATTGCCTTCCTCTTGCGGCAAGTTTGGAAAGGCCGTGCCTTGACGCCATGCGACCCTTGTCCGGATGAAAATCGCCATGTCTGAGGAAGACCCTGTCCTGACCCTGCGACTGGCCCGCGATGGCCGTGATCTGCAGGCGGCGCAGCGCTTGCGCTATGAGGTTTTTGTTGAGGAATTGGGGGCGGTTGTCCCGCAGGTCGACCATGATCTGCGGCTGGAACGCGATGGGTTTGATCCGTATTTCGACCATTTGCTGTTGATTGATCGCCGCCGCGATCCGGATAGCCTGCAGGATGTCGTCGGGGTATACCGGTTGCTGCCGCCGGAGCGATTTGCCGAGGTGGGGCGCTATTACTCGGAAGGCGAGTTCGATTTGTCAGTGCTTCGGGCGTCTGGCCGCAGGATATTGGAGCTTGGCAGGTCCTGCGTTCACCGCGACATGCGGGGTGGGGCGGCGATGCTGATGCTGTGGAACGGGCTGGCGGAATATGTGCTGGACCGCGGGATCGAGGTGATGTTCGGGGCGGCGTCGTTCCATGGCACCGATGCGGCAGCCTTGGCCAAGCCGTTGTCTTTGCTATACCATTTTCACCGGGCGCCGGAGGCTTTGCGGGTTTCGGCCCAGCCTGCCAACCGCCAGGAAATGAACTTGATGCCGGTCGAAGATGTAGTCCGGACCGAGGCGATGGCCGGGGTGCCGGCGTTGATCAAGGCCTATCTGCGGCTAGGCGGCCATGTTAGCGACGGAGCCTGGATTGACCGGCAGTTCAACACTACGGATGTCTGTCTGGTGATGGACACCGAGCGGATGAGCGCCAAGCATCGCGAGTTCTACACCCGCAAGGGGAGCCGGGACGGGTGATGGACTGGCGAGATGAGGTGATCACGCCGCTGCGGCCAACTCCTTGGGAATGGCTGCGAATTCTGTTTCGTGGCGGGTTGGTGGGCGGTTTGGTCTACAGCGGGCTGGTGATCTTGCTGCTGGTGCGGCTGGTCGAAAGACCGCTGTTCGGCATGGCCCGGCCCTGGACACCGCAGATCACCCGGGCGGTGTGCCGAGGGGCGATCTTTCTGTTGGGGATCGGCTTTTCGGTCACCGGCTCTCCAATGAAACAACGCGGGGCGATTGTGGCTAACCACGCGTCCTGGCTGGATATTTTCGTGTTGAATGCGTGCCAGTCGATCTATTTCGTTGCCAAATCCGAAGTCGAGCATTGGGCGGCGATTGGCTGGTTGGCGCGGGCGACGGGGACGGTGTTCATTGCCCGCAAGTCCAGCGAGGCCAAGTTGCAACAGGCGGTGTTCGAGGAGCGCTTGCGGGCCGGGCACAAACTGTTGTTCTTCCCCGAGGGCACCAGCACGGATGGCATCAGGGTGCTGCCGTTCAAGTCGACGCTGTTTGCGGCATTCTACACGCATGGTCTGGATCAAATCATGCATATTCAACCGGTTACGGTGATCTACCATGCGCCGCGGGGCGAGGATTCACGCTATTATGGCTGGTGGGGCGAGATGGTGTTTGCCCAGCATCTGCTGAAGGTGCTGGCGACGCGGCATCCGGGGCGGGTGGAGGTGATCTTCCACCCCGAGGTGCCGGTGGATGCCTTTGCCGACCGCAAGGCGCTTGCGGCGCATTGCGAGCGGGTTATCCGCACCAGCCATGTACTGGCGGTGGCGGAGGGCGGCTAAGGTGCTGGGAACGCTGCGTTAATTGGCACTGTTAACGGATTATGAAGGACCTACAATCGCCCGACATCCGGCCTACAATGCCACTATATCAGATGTGGGATTTGGGCACGGACGGCCCGGTTAACCATACTTGGCGAATCGAGGCTAACCCAGTGGGGCAAGCAGGTCTTTCAGCGCTGCAGCGGGATTTTCGGCCGACCAGATTTCGGCGCCCACGCCGAAGAAATCGGTCACCGGGCCAAATTGGGCCATGAGGTCGCGGGTCAGGGCACCTTCGGCGATGACTGGCACCTCGATCATCGCTGACCACCATTCGAACAGGTCAAAATCGGCGCGCTCGCCTTTGCCGAGGGGTGACTCGCCGATAGGCCCATAGGCGACGTAGTCGGCGCCGGCCTCTCCGGCGCTGATGCCTTCGTGGCGGGTGACGCCACAATAGGCGCCGACGATGGCATCCTGACCTAGCTCTTTGCGCAGGGCGCGGACCGAGCGGGCGCCGTCGGTCAGATGAATGCCGTCAAGGCCGTGGCGTTCGACGAACAGGATGTGGTTTTCGATGACAATGGCGACATCGCGGGCATGGGCGACGAGGCGGCAAGCGTCGGCGGCGCGGCTGATGCTGTCTTCGTCGCGGGCGGCAAGCGACAGGCGCAGACAGGCGACCTCGACCTGGTCCATCACGGCGGCGAGCTGGTCGGGAAACACCTCGAGGTCCAGCACGGGCGGAGTGATGAGGGTCAGCTGCGGGCGGTCTTGATCGGCCATGCGGGATTCCTTGCGGTTTCGCCGCTGATAGCGCGGATCGAGCGGTTTGACCACAGGGTCAGCAAGGGCGATCACTTCGGCGGCAGGCTGCTGACGAAACTGCGGGCGAGGGTCAGCAACTGGATGCGGCGGGTGTCGTCGGCCACAGCCTCGTCGGCGCAATCGACAAAGCCGGACATCGGCCGGCCGGTGAAGGCCATCGGCTGGACGCCGTCGATGCCAAGCGCAGCGGCGTAGTTCGGTTTGCCGACGCGAAACATCGCGCCGCCCTTGTGGACCCCGCAGAGCATATGGCCGTGCCACATGAAGCAGAGGCCGCCCATCATCCTCTTTTCCTGAATGGGTTCGCCGTCCAACGCGTCGCGCAGGATCTGGGCGAGGCCTTCATCATAGGCCATGGCTTCTCCTTGTCATGTGATGGGGCCTAGCGTATCAGGCAGGCCCGTCATTCCAAAGGCTGAAAGATGATACCGCCCCAGTCAACACCGTCCAACATGATTGCACCGGTCTTCATTCTGGTACGGCCGCAGATGGGGGAGAATATCGGGGCTGCGGCGCGGGCGATGCTGAATTTCGGGTTGGAGCGGATGCGGATCGTCGCGCCGCGGGATGGCTGGCCCAACCCCAAAGCGGCAGCGATGGCCTCGGGGGCGGGGCGGGTGCTGGACTTTGCCGGCATTTTTCCTGATGTCAGGGCGGCCGTGGCGGATTGTGATTATGTTTTTGCAACCACGGCGCGGGGGCGGGAGCTGACCAAGCCGATTGTCACGCCAGAGCGGGCGATGGTGATGGCGCGGGAGTTTGCCGCGCAGGGCAAGCGCGTGGGCGTGATGTTCGGGCCGGAGCGGGCGGGACTGGAGAATGACGACGTGGCCCAGGCCCAGGCGATCGTGACGGTGCCGGTCAATCCGGAGTTCTTTTCGCTGAACCTCGCGCAATGCGTGCTGCTGCTGGGCTATGAATGGGGGCGGCTTGGGTCGGAGGTGCCGCCGGAGGTCATGGCGTTGGGGCGGACCGCGTTTGCCAGCGGGGAGGAAGTAGCGCGGCTTGGCGATCATTTCGAGGAACGGCTGGAGGCGGCGGGGTTCTTCTATC
Organism: bacterium; assembly: GCA_039932095.1. GTDB lineage: Bacteria > Pseudomonadota > Alphaproteobacteria > Rhodobacterales > Rhodobacteraceae > Stagnihabitans. The sequence goes on along the minus strand of JBDTQR010000237.1, from coordinate 2,860 downwards.
CGGAGGGCAAGGTTGCCGGGATGAAGCTGGCGCTGCGCAACATGTGGGCGCGGTTGGGGCTGACCCGGGCCGAGGTGCAGACCTTTCACGGGATGTTGCGGCAGATCGCCTATCGGCTGAAGAAGCAGGATGAGTGATTTTCACATGTGGACGGTTTTGAAAGTGGTTGCTTTTCAAGTGGTTGCGGTTTCGCATTAACCGGAATTTAGGGAATTGGGCTGGCTGTGGGCCATTTGCCGGGCGGGCTGCCCATGGTGCGGTTGAATCTCGCAGGAAATGCAGTTAGAACAAAGGCAGAACAAAGGAGGATGTCATGGCCGAACAGTTGAAGATTGACTATGTCGAGTTTTCCACCGGCGATATTGCCGCCAGCAAGGCGTTCTTTGCGGCGGCCTTTGGCTGGGGCTTTGTCGATTATGGGCCGCACTATCAGGCCTTTGCCGATGCCGGGATCGATGGCGGGCTGGACGGGGCGGCGCAGGCGGCGGCGGGGACGGCACTGGTGATCCTGAAGGCGGATGATCTGGAGGCGGCGCAGGCGCAGGTCTTGGCGGCGGGGGGTGTGGTGGTCAAGCCGATCTTCAGCTTTCCGGGCGGGCGGCGGTTTCAGTTTCGCGAGCCCGGCGGCTGCATCGTCGGGGTCTGGTCGGAGAAGTGAGGAATTGTCGCAAGTGCCGTTGCGGCCTTGCTCTTGAAGGGCAGGAGGCTCGGCACTAGGGTTCGCGCAACACGAGGGGCGGACCATGGCCGGCAAGCGCAGCATATTCGAAGAGGTCGGGGCCACTGGCGCCGGATCGGTGAGGCCCAAAGGCGGAATGATTGCCGCGCCGTCGCAGGGAGCACGGGGCGCGATCCGGCTCTGGCTGGTGGTCATCTTCATGATGGTGGCGGCGATGATCGCGATTGGCGGTTTGACGCGGCTGACGGACAGCGGGTTGTCGATCACCGAATGGCGGCCGGTGATGGGGGCGTTGCCGCCGCTGAATGCCGAGGATTGGGCGGCGCAGTTTGGCCTGTATCAGGCCAGCCCGCAGTTCAAACTGATGAACAGTCAGATGGATCTGGCGTCGTTCAAGACGATCTTCTGGTGGGAATGGGGCCACCGCGAGCTGGGGCGGCTGGTCGGGCTGGTCTGGGCGGTTGGGTTCTTCTTCTTTGTGTTGACGCGGCGGGTGCCGGCGGGGTGGACGCGGCGGCTGTTGGGGCTGGGCGTGTTGGGCGGTTTGCAGGGCGCGATTGGCTGGTGGATGGTGTCGTCCGGTTTGACCGGGGTGATGGTGTCGGTGGCGTCGTACCGGCTGGCCATTCATCTGGGGCTGGCATTCACCATTCTGGGACTGTGCGCCTGGTATGTGTTTCTGCTGGGCCGGTCGGAGACCGATCTCATGCAGGCCGGGCGCAATGGCGAGCGGCGGTTGGCGGGCATGGCGACAGGGGTGATGCATCTGTTGTTTCTGCAGTTACTGCTGGGCGCATTGGTGGCCGGGATTGATGCCGGGCGGGCGTTTCCGACCTGGCCTGACATGAATGGCCAGTTCTTTCCGACGGATGCGTTTTACGTCCCGGGGCGTCCGATGTGGGCCGCGTTTTTCGAAAACCCGGGTCTGGTGCAGTTCATTCACCGGATGGTCGGCTACCTGTTGTTTGCCTTCGGCGTGGTGACGTGGTTGCGCGGGCGGCAGTCGGCCTATCGGGCGACGCGCGGGGCGTTCAACGCCGTAATGGTGATGCTGGTGGCGCAGGTCTGTCTGGGCATTTACACCGCACTGACGGCGGCGCAGTTGCATGTGGCGATCACCCATCAATTGGGCGCGGTGATCTTGTGGGTGCTGGTCATCAGGGCGCGGCATATGGCGATGTATCCCGTTCAGGGGTCGATCCGGAAAGGGACAGCATGACGAACAATACCGCTTTGAAGGACTTAATGGCCTATCAACGCCAGACCGAGGCTTTGGCTGGTGTCGCGGGCCGTTTGGGCTGGGATCAGGAGACCATGATGCCACCGGGGGCCGGCGAGCAGCGCGGCGAGGAAATGGCGGCGATGGAGGGGATCCTGCATGCCCGCCGCACGGACCCGCGGGTCGGGGAGTGGCTTGAGGCGGCGGACCCGTCAACCGATGTCGAACGGGCCTTTGTGCGGCTGGTGCGGCGGTCCTACGACCGGACGACCAAGGTGCCGAGCGATCTGGCGCAAGAGATTGCAAGGGTGACCTCGGTGGCGCAGGCGATCTGGGCCAAGGCGCGGGCCGACGACAAGGTCGCGGACTTTCTGCCGACGCTGGCGCAAGTGATCAAGCTGAAGCGTGAGGAGGCGGCGTGTCTGGCGCAGGGCGGCGACCTGTATGACGCACTGATCGATGATTATGAGCCGGGGGCGACGGCGGCAACACTCGGCGGCATGTTCGACCGGATGCGGCCAAGGCTGGTGGCGCTGCGCAGTGCGGTATTGGCGCAGCCTGCTCCGGCGGCCCTGGTGGGGCAGTTTCCCGAGGCGTTGCAGTTGAAGCTGTCGCGCGATGTGGCGACAGCTTACGGCTATGACTGGAACCGGGGGCGGATTGATCTGGCGGTGCATCCGTTTTCGTCCGGAGGCGGCAATGACAGCCGGATCACGACGCGGGTGGTGGAAAGCGATCCGTTCAACTGCATCTATTCGACCATCCATGAGGTTGGCCATTCGTCCTATGAGCTGAACATCTCGCAGGATTATCTGCTGACGCCGCTGGGTGGCGGGGTGTCGATGGGGGTGCATGAGAGCCAGAGCCGGATTTATGAAAACCAGATCGGCCGGGGTCGCGGGCTGACCGAATGGCTTTATGGTAAGATGCAGGGCACGTTCGGCGATTTTGGGGTCGGCTCG
>JBDTQR010000236.1:0-6474 GCA_039932095.1 bacterium | reverse complement strand
CAGCAATGTCGATGTCCCGGCATTGGGTTCGCCGATCAGTGCGACAAACCCAGCACGGGTGTCAGCGCCGGCCGAGGGCATGGTTTCGGGCAATTCATCCGTCATTCTTCAACTCCATCCGCGCCAACAGCGCCCTTGCGGCCTGCTGTTCGGCGAGCCGTTTGGCCCCCGCCCGCGCAACCTCGGTTTCTCCGTTTTCCAGCTGGACCTGCACGGTGAACACCGGCTGATGATCCGGCCCCACGCGCGCCGCCTCGACATAGGTCGGTGGCTGCATACCCCTTGCCTGCGCCCATTCCTGCAAGCTGGTCTTGGCGTCGCGCGCATCGGCGTCCACCGCGCCGATCCGGCCGCCCCACAATCGCAACACCACCACCCGCGCCGCCACAAACCCGCCATCGAGGTAGACGGCGGCAATCAAGGCCTCAAGCGCGTCACCCAGCAGGGCCTCTTTGCGCCGCCCGCCTGACATCATTTCGGACCGGCCAAGCTTCATCACCTCGCCCAGGCCCAGTTCGCGGGCCACATCAGCGCAAGCCTCCTTGCGGACCAGGGCGTTGAAACGCGGTGCCAGCAACCCCTCGGCGGCTTTCGTGTCGGCCCCCAGCAGCGCCTCGGCCATCACCAGACCCAGCACCCGATCGCCGAGAAATTCCAGCCGCTGATTGTCGGGCCGGGTCGGCGAGGACAATGAGGCATGGGTCACCGCCTGCAACAGCAGGTCGGGTTTGGTGAAGGTATAGCCCAGCTTGGCCTGAAACGCCTGAAGGTCGCCAGAAAGTTTCATTCGACTGCCTTCCAGTAGCGATCCGGCCGCCACGAGCCAATATTGGCAAGCGATGTCCCCGCCGCCGAGAACAGCGTGACCCATGCCCGTCCCTTGACATTGGCCAAGGGCACCAGACCCAGGCCGCCGACGGTCTGCGGCATCCGGCTGTCCAGCGAGTTGTCGCGGTTGTCGCCCATGAAGAACAGCATAGCGGGTGGCACGGTAAAAACACCGGTATTATCGGCAAAACTGTCGTCGGTGTTCAGAATGGCATAGTGACGTCCGTTCGGCAGGGTTTCGATCAGCCGGTTGCGACGACAGAGCGCGCCGATGCCGACCGGTGCATTGGCACAGCGCGGCAGGTTGGCGGACGGGCCTTGCGGTGCGAAGACTTCCTCAAACGGGCCATCGGCGGTTTGTGACAAGGCGGCGCCGTTCAGCCACACCACGCCGCCGCGCATCTGCACCGTGTCGCCGGGCAGGCCGATCAGGCGTTTGACATAATCCTGACCATTCACCGGATGGTGGAACACCAGAACATCGCCGCGTTCGGGGTTGGCAGACGGGGTGACGATCAGGAAATCGCCGATCAGCAGGGTGGGTTTCATGCTTTCCGACGGGATCCAGATCGGCAGCCACAGGCCGAGCGCGCGGGTCAGGAACAGGGCGAGGAACGCCAGCATCGCCACGGTGCCGATCCGCCGGGCCAAGGGATGGGCGCGCAGGATGGCGGAGCTTGTCGGCAGCAGCAGAATCCAGATCGCCGCAATCAGACCGGCAAACGGGATCATGGTGGTCATGGCCCAATAGCCGCTGCGCCCCGCATCATGCAGGCGCTGGACGAACATCGCAGCCTGAATGGCAACCAGCAGGCCCAGCACGGCGTAAAGCGGGCGCGCCGGCGCGGCCACGCTGATGACGGCAAATTGGCTGGCTGCCAGCGTCACCAGACAGAGGCCGAAAATGATCCAGCCCCGCTTGCGCGAGGCTGTGCCATTCAGATCAAACAGGGACCACAGGGATCGGGTCAGGCCGGTCATGCCTAGTCGATGGCTTTGAAGAAGCGGTCCATCCGCCAGGTCCAGACGTAGAACAGCGACGCCCCGGCGGACGAGAACATCACGCGGTCAGCGCGCCCGATCAGATTTTCGGCCGGGACAAAGCCGACACCACCGACATTCTGGCTGAACCGGCTGTCCATCGAATTGTCGCGGTTGTCGCCCATGAAAAAATACTTGCCCTCGGGCACCGTGAACACATCGGTGTTGTCGGGAAAGGCGCTTTCCTCGCTGTTCAGGATGTCATGTTTCACCCCGTTGGGCAGCGTCTCGACAAAGCGCGAGCGGGTGCAACTGGCACCGATGCCGACCGGGCCGTTTTCGCATTTCGGCATGTTGCCTTCCGACCCCTGCGCGTCAAACACCTCGGTGAACTGACCGGCGGGTTCCTGCGGTGCCGCGACATCGTTGATATAAAGCACCCCCTGCTTCATCTGGATCTTGTCGCCCGGCAGGCCGATCAGCCGCTTGATATAATCCTGGCCACTGACCGGATGGCGGAACACCACCACGTCGCCGCGCTGCGGGTCGCCCGACAGCACCGGCACCTTGATGCGGCCGGGGATCGGGCAGATTGACCATGGGCAGGATACGGCGGAATAGCCGTAGGCCATCTTGTTGACGAAGAGGAAGTCGCCGATCAGCAGCGTGTCCTTCATCGATTCTGACGGAATGAAGAATGGCTGAAAGAACAAGGTGCGGAAGATGCCGGCGATGATCAGCGCCCAGAAAACCGTCTTGACGGTTTCCATGATCCCGCCATCGGGTTTGCCGCTTTTCGCCATGTGCTGTCATCCCAAACTGTGTCGCGCCGCTACATGCGCGCCCTCGGTCGGGGTGTCAAGTTTGGCCGGTCCGGCACCGGGTCACAATCAGTGGATCAGCTTGAAGAACCGGTCCGGCCGCCAGGTCCAGACGTAGAACAGCGAAGTGCCGGCGGAGGAGAACAGCGCCATGTCGGCCCGCCCGATCAGGTTTTCAAACGGCACCATGCCGGGCCCGCCGGGAAACCGGCTGTCGAGCGAGTTGTCGCGGTTGTCGCCCATCATGAAATAGTGGCCTTCGGGCACGTCGAACTCTGGCGTGTTGTCGCCAAAGCCGCCGTCGTCGATGTTCAGCACGTCATGTTTCACGCCGTTGGGCAGGGTTTCGACCGACCTTGTGCGGGTGCAGATCTCGCCATCCCTGACCGGCGCGTTCTGACAGCGTGGCCGGTCGCCCATCGAACCTTGCGGGCCCATCACCTCTTCGAACTGACCCGCCGGTTCCTGCGGGGCCACCACGCCATTGATGTAGACCAGCCCCTGCTTGACCTGAATCTTGTCGCCCGGCAGGCCGATCAGCCGCTTGACCAGCACCTCATGCGAAGTCGGATGGCTGAACACCACGACATCGCCGCGCTGCGGTTCATGGCCAAGGATGCGACCGCTGATCGGGCAGGCGTCGAACGGGCAGGAATAGCGCGAATAACCGTAGGCCATCTTGTTGATGAACAGAAAGTCGCCGATCAGCAGGGTGTCCTTCATCGATTCGGACGGGATCCAGAACGGCTGAAAGAACAGGGTGCGAAAGAGGCCCGCGATCACCAGCGCCCAGACCACCGTCTTGAAGGTTTCGACAACGCCACCTTGCGGCTGACTGGTACTGGTCATCTGGACGCTTTCTGTGCTTGCGCGGCGATATGGGTGGCGACAGCGCCAAAAGTCAAGCCGGAGCGGCCTTGAGCGGCCGCGCCTCGATCACCACAAAAGCGCTCGCCCAGGGGTGGTCATCGGTCAGGGTGACATGGATCACCGCCTCGTGGCCTGCCGGGGTCATCGTGGCCAGCCGCTCGGCGGCCCAGCCGGTGACATGCATCACGGGCTGACCGGTATAAAGATTGCTGACCGCCATGTCCTTCCAGCTGATCCCCATGCGCAGACCGGTGCCAAGCGCCTTGGAACAGGCCTCTTTGGCCGCCCAGCGCTTGGCATAGGTGGCAGCAACACCATGCGGACGGGAATTGGCCTTGGCCTGTTCGCGTGGCGTGAAGACGCGGTTGCGGAACCGGTCACCGAAGCGCACCAGAGTGGCCTCGATCCGTTCGATGTTGGCAAGGTCGGTGCCGATGCCAAGAATCATGACTGCTCCACATGCAAGGGTCGGATCATAGACATGGCAAATGCCAAGGGGTCAAGACGTCGGCATCGGCAACGCGCCGCCGGAAGCCTGACACGGCGCGCGGAAAGCCGCGTATAACTCCGGTGAGATAATCCTTTAGGTGTAGGTGGTTACACCGTAGGCCGGATGGCGTGTTTGCGGACTTTCCGCCATCCAGCCGGCTTGGGCGCTCTCGCCCTGTCAGCAATGGATAGACCAATGACCCTCACCACGCGCCTTGTCCCGGCCTTTGCCGCCGGTCTGCTTCTAGCCCTGTCCGGACCGATCTTTGCCGCCGAGGTCACCACCGTCAATGTCTCACTTTGGGACAAGGGCCCCGACAGCGCCACGCCGGATGACGCCCATCCGATGGGCTATGGCAGCGCCGGCGACATGGGCATGGCAATGCTGGGCGTCAAAGCCGATCTCGACACCGTCAAGGCCGGGACCGTGACGTTCCGGGTCACCAATGCCTCGAAGGATATCGTGCATGAGATGATCCTGTCGCCGTTGCCCGCCGATGGCGCGGCGCTGCCTTACGTTGCCGATGATTACAAGGTCGATGAGGATGCGGCCAACCATCTGGGCGAAGTGTCCGAACTCGACCCCGGTGCCAGTGGTGCCCTGACCGTCGATCTGACCCCCGGCAAATACATCCTGTTCTGCAACATCCCGGCGCATTTCATGAACGGCATGTGGACCGTCATCACCGTGCAATAGACGATCCACCCGCCAACCGGATCGCGATTTCGCCGCCGCAGATTGATCTGCATCAAGGCGGCGGCGGACCGGCTGACATCTGTTGGGCAACAAGGGCCGGTCTGCGCTGCCGCGATTGGCCCTTTCCCATTGTCAGAACGGGCGCGCGCCAAACCGAGCCAAGCCAAACTGCCCTGGAACATACAAAATGGAGGATGCGGCCTTGCCACTCGGATTGACCAAAGGCGACCATTTCAGCAATCTGTCCTTCAGCCTGAAGATCCTGTTTACTGCGACCTTGATCACGCTGGGTCTGGGCTATTGCTTTGCTATGATTCAGGTTTACGAAACCCATGCCGGACTGGACGGCAAGTCCGGGATCAACGCGAACGACATTGCCATCGCCTATAGCGGCAATGCCAACAGCAACCGTCTGCAAGTCGCGCTGCTGGGGGCGATGTCGGCCAATGCGCCCTCCAAGGAACGCCGGGCGATCATGGATTGGGCGGCCGATGGTGCAGACAAGACCCAATATGAAGAGACGATCAAACCCTTGGTCGATAATCGCTGCATCCGCTGCCACGACGGCAAAACGGTCGGCGCGCCAAGCTTCCTGACCTTTGAGGACTTTGCCGAATTTGCCAAACCCGACACTGGGATGAGCCTTGCCACTCTGGTCCGGGTGTCCCACATCCACCTGTTCGGCATGACCTTCATCTTCTTCATCATGGGCCTGATCTTCAGCCATGCCCGGATGCGGCCTGCATGGGCACAACCCGTCATCATCGCCATACCGTTCCTGATGATGATCACCGATATCGGGTCATGGTATCTGACGAAACTGAACACCAGTTTCACCTGGATCATCATCCTCAGCGGCGCACTGATGGGCCTGTGTTTCGCCATCGAATGGTGCGTGTCGATGTATCAGATCTGGTTCAACAAGGCACTGCCCGACGACACGCGGCATTGAAGCACCCTGTCACGAGTGACTGTCGCAGGTAAAATGGAAATGCCGCCCGACATGACCTGACAGGCGGCATAGGTTTTAGGGCCGGGAAGGTCAGCCTTGTGGGCCAAGGGTTTGCATATAGGCTTGGATGTTCTTGAGATCGTCATCCGTCATGATCTGACCAGCCGGGGTATACAGACCCACTTTGCCAAACACCGGCATGACCCGCATCGGCTTGGCGTGATCGTCAAGTCCGTCCATCACCGCGGCCTTGAACACCGCGTAGTCCCAATAAGCGGAATCGCCGACCAGTTTCTTGATCCGAACCGCCCCATCCGGGACGACCTCTTTGGGATAGCCCTCGCCTTTGGCACCGTGACATACGGCGCAGTTGTCGTTGTACAGGTCTCCGCCGGCAGTAATGTCTTGTGCCAAAAGGGGCGTCGCGCTGACTGCCAAGGCAAATACAGCGCCAAGATATTTCTTCATGGTCCTTCTCCTTGTATTGGGCGGACGCCGATACGTTGGCGCACGACCGAGGCCTGCCTTCCGAGAGATCGAAAGACATCTTTGCCGGAACGAGACTTGAACAGTTTCGGAAACGCAGGGCACGGGTCGGGTCACAAACGCAAAGAGGCAACGCGTTTCAGAATCCGCAAGCCCTTTTCGGGCAAGGCTATTTTAGTCCCGCCCCAACGCCGTGGGCTTGATCCATGTCAACACCGCAAAGAAATCTGACCGGGCTGGTTTTCAAGTGGGACAGTCGATTATTCACCGAAGAATCGGTGCCTCAGGCCGGAAAGCGGGCCAGATCCATCCGGTGGCGCATCTCGGCCAAGGCATCCTCCATGCCGACA
>JBDTQR010000235.1:0-6520 GCA_039932095.1 bacterium | reverse complement strand
TCTTCAGGCTTTCGACATAGTTTTCCGGCTGCTCGAGGTTCGAGAAGTCACCGGTACCGGCCACGGCCTGCACGTCACGGTCACCCCAGGTGGACAGGCGATACTGCATCTCGTCCAGGTAGGGCAGCTGGTTGCCGGCTTCGTCGACCTTCCAGTAGTAGGGGTTGCGGCGCATCACGACGATGTCGTCGGGACGGTGCTCGACCACAGTCCAACCACCCATGACCGGGAAGTTCATGTAATCGGCCGGGAATGCGTCGTGGAACGACTGATAATCCTTGCCGCCATATTTCGGATGCTGCGGTTTCAGCAGATGCGCCGGGCCGGGGCAGAAGTTGCCATAGGCCATGTTATACAGCACCGACTCGGGGAACGCAGTCGGGAAGGTCAGCGTGAAAGTGTAGTCATCGACATTGGCATAGACGCCGTCGGCATAGGTCGCGGCAGAGGCGCCCATCAACGGGGTGACTTCCGGGTCGTTGACGATGTCGTTGTAATAGAACTCGGTGTCGGCGGTGGTGAAGGGCTCGCCGTCCGACCATTTGGCACCTTCGATCAGGTGCACAGTCAGGGTCTTGCCGTCATCCGACCATTCCCAGGCCTTTGCGAGGTTCGGCAGCGGTTGCAGGTCGGCCGCGTTCACTTCGAACAGCGGACCGGTGCGGGTCAGACATTCGACCAGACCGATATCGATGCCACCCCAGCCATAGGACTGACCGGCCCAGAAGTTCCAGCCTTCCGGACGGCCGCCGATGACATGGCGCATCACATCGCCGTAAACCCCGGTGCCATCGGGCTCGTTGGCGGTCTTGTAGACCAGCGGCTCTTTCGGCAGACGGTCGGCCAGCGGCGGCAATTTGCCTGCCGTCTCGAATGCCTTGACCCAGTCCGGCTCATTATAGGCCGGCAGAGCCTTGTATTCGAAGATGTCGGACCGATTGACGAACACAGGTTCGCCCTGTGCGTCGAATTTGGGCGCGTCTGGTGGGGTGGTGGGTGCCATCATATCGGCACGCACCGCCAGCGCAGACACACCCAACAACAGCGTCGCAAGCGCGACGCGGCGGATATGCAGTGTCATGTTTCCTCCCTTGGCCTCGTGAGGCCGGGTTATCCCGTGGTGCAACGCGGACGTGGTCGCTTGATGCGATTCTGCCGCCATGCAACCCGACAGTGCGTACAATTGGGCTTTACAACAATGCCGCTTTGCCAGATTCTATTCCGGCTTTCTAAGATCAGGGAAAATCGGTCATGAAGGACAGCGCAAACGGTGGGCGCGTCAACGCAGCACCCAGTCACGAGCGGCATTTCTACGCGGCCAACCGGGCGTTCGGCCGTTTCGGCATCCGGATCTTTGAGCCGCAGACCATGGTCAAACCGCATTGGCACGGACATGTCGAAGCGAATTTCGCCATCCACCACTCAATGGACTATGATGTCGACAGTCAGGCGATCCACGTTCCGGCCGGGCGGCTGGCAGTGTTCTGGGCCGGCATTCCGCACCGTTTGCACGCCGTCACCGCGGTTCCGGACCAGAGCCCCAAGCTTTGCAACATCTATCTGCCGCTCGACGCCTTTCTGATGATGAACCACATCATGCCGATGCAGGTGGCGCTGTTGGGCGGTGGCATGCTGCTGGTCCCTGAGGCTCTGTGCAATGAAGACATGGTGCGGCGCTGGTATGCCGACTACCGCTCCGGCGATTTCGAGCGGACCGAGGTGCTGAAAATGGAGCTGAACGCCCTGTTCCGCCGCGCCTTCCTTGAGAAACCCGACTTCCTGCGCCCGCCGCGCAGCGATGCCGCCGGCGACCGGGCGCTCAGTTCGGTTCATATCCGCCATGTCATCGCCATGGTGCGGATGGTTCTGGAAAACCTCGAATCGCCGTTGAAGAATGCCGATATCACGGCCGTCACCGGCCTGCATGAAAACTACGCCCTCGGCCTGTTCACCCAGATCATGCAAATCCCCTTGAAGCAATTCGTGCTGAGAATGCGCCTGATGCGGGCGCGGGCGCTGCTGGTCGAGAGCTCGCTGGCGATTTCTTCGGTGGCGGAGGCGTCGGGTTTCACCTCGATCAGCCAGTTCTACCACCAGTTCAAGGTGGCTTACGGCACGGCACCGAATGCGGTGCGCCAACAATATCTGGGCTGAAGCAATGGTACCGCGTCCCCGGCTTGAACGGGGGACCTCTGGATCCACAATCCAGCGCTCTAACCAACTGAGCTAACGCGGCACGCGAGGTCGGATTAGTGCCAAGCGGCCAGAGGGTCAACCGGAAAATCACCTCGCGGCGCCGGGTCAGGCACGCAACCCCGGCTTGACTTGCTGCCCCGCCTCGCCCAAACCGCTGCACAGCATTTGCGGCAGGAGGCACCCATGGGCATCGACAAACAAAGCGACATCGCTGCCAATATTCAGATCGGCCCGACCGATCAAGGCATGGTGCGCATCTATATCGAGGCCGAGGGCGGTGTGGAATTGCCGCTGGATTTCGATCCTGAAGAAGCTGAAGAGATTGCCGAAGAACTGCGGACCGCCGCAGAAGCCGCCCGCTCGATGGGCAGCAAGCCTGCGCCGAAGAAAAAACGCTGATCCGCACTCAATATTTTCGCGAAAAATCGAGCGGGATCAGCGGCCGAAAACCAATCCGGGATCCCTGAACCCCTGCAACCTTGCTGCCGCATGGCGGGCAAACTTCTGCACCATGACCTTGCGCCGCGCGCCTGCCAACCGGGTTTCCGGCCCCATCCGCACAATCTCGGCGTCATAGGCATCAGCCAGGATCAGCCCGCTGCCGTCCGGCAGCAACTCCGCCGGAAACGCCGCATCCACCGCCCAGAAGAACCGGTCGCACCACTCCAGATAGCCTTGCCACTTCTGATCGGTCAGAAAATCGACCCGGCTCGATTTGCACTCGATCACCCAGACCTCCCCTTTCGGCCCCAGCGCCATCAGGTCAACGCGCAGGCCCGGTACCGGCACCAATTCCTCGACCGTGACGAAATCCAGTGCCCTCAGCGCCCGCGCCACCCCGCGTGCAAGGCGCTGGCCGGGCATCGGCGGTAAAAGATCAACATCCAGGCTCATTGTCCGATCCTGAACCAAAGGTGAACATCTGGCAAGCCTTGCGATGGCCTTCCGGCACGCCTATGTATCAAGATGGCGGGTGCTGCTCTTCTCGTGTGCGACTACTTTTCCAGTGGCCGATAAGCACGTGAACGGGGGCTGGCTCTGGCAAGATCCTGGTCTTGCTACCTGGCGCCCACCTGAGACCTCTGGCTCTCGGGAAAACCCAGTTGCCACGGTTGCTGCGGGCCCGCCACCTGCCCTACCCGATCAACGCCCCAGAGCGGCCAAAACCAAAAAGCGCGCCATTGGCGCGCCATGCATCAAACTTGCGATCAAAACCTCAGCGCCGACCTTTGCCAGCAGCAACTTTCACCGGAATCAGCTTCGGCGCTGGCAGCGTCGCCCCGGCAATCAGTTCAACCACGGATAAAATCGCATCAAGGCCGCGACGAATGAACTCTGACATAACCCCTCCAAGCCCTCTCGTATAGTAAATGAGGTTACCACCCGATTCTGCAAGGGGGAAAACAATTATTTCGACTCTGGCAGGATTCTGCCATCTCGTTGTTACAGTGCGACGATCTGCCTAAATCTTGGGCGCCGGCCGCCACAATGGCACCTTCAGAACCCGTCTGGACGCGCCTCATGCGCCATATGGTCCAGCACCGCATTGACAAATTTCGATTCTTTTCCTTCGGGAAAGAACGCTTTGGCGACGTCGACATATTCGGTAATGGCGACCCGCGGCGGTGTCGGGATCTCGATCAACTCTGCCCCTGCCGCCCGAAACAACGCCCGCAGCACCGGGTCAATCCGCTCGATTGGCCATTTTGCGACCAAGGCCCGGTCCGTCATCTGATCGATTCGCGCCTGCAAATTCACCGCATGATTCACGATGGCGCGAAAATGCGTCACATCGCCCTCGGCCATTTCATCGTCGTCATAGACCGCGCCAAACCGGTGAGTCTCGAACTCGCGCGTCACCGCTTCGACGGTCTGGCCAGAGCTTTCCATCTGGAACAACGCCTGCACCGCATAAAGCCGTGCCGCCGATTTCATTTGCTTCTTGTCAGCAGCCTTCATGCGCGAAACCCGATCCCCTTCGTCTGCGCCGCCCATTTGCGCGATATGGCGACCAGATGCAACGCCGCTTGCGCCGCCGCCGCGCCATCCTGCGTGCCGGTGCCGATGCCATTGCCAATGCACGCCCCCTGCAAGCCAAGCAGGCTCAGCGAGCGCCAGGCCTCTGCCACCATCATGCCGCCATGTGCGGGCACTTCGCCCAGTGCGATATAGCCGTCAAATTCGGCCATCCGCTCGGCCATCGCGATCGCCGCCGACACTTCCAGCGCGCCGGGAACCTCCAGCAAATCGGCGTCAGGATGCACCTTCCGTGCCGCGGCAATCAGGACGTCGGCAGCGGCGCGATCGTAAATTGCCGCGACGATCAACAGTTTCACCGGCCGGTCAAATGTCGGCACCGGCAGGATGGGGGAATTGGCAACCATGATGATCTCCGCTTTCGTTCAAGGGTCCTATATCCGCGCCATGGCAAAGGCCATCTCTAGCGGGCACGCCGTCGGGTCAGGCGCCGAAATATCGCTCTGCGGTCAGATAATACGCCAGCCGCCCGGCCGCGCACCAGTCTCGTTCCATCGCCTGATCGCCGACCAGGATCACCCGGTCGCCCGGCACTGTCCCCAGGATCTGACGCAACCGCTGCCCGGCTTCGCCAAACCTCGCCCACAGATCCGGCGGCACCGCTGCGCGGTCCAATTCCGCGTTCGCCGCCAGCAGCGCATCGGGCGCAATTCGGTCCATCGGCATCCCCACCCGCTCGGCCTGAACAATCGCCAGCTTTCCGGCCCGTGCTGCCGGCATTCTCAGCCTGTCAGGCGTCACCCGCAACGCATTGGACGAAAACAGGAATGCCACCACATCATGACCAGTCGACGCGCGGACCGAGGCATAGGTCTTGTAATCCAGCCCCAGATCCGCCGCCCGCCGGACCCGCATCCGCAAAACCTCGATCGGCAGCGTCGGCAACAGCGCCGCCCGCGCCGCCGTCCAGCAATGCCGCCGCCAGCTTTCGCCCTCGGCCACCGACGGCCCGCCATTGTGCCCGATCAACGCCATGCCATGCTCCTGTCAAAGCCAAGGCTAGTCCCGCGATTTGCCACAAGCAAGAACCACCGGGGCCGCAAAAAAGCCGCGCTGGGCGTCCATCCCTTAGAAATGCGAAAGATTTCCCCTTTACCTTGCCGCAATAGGGCGAGACGAAGTGGAACGCGTAGGGGGTTTGATGCAGGGTACCGGCCAAGGACATCGCTTTCTTTTTCTGCAAGGACCGCATGGCCCTTACTTTCACCGGCTTGGCAAGATGCTGTCGGCCGCTGGCGCGCAGGTCTGGCGTGTGGGCTTCAACCGGGGTGACCGGGCATTCTGGCCAACCGCCCTGACCTATATCCCCTTCAAGGGCCGCCCCGAAGGCTGGCCCGAAGTCTTCCGGATGATTGTCGCGCAAAAGGCCATCACCGATCTGGTGCTCTATGGCGACACCCGGCCGATCCACGCCACGGCCATCGCCGCCGCCCAATCGCTGGGTCTGACGGTGCATGTATTCGAAGAAGGCTATCTGCGCCCACATTGGGTCACCTATGAACGCGGCGGCTCCAACGGCAATTCGCGGCTGATGGATCTTTCGATCGGCCAGATGCAGCAGGCCCTCGCCCAATCCGACATGGACCTGCCCGACGCCCCGGCCCATTGGGGCGACATGCGCCAGCACATGTTCTGGGGCGCGCTCTATCACTGGTTCGTGCTGACCGGCTTCTGGGACTATCGCAATTTCCGCCCCCACCGGGCGCTGACCGTGCGCCAGGAATTCAAGCTTTACTGCAAGCGCCTGTTCCTGATGCCGCTGCACCGGACCGAGCGGATGATCGCCACCTGGCGGATCCAGCACGGCGGCGCGCCTTACCATCTGGTGCTTTTGCAACTGGAGCATGACAGCAGCTTTCAGATGCACTCGCCGTTCCGCAGCATGACCGAATTCCTGACCCTGATTGTCGAAGCCTTCGCCAAGGGCGGCCCCAGCCACCACCATCTGGTGTTCAAGGCCCACCCGCTGGAGGATGGCCGCGTCCCCGTCGCCCGTGAAATCCGCCGTCTGGCCGCCCTGCACGGCGTCGCCGACCGGGTGCATTTCGTTCAGGGCGGCAAACTGGCGCAACTGCTGAACCACGCCCGTACCGCCGTCACAGTGAACTCCACCGCTGCCCAACAGGTACTGTGGCGCGGTCTGCCGCTCAAGGTGTTCGGGGCCGCAGTCTATGCCAAACCCGAGTTTGTCTCTGTGCAATCTCTGCCGGATTTCTTCGCCCATCCCACCCGCCCCGACAGCCGCGCCTACCGCGACTATCGCCACTATCTGCTGGAAACCAGCCAG
>JBDTQR010000234.1:0-6556 GCA_039932095.1 bacterium | reverse complement strand
CCGCGCACGATGCGGAACACCGTGGGGGCGTTGACGAAAACCACCGAGACGAAGACGTTCAGCATGTTGGGGTCCATGCCCCAGATGCCAAGCGGGTCCATGTTGAAGGCGAGGCCGGAATAGGCCCAGAGACCGAGGACCAGCGTGAGGCCGACATAAAGATTGCGCTTTTTCGGGTCAGTGAAGAAGCGCGAGTTGAACACCACCGAAAAGAAGATCACCGGGAAAAGGAACAGCACTGCTGCAAGATAGATCGGGATGCCGGTGTCACGTATCTCGGGTGTGACCAGCAGGTAGAACAGCAAGATCACCGGGAAGGCCAGAACGAGGTTGGCAAGGAAAGAGATGAAAGTGTCGAGCTTGCCGCCGAAATAGCCGGCGGGCAGACCGAGGGTGACACCGACGATGAACGCGAATGTGGTGGCGGCCGGGGCGATCTGCAGCACACGGCGCGCGCCCATCACCATGCGGCTGAATACGTCGCGGGCCAGATGGTCGCCGCCCAGCAGGAAGTAGGGGTATTGGCCAGCCGCCGGATCGACCACCGGCGTGCCGGGCAGCGGGTTCTTGACCGAGCCGAGCTGACCCAAGGGGTCTTGCGTGATGATCACATTGGCGAAGAGCGCGGTGAACACCCAGAACATCACGATGCCGAAACCGATCATGCCGATCGGGCTGTCAAACAGCTTGCCGTAGAGCCCGAGCCTGCGCTTGTAACGGATCGAGACCGCAAAAGTTACGACGAGGGCGATCCAGACCGGCCAGAACTGAATGGCCATCCGAACGAGGATTGATCCCCAGGAAAGTGGTTCCATGTGTCAAGCCATCCTGATGCGCGGGTTGAGAAAGACATAGCCGATGTCTGAAATCAGCTGCGTTACCAGAACGACGAAAACCGCGACGACCGAACAACCGAGCAGCAGTTCGATGTCATTGTTGCCGGCGGCCCAGACAAGGGTCCAGCCGAAGCCTTTGTAATTGAACAGGGTCTCGGTGATGACCACGCCATTCAACAACCAGGGGAATTGCAGCATGATGACGGTAAAGGGCGCGATCAGCGCGTTGCGCAAGGCATGCCGCAGCACCACGTCGCGAAACGACACGCCTTTCAGTCGGGCGGTGCGGATATACTGCTGGATCATCACCTCGGTCATCGAGGCCCGGGTCATCCTGGCGATATAGCCGATGCCATAGAGCGCTATGGTCATCGTCGGCAACGTGAAATTCCAGAAGGTGATGTCATCCATCGCCGAGGTTGCGGTCCCCAGAAACAACGTCCTGCCGCTGATCCAGCCCCAATCCGACAGGAATGGCGAAAGGCCAGTTACAGGCGAAGCGAGCACGGCCACCAGAATGACGCCTGACACATATTCCGGTGTCGCGGTCGAGGCGATGGCGAACGTCGACAACAACCGGTCGGTGCGCGACCCTTCCCGCATCCCGGCCAGAACGCCGACCAACAGCGCGCAGGGCACCATCACCAGCATCACCGCCAGCATCAGCAAGCCGGTGGCAGAGATGGCGCGGCCCAGCACTTCGGTTATGGGTTTCTTGAAGCTGGTCGAATAGCCCCAGTCGCCCTGCAGAATGCCGCAGCGGGCGGGTGCTGTTTCGGGTGTGTTGTTGCGGTTGATGCACAAGCCGCGGGTTACATTCTTTTCATCGGTATAGGTCCAGCCGGGACTGATGCCCAGCCATTCGGCATAGCGGTAAAACACCGATCCACCATGGCCGTTTTCGATGATCCAGGACGCCACCGCCTCGTCAGTCATTCGAACCGAGCCTTCGGACCGCGCGAGTTTTTCGAGGTTGGGCGGCAGGTTGGTGAGGAAGAAGACGACAAAGGTCAAAACCAGTGCGGTCAGCACCATTACGCCCAAGCGTCGTGCCACGAACATCAGCATTTCCGGGATCCCACTTGCCAGAATGTGAACGGGTGCAGGCCCTGAATGGGCACTGGCAGGGTGACTGCGGGCGCATCCGTGGATGCGCCCGCGATGGGATCAGATCAAGCGAGCGACCACTCGTAGTGGTGATGCTCGAACGACGGGTGCATTTCCACGCCCACGACATTCGCCTTCGCGTGGCGGAACAGCGACCGCCAGTAAGGCTGAATGATGTAGCCTTCGTCCTGCAGGATCTTTTCCAGAACAGCGGCCACTTCGCGGCGCTTGTCGGCATCGGCCAAAGCCAGAGCCTTGGTCATCGCGTCGTCGAAGTCCTTGTTCGCCATACCAGTTTCGTTCCACGAGCCTGTCGAGGTATAGGCAAGGCTCATGTTCTGCACCGCCAGCGGGCGGTGGTTCCAGGTGGTCGAGGAGAACGGGTACTTCTGCCAGTCGTTCCAGAAGGTCGAACCCGGCATAACCGTCCGCTTGACGTTCACCCCGGCGTCGCGCATCTGGGCTGCCACCGCGTCCGAGGAGTCCAGTTCAAAGCCGCCATCGAGGGAGATGAACTCGAATTCGGCGTCGGCCAAGTTGTGCTTGGCCAGGATGTCCTTGACGCCGGCCTTGTCAAAGGTTTGCGCCGGCAGCTTGGCATATTCCGGGTGAACCGGGCAGGCGTGGTGGTTTTCTGCAGTCCGCCCCAGACCCTTGTAGCCCAGTTGCAGAACAACGTCCGGGTCAACCGACAACTGCAGCGCCTGACGGACTTCTTTTTCCTTGTACAGGTCAGAGGTGGCCGAGTTGAAGCGGCAGACGATGGTCGAGGCCGTAACGGCCTCATATTTGGTCCAGCCGAGCGCGTCCAACTGGTCGATGAATTCGCCGGTGGTTTCATAGTTGGCGTCGATTTCGTCGGAGCCAGCCATGCTGACCATCGCCGAGGGATCGGTGCCAAAGTCGATATACTGGATTTCATCAAGCGGTGAGGTTCCGCCCCACCAGGTGTGGTTCGGCGCGCGCACCAAGGTCATCTTCTGTCCGACCATCAATTCGCCCGGAACATAAGGACCCGTGCCGATCGGGACAGCACCCGGATCATCGCCGTCCTTGAAGCTGGCATGGACCACAGCCGCCGGATAGTCGGCGAGGTTCGGCACCACGGCGACGTCGGACTGCGACATAATCAGCTTGACGGTCATGTCGTCGACCTTGACCACCGCGCCATCGCGCAGCGTCTTGGTGTCGGGATTGACGAGGCCAAGGAAGCGTGACGCCATCGCGTTGCCTTCGACATTGCCATCGGTCCAGCGGGTGAAGTTGTTCACCACGTCATCGGCGGTGAAAGCGTCGCCGTTGTTCCAGGTCACGCCCGGACGGACATGCAACGTATATTCGGTGGCGTCGTCATTGGCGTCCCAGCTTTCCAGCAGCCGGCCTTCAAAGGTGCCATCGGGGTTGTACTGAATCAGATATTCCAGCCAGCCACGGTAGACGTTGGCAATCTGCGGCCAGTCAGCCAGGCGCGGATCTTTCATCGCCTTGGTTTCCATGCCCATCCGCAGCGTGCCGCCAACCTTGGCCTCGGCCTTGGCTGCCGGAGCCGCGAGGCCCAGAAGCCCGTATGCGGCAGTTGCAGAGATGCCCAAGGCTGTCGTCCGGGTCAGAAACTCGCGACGGTCCAGCTTGCCGCTTTGCACTTCAGCGAGGTGCATTGCGGCTGCCGGATGCAGCGTCTTGATAGTCTTCATATAAGTCATACTGATAGTCTCCCTGGTTAGGCTGTGCCTATTCATTCGACGAGTACTCGTCGTGGGTGGCATTTCGTTGCCCTTGGTGTCGGCAGGCCTCTCCCACTTGGGGCCAAGCCAGACAGGCATGTCGCGGACAGCGAACATCACCGCCCTATTCCGCATTTTTTCTGCCTGTGCGTCAACGCTGGGATTCGCCATGTGGTATAACGTTTGCGACATAGGCTCGACAGATTTGCCGAATGCGACAGGTTATGGCGGAAATAGCGGCTTTCCGCAACCGCACAAGAAATTTCCGTTAAGACGGACGAATCACCTGCGTGGCCAATTGCGACTCAGTGATGCGTCTATTGCGCCTGACGGAAACCCGATGGCGAGGTTCCGGTGCGGTGCTGAAATGCCCGGGTGAAATAAGCTGGCGAAGTGAATCCGAGGGAAGCACCGATCTTGCCGATGGGCAGCGTTGTCTCGCTCAACATCCGCCGCGCCTCGAAAATTCTGCGGTCTTGCAGCAGGTCGATGGCAGAGCGTCCACAGGTTGCCTGACAGCAGCGTGTCAGATGCGTTGGGGTTACACCCAGCTTTGCCGCCAGATCGCCAACACCGGCGCCAGTGCGAAATTCTTGTTCCATCAGGGCGGTAAAGCGCGCCACCAGCTTGCGTGAGGCATCCGGGCGCGGCGCCTCGCCCTGTGTCTTCAGCGCCTGCCGTTCCAGCCAGACGCCCAGCAGTCCAAGATAGTGTTCGGCCGCACGGTCATGGGCGGCAACGGTGCTATCGAGTTCACGCTGAATGGCGTCAAGTGTGACGTTCAACTCTTGCTGGGCATGTACTTCGCGAATCCGCAGATGCAAAGGCTGGGTGGGCAGGGTGACCCGGCAGTCTTTTCCGAAAAATACTGCCGTACCAAAAACTTGCGGGCCGACCTCAAAGCCATGCATTACCCCGGCCGGAATGAAGATTCCGTTGTGGGCGGTGTAGCCCCGTGTCATGCCAGCAAGCGTGATTCTGCCTTGGCCCTTGGTAAACCACAGAAAACACGCCTCCGACAGCGAACGCATCGCCTCGACGCGCCATCTGCCACCAGAGGCAAGACGCGGAATCGCGACGAGTCGGAACGGGGCCGGATTGGACGGGTTCTGCATCTTTATCCCATAGGTCAGAGAGCCAGATAACCCCGGTCGGCACGACAACCCAAGCGAAAAAACTCACGGCCACGCGACAAAGTGTGGATTAGTTGCCGAAAGCCCCCCCGACTGCCGCACCAAGGTCAAGTCGGTACAAATCCGCGCCAGTCTTTCATCCGTGAGCGGAACCAGGTGCGCTGCCGCTTGGCAAATTGCCGTGTGGCAAGGGTTGCGGCCTCGGCCGCGGTGGCCAAATCTGTGCGACAATTCAGGTATTCTACCAGGTCCGCCGCCCCGATCGCCCGCGCCGATGGGCGGGTCGGGTCCCAATCGGGCAACTGTGCCCGAACCTCTTCAAGCGCGCCAGCCTCCAACATCGCGGAAAACCTCAGGGCGATCCGGTGGTCCAGCCAAGCAACCTCCGGCGCGACCACGATCGCTTCACAATGTCGCAAACTGAGCAGGGGTTGCGGCGTCGCTTTTTGCCAATCGGCCAGTCCGCGCCCGGTGGCCCTTTGCACTTCCCACGCCCGTTGCACCCGCATCGGATTGGCAAGATCGGTCCGTGCCGCTGTCTCGGCGTCAAGGTCCGTCACCATCCGCGCCAGATCACTTTGCCGCAACCCATCGGCCTCGGCCCGCACTTCGGCCGGGATCTCTGGCACCGCCGCCAAGCCCTCGGTCAATGCGCTGAAATATAGCCCGGTGCCGCCAACAATCACCACCGGGCGCCCCAGCAGACCCGCGACTTCGCGCAGCCAATGACCAACCGAATAGGCCTCATCTTTGGCAACATGGCCGTACAAAGCGTGGGGCAGGGCGGCCTCATCGGCCAGCGAGGGCCTTGCCGTCAGCACCCGCCAGCAGTCAAAAACCTGCAAGGCATCGGCATTGACCACCACCCGCCCGTCGCGCGCCGCCAATTCCATCGCCAGAGCCGATTTGCCGGATGCCGTCGGCCCCGCAATCAGAACCGGTGCGTCACGCGATAGCTGTGCCATGAGAGCCGTCGTCATCGCTTGCCGATTTCCAACACAGGTTGAACCTCCTCGGCTTTTGCGACATTTTGCGCGCAATGCCAATGCAGCAGCAACATTCAGGGTATTTCCATGACCGCCACCGAGCAGAAGATCACTTATACGCGCGTCATGCTGAAAATCTCGGGTGAGGCCCTGATGGGGGATCAGGGCTACGGCTTGCACCCGCCCACGGTCCAGCGCATCGCCCAAGAGGTGAAGTCTGTGCATGATCTGGGGGTCGAGATCTGCATGGTGATTGGCGGCGGCAACATTTTCAGGGGCTTGCAAGGATCGGCCCAAGGGATGGAACGCACGACCGCCGACTATATGGGGATGCTGGCGACAGTGATGAACGCCCTTGCCATGCAATCGGCGCTTGAGGAGATCGGCGTATTCACAAGGGTCATCTCGGCGATCCCGATGGATCAGGTGTGCGAGCCCTATATCCGCCGCCGTGCAGTGCGCCACCTTGAAAAGCAGCGGGTCTGCATTTTTGCAGCCGGCACCGGCAACCCCTATTTCACCACGGACACCGCCGCCACGCTGCGCGCGTCCGAAATGGCCTGCCAGGCGATCTTCAAAGGCACCAAGGTTGACGGCGTCTATGACAAGGACCCCAAGAAGTTCCCCGACGCCAAACGCTATGAACATGTGTCCTATGACGAGGTCCTGCAGAAACATCTTGGCGTGATGGACGCCTCGGCCATTGCGCTCGCCCGCGACAACAACCTGCCGATCATCGTGTTCTCGCTGGATGAACCGGGCGGCTTCAA
>JBDTQR010000233.1:0-6585 GCA_039932095.1 bacterium | reverse complement strand
CATAGCCGCAGCCAAAGCGGCGGATCAGCGGGATGTCCATGCCGCCGATGAAGCCAACCGTGTTGGTCTTCGACGCCAGACCCGCCATCATGCCGACCAGATAAGAGCCCTGATCCTCGGTGAACACCACGGATTTCACGTTAGGCTGATCCACCACCATGTCGATGATGGCGAACTTGGTGTCGGGATAGTCTGGTGCCACGGTGTTCAAGACGTCGCCAAAAGCAAAGCCGGTCATCACGATCGGGTTGGCGCCGCCCTCGGCCAGCTGACGCAGCGCCTGTTCACGCTGCGCTTCGTTCTGCATTTCCAGCTCTTTATAGGTGCCGCCGGTTTCCTTGGCCCACCGCTCGGCCCCACCATAGGCCGCTTCGTTGAACGACTTGTCGTTCTTTCCGCCGACGTCATAGATGATCGCCGGATCGGCCAGAGCCGCTACCGTGCTCAGCGCCAGAACGGCCGAGCCACTCAACAGGCGTTTCATAAGGGTCATGTCAGTCTCCCAGTTGTCAAAATCATTGCCACCCTGTCCACGGTAAGGTCGAGCCCGCAGACTCGGCAACCCTTCGCGGGCGGATCGTGCGTGATTTAGGAAGGATGGCGGGCGAGTGGTCAACAGGAATCTCACCGGCACCCGCTGATGTTTTGATCAACAGGTCAAAGATTGCGCGGCTTTACCCAAGGGCAGCTGCCTAAATGACAAGCGTCATCACCAAGGCATCCACCACCCTGCCGATTTCATCGTGATAATAGCCCCGCCGCCGTCCGGTTTCGACAAAACCTGCCCGCCGGTAGACCGCCTGCGCCACGGCGTTTGTCGCAGCCACTTCCAGAAACCCGCTGTCGGCCTGCCGGTTGCGGGCCTCGGTGACAAAGCGGGCGACCAGTCCCGACCCGATCCCGTGACCTTGCAATGCCGGGTCAACCGCCACTGTCAGCAACTCTGCCTCGCCTGCCACCACGCGGCCGATCAGAAACCCGCCTGCTGCCTCAAGAACGAAGCAATAGGGTGAGGCGAGCAGGGCGGCAATCTCGGCCTCGGACCACGGGCGCGGCATGACAAAGGCCAGCCGATGCAACCGGGCCATCTCGGCAGCTGTCATGGCAGAATGGCGGGTGGCAGGTCTGACGGCGGGGCAGCATCGGCACCGCGCAGATAGAACGGCTTCGGACGCGGCTGGGTCGCGCCTGATCGGGCCAGACCGACCCTTGCAATCGCCTCGACCAACCGGTCCACGGAAATATCGGACAACCGCACCACCGGCCCGCCAACTTCGTTTGCAATATGAGCCTCACCCTCCGGCTCGCCAAACTGCTGAACATAGAACTGGCCGCGTGGTGCGTCGAGCACCACGGAATAGGGCGGCGGGGCCGTCGTAGCAGCCTGAACCGCCTCAAACCCGGTGACACCAATGGCGGGCACCCCAAGGCCAAGTGCCAGACCCCGCGCCAAGGCGACCGAAATCCGGATGCCGGTGAAATTCCCCGGCCCGACCCCGACGGCAATTGCCGACAGATCGGCCCAGTCGACCGATGAGGCGGCCAGAAGCTCCTCCATCATCGGGACCAACCGCTCGGCCTGACCCTTGGCCATCTCCTCGACCCGCGTCGTCACTCGGTCGCCACAAAGCAAAGCGGCGGCGCAATGCGCCGCCGAAGTGTCGAATGCCAGAATGGTCATGTTTTTCAATAGTATCGGCTCGGCCTCAGGCGGCAACCGGACGAACCTCGATCACTTCGGGGATGTAGTGCCGCAGCAGGTTCTCTATGCCCATTTTCAGGGTCAGGGTGGACGACGGGCAACCGGCGCAAGCCCCCTTCATGTTCAGATAGACGACCCCCCGGTCAAAGCCGTGAAACGTGATGTCGCCGCCGTCCTGCGCCACGGCAGGACGCACGCGGGTATCCAGCAGTTCCTGGATTTGCCTGACGATGTCGCTGTCCGGGCCGTCATGCGCGGTATGGGCGACCTGCTCGCCCTCCATCACCGCTGCACCCGACTGGTAATGCTCCATGATCGCGCCCAGAATCGCCGGCTTGATATGCTGCCAGTCCACCGCCTCGGCCTTGGTCACGGTGACGAAGTCGGTGCCCAGAAACACCCCCGTCACGCCCGTTACCGCAAAGATCCGCTTGGCCAGCGGCGATTTGCCTGCCGTATCCGCCGACGGAAAGTCAGCCGTCCCCAGATCCAGCACGGCCTGACCGGGCAGGAATTTCAGCGTGGCGGGATTCGGGGTGGATTCGGTCTGAATGAACATGGGCGGAACTCCTGACTATTCCAGTCGGATATGCGCCCTGATCAGCGGGAAGTCAAGGTTGGAACCGTTCTAAACGCGGTCGATGACCGGCTCTTCGCGACTTTCGGCGCACCGGGGAAAAGGCCGCCCTTTGTACTCCCGGGACCAATCCATGTCCTAATATCAGGTAAATTCTGACATTTAACCTATTGAAGCAATTGACTTTGTCTCTCTTTTCACGCGTGCACAGACAGCTGCCCCACCCATTCTGCCGCCTTATTGGATCTGATATGAGCCAGCCGACGCGGCCAGATTCTCTGGTAGCCGGTGCACAAGTTTCTCGAAATTTCCGATGGATTGCAGGTGGAGATAGATCAATTCCAGCGCATCATTGGCGACCAGTTCGGCCAGCTTGTCCGCCGGCAATGCCTTCAGTTTTTCCCGGCTGACCACATGAAAACCGGCAAGAGTCTTCGTCTCCCCACCCGGAACCGTGGCCCGCGCCTCATGCGGTTCCAGCAATCCCAGTCCCGCGATCAGTTTGCCAAACGCCCCGGTCCGCTGATGCTCGGCCTGATAGGCGTTCACGAAATCCAGCATTCGCGACAGATAGGGCGTCCTTTCCGCCTCACCGGTGAACAACCGCTCCCCCTTCTTGCCCTTGCGGTCGATACTGTCGCAAGCCTCGTCGATGCACAGGGTAAAGGTCTGGCCGTCGTCCGAGGTGGAAAAGACGAACGGATACCGCCTTACGAAGGCCGGGATATAGCGGGCATTCCAAGAACCCGCGCCGTCGATGAATACCCCCTTGTCCGCGTCAAACCCAAGGAGTGCCGTCGGCATCGCCTGCTCGCCGGTGAAGGTGAAGACGATTGGATATTCCTGCGCGGCGAGCAGAAATTCCGGGATGGTCAGCGGAACGGAATTGGTCGCGGCGGCAAAGCGATAATCACTTATCGGCGCGACGGACCAGTCGGCGTGCCGGCTGTGCGAAATCGGGGTCACCAGTTCGTAGAAAAGCAACTGTTTGGTCATGCAGGTCTCCAAAGTCGCGCAGTCGGGCCGGACAGGTATTCGTCAGGCAACAGGAGTTGCGGAACCGGCATTTCTTGTC
Source organism: bacterium (assembly GCA_039932095.1). Lineage (GTDB taxonomy): Bacteria > Pseudomonadota > Alphaproteobacteria > Rhodobacterales > Rhodobacteraceae > Stagnihabitans. The sequence continues at coordinate 3,231 of JBDTQR010000233.1, read as the reverse complement.
AATGTTTCCAATTGGGGGACCGACGCCACCTCAGGAAATGCTCTCAAGCCGTTCTTTGCTCATGTCGCCCGGAACGATGGTAACCGGGATGGGCAGAGTGCCGGCGGACCGGCAGAGCGCGGTGACCAGCGGGCCGGGACCGGATTTTTCGTGGTTCGCGCCCAAGACCAGAACGCCGATCGAGGTGTCCTCATGGACCTGCGCCAGAATTTCTGCGACCGGATCGCCTTCGCGGATCACCAGTTCGGGGTTCACCCCCTGCTTGTCGCGCATCCACTTGGCGAAGACTTCGAAATGTGCCTCGATCCGCTCACGTGCCTCGGCGCGCATCAGGTCGGCCACGCCCATCCAGTGTTGAAATTCCTCGGGCGGGATGATCGACAGGATCTGCACGCCGCCGCCGGTATGGGCGGCACGGAGGGCAGCGAAGCGCATCGCGTTCAGGCATTCGCGGGTATCATCTAGTACGACAAGGAACTTGCGCATGGACGGACTCCTCCGCCCTCTCCTAACCTTGACCGGCGGCCCAGTCCAGATAAAGCCGCCGGGCGCGGTCGGTCATCCGGCGATGGTGGTAGGTCGTGTCGTCGAACGCCTTGACCGAGGTAACCTTGGCGAAGTTGCCGGACAGAAAGATTTCATCGGCGGCGTGGGCGTCTTCAAATGTCAGCACGGTCTCATGCACCTCGACCCCGTCGGCGCGCAGGTTGGCGATGTGGCGGGCGCGGGTAATGCCGGCCAGAAAGGTGCCATTGGGGACAGGGGTAAACACCGCGCCATCCTTGACGAGGAAAACATTGGCGGTGGCGCTTTCGGCAAGGTTGCCAAGCGCGTCAGCGACCAGGGCGTTGCCGAAGCCTTTTTGTTGCGCCTCGACCAGCATCCGGGCGTTGTTGGGATAGAGGCAGCCAGCCTTGGCGTTACAGCCCGACTCCTCCATCACCGGGCGGCGAAAGCGGGTGCGGGTGACGGTGGTGGCGAAACCAGCGTCGGGCATCGGCACCTCTTCCAGACAGATCGCAAATCCGGTGGCCCCGGCCATCGGCGCGATGCCGAGGTCGGAGCCGTGCAGCGCCCAGTACATCGGGCGGACATAGACCGCCTGGCCAGGGCCGTAGGCCGCCAATCCCTCACGAATTATCGCCACCATATCGGCAGCCTCGCAGGTGGGCGTGATCATCATCGCCTCGGCGGACCGGTTGATCCGGGCACAGTGCAGGTCAAGATCGGGACACAGGCCGTCGAAATAGCGCGCGCCGTCGAAAACCGAGCTGCCCTGCCAGATGCCGTGATCGGCGGCCTTCATCACCGGCAAGTCGCCCTCATGCCAGCGGCCTTCCCAGAAGGTGCGGATTGCGGTTCCGAATGCCATGTGGATCTCCTGTGTTCGGGCAGACTTAATCACCGGGCTGCGGCACTGGAAAGGGGTTCGGGGGGCGGAAAGGCGGAACATTGCCGCCGACCCGCAGTCTTCCGGCGTCAGTCCGCCTCGGCCAGCAGGGCCTGCACGTCAAGGCGGGCGGTTATCATCTTGAGCGTGCCATCCGGGCTGCGGGGCCAGTCGGCTTCGGGCCGGTCACGATAAAGCTCGACCCCGTTGCCATCCGGGTCGGTCAGATACAGCGCCTCGGACACGCCATGATCGGACGCGCCGTCGAGGGCGTAATTCGCGTCAACGAGGCGTTTAAGAACCTGGGCCAGAGATTTCCGGTCGGGGAACAGGAAGGCCGAGTGATAGAGGCCGGTGTGGCCGGGCGGGGGCGGGGTGCCGCCTGCACTGTCCCACGTGTTCAGGCCGATGTGATGGTGATAGCCGCCCGCTGAGAGGAAGGCGGCCTGGGTGCCGTATCTTTGCGTCACATCAAAGCCGAGCAGGCCGGAGTAGAAGGCGATGGCGCGGTCAAGGTCGGCGACCTTGAGGTGGACGTGGCCGACGCGGGTTTCGGGATGCAGGACGGACATGGGGCCTCCTCGGCCTGAGTGGTTCCTGTGCAATATAGGGGCGTAGGGGCGTCGGGGAAATGGCAGGATTTGCACAGGTCTTGCGCGGCCGGGAAAAAAATGGCGCCCCTGAACCGCAGCGATTCAGGGGCGCAATCCGGGGGGGGTGGAATTTGCCCAGCTGCGGGGACAGATGCGGGCGCCCGGTCAATGTGGACACTGTGGCGCGGTTTTGAATCGATTCCGTGACGTTGGCCGGGGATAAGTCAAGAAAATCCGGCTGCACGATGCTATATTTTAGTATTTAATATCATATAGTTGGAGATTTTCTTAACCGGAATGAAAGGACGCTGCGAATCATTCGCAAGTGATACGGGGCAGGAGCGCCGGGGTGAACCCCGCCGTGTATTGCATTTAACCGCCGCGAGGTGGCAAGCGAACCAGAAGGTTCGGGCCCAAGGAACGCCAATTGTCCCGATGTCTGCTGCGAGCCCATTGTGAGCATTGTAGATTGAACCTCAATGGGGGAACATCCGTTCCTGCTCAGTCCGCGTCCAAAGGAGCGCCCACAGAATGGTTATTCGCCTCCATACCAGATATCAGAACTCTGCGGGCCAGCGTGTGCGAATAGTGCTTAACCTGAAGCAGATTCCTTACGAATACGTGCCGGTATCCAGTGCGTCCTCCGAGGCTTACAGGGAACTCAATCCGCAGGGGCTGCTGCCCTTGCTTGAGATTGAGGGGCACGCTGTGGCCCAGTCCATGGCAATTATCGAACTGCTCGAAGACCTGTTCCCCGAGCCGAGCATCCTTCCGGATGACCTCTTTCTGCGCGGAGAGGCTAGATCTTTCGCGCAACTCATTGCTGCGGACCTTCACCCAATCAATAACAACCGGGTGCGAAAATACCTGAAACATGAGCTAGGGGCCGACGATAACCAGGTTCTCGGCTGGTATCGTCACTGGGTCAGCAAGGCTTTCTCAAGCCTGGAGGTGCAACTCGCCCGTCGCCCCGAGCCGTTCAAATTCTGTTTCGGTGACAGGCCCGGGTTGGCGGACGCCTGCCTGGTCCCGCAGATGGACAATGCGCGCAGATTTGACTGTGACTTGTCGCCATATCCACTGCTTTCTGCCATCGAGGCCGAGTGCCGCAAAATGGATGCGTTCCTTAGCGCGGCTTCCGAAGTGCAGCCGGACTATCCCACGGCATAGGCAGGGTCGGTGATACCGGGAAGGTCCGCTTCGTCCGCATACCAGACATTCGGCTGGACCCGTACTGATCCATTGCGG
>JBDTQR010000232.1:0-6597 GCA_039932095.1 bacterium | reverse complement strand
ATGCCGGCGGCTCCAACGTCCTGCGCTATGGTTCGACCCGCGCCTTGTGTCTGGGACTGGAGGTGGTGCTGCCCGATGGCCGCATCCTCAATCTGATGTCCGAATTGCACAAGAACAACTCCGGCTACGATCTGCGCCAGTTGTTCATCGGCGCCGAGGGCACGCTGGGCGTCATCACCGCCGCCGTGATGAAACTGGTCCCCCGCCCCCGCGCCTATGCCACCGCCACCGTCGCCGCCCGCTCACTCCCCGATGCGCTGACCTTGCTGAACCGCCTGCAAGCCGCCAGCGGCGGTGCGGTGGAAGCCTTCGAATACATGCCCGCGACTTATATGCAGCGCCTGTCCGAGGCCCGCCCCGACATCCGCCTGCCATTCGACCGCCGCTACGACACCAACATCCTTGTTGAGCTGGGGGCGACCGCCCCGCGTGACGCCGAACCCGGCCCGGATGGCACAATCGCCGTCGTCGCCCTCATGGAAACCACCCTCGCCGGGATGATCGACGAGGGCACGGTGCTGGACGCCGAGATCGCCCAGACCGAGGCGCAACGTCTGGCGATGTGGAAACGCCGCGAACTGGCCGCCGAAATCACCATGGCCCGCCAGCCCACCATCGACACCGACATCGCCCTGCCGTTGGACAAGGTGCCCGAGTTCTACACCCGCATCCACGCCCGCCTGCCCGCATTGGATGCCGGGTGCGAAACCCTGTCAGTTTGCCACCTCGGCGACGGCAATGTCCATTTCACGGTCTTCCCGACCCGTGACGACCCCGCGCTGTATGACGCCGTGGTCGAGGCGGTCGAGGATGTCGTGCAACACCTCCACGGCTCGTTCTCCGCCGAACACGGCGTCGGCCTGTCGAAACTGAACACCATGGCGCGGCGCAAGGACCCGGTTGCGCTTGACGTGATGCGCGCGATCAAGACGGCGCTGGACCCCGACAACCGGATGAACCCCGGCAAGGTCATCCCGCGCTAGGTCGTCACGGGTTCAGGCCGGAACGTAGGTCAGCCTGATCACGGCCTCGCCGATCCGGTCATGGGCCACCAGCCGCAGCCGGGGCCGCGGCCCAGCAAAGAACGGTCTGCCGCTGCCAAGCACGACCGGATGGTAATAGAGCTGATACGCGTCAATCAGCCCAAGGTCGGTCAGGCTTTGCGCCAGAACCGTCCCGGCAATCGAGATCACGCCGTCAAGCTGCGACTTCAGCCCGCGTATCGTCGCCTCGATGTCCTCCGATACAAGGGTGGCATTGGGGCCGACCGAGGTCAGGGTCCTTGACACGACCCACTTGCGCTCGTTCCGCCATGCCACCGCGAAGTCGCGTTCATCCGGGGTCCAGCTGGGCTGCTCTTCGTCCCAATAGCGCATCACCTCATACATCCGGCGACCATAGATGCTGCCCGTGGCGCTGCCGACCTCATCAATCCAATGCCGGAACAGCACCGGATCCGGCGCAAATTCCTGATGATCGACATAGCCGTCCAGCGACAGGTTCATTCCGATTACAAATTTCGCCATGCCGTGCAATCTCCCCCGGTTTTCCGACCAACATGAGCCGACGCTACAGTCAAATGCGGCCGCGCACAATTTGGCAGCCATATCTCGGGCAGGGGTCCGGAACGGCCCGCTTGCACCGCCCGGCATCAAACCGCCGGTCCAGTCAAACCGCCGGCGGTCAGGACGCAGATCGGCGCGGACATGCGGCCCCAGGGCCTGCCACCAAAGACCATGTGACGGTGGCGGCAATCCGGTGTATCAAGCCGATCAACATGCGATCCTCACCATGCTCCAGACCCGAGGCGGTCGCCAAACCAGCAGGAGTTCGGTTTCTTGGTCACAATCACACCTGTCACCCGCGACGACCTTGACGCGCTATTTGCCCTGACCGTCGGCGCGTCTCAGGAAGGATTCGTCGCCCCGAACACCAAAAGCCTGGCCGAGATTGCCTATCTGCCCGGCGCCTACGCATTTGCCATCCGGCACGATGATTTGATCGTCGGGTTGATGGGGATTGTCGATTGCCGGGAATATGACGCCCTCGGCTCGGGTGACGACCCGAACGCCGCCTTTCTGATGCGCCTGATGATTGGCGAAGAATTCCAGCGTCGCGGCCATGGTCGCGCGGCCATGCAACTGGCCCTGACTTGGGCAAAGAGCCGGCAGAACAGCTGCTTTCAGACCTCATTTGTTCCGGAAAATGCTGGCGCGGCGCTGTTCTACGCGTCGCTGGGCCTGCAAAAGACTGGTCGCATTGTGGCAGACGAAATCGAAATGAGCATCGATCTCTGACGAGCGTCGGCAACACCAAAGCTTCGCTCCGCCCGACCTCTGGCGGTGGGTGGGGCGGCAGAAAAAGCGTCCTCCCGCCGGGCAATCCTACGCTGTCCGGTGGGCCCGCGCCCTCGATTCCGGGGGAAGAGGGCTGGTCCCGCCACCAATCATCCTGCCATGGCCACAACCACGCCGGGCCTGTGGCCGCCCCGTCAGAAACTCCGCCCGTCCACCTTCTGGATGGTCAGCCCGTCCAGATCCAGATCCGGCAGACAGCGCAGGTTGATCGCCGCCGTCGCCTTGCCGTCCCGACCTTTGCCATCGCCAAAGGGTGCAATCCCGCAGGTCGGGCAGAAATGGTGGTCGATGACATGGCGGTTGAAATGATAGGTCCCCAGATCCTCGACCGGCGTCTGCAACACCAGCGCCTCACGCGGGACAAAAGCCAGCAGACCGCCCCGCCTGCGGCACATCGAACAGTTGCAATCCATCCCGGTGGTAAACTCGCCCTCCACCGTAAAGGCGATCTTGCCGCAATGGCAGCTGCCCTGATAAATCATCCGAATCCCCTTCCTTGTTCGCGTAATGTTCCGGACATCCGCTGCAAAAGTCAACGCCCGCCCGGCAACCCCGCGTCGACAAGCGGCTCTTTGCCGCGCAGGCGACAGGTCAGACGCGGCGGCACGCCGCTCCGCTGGATCACCGGTTGCGACAGGCACGGCGTTTCACCCATGACACGCTATTTCACCAAATCCGCCGCCATGTTCTGGACATCCCGGCACGCCACCGTTAGCGATAGCGCCATTGGCCTCCCCGCCGTGAAAGCCCGTCCCTTGCGCCCGTTCCAAACCGTTCTGCGGTACCCCACCCTGCGGCTGATCGCCGTGGCGCTGCTGCTGCTGGGCATGCACAATGCCTCGGTCTATCCCTATCAATCGGTCATCGCGATCGAACGCATCGGCCTCAGCAAACAGCAATTCGCCCTGCTGCTGGTACTGGCTTCGGCCGTTGCCGTCACCGCCTCTGTGCTGTTCGGCATGCTGACCGACCAATACGGCCACCGCCGCCGCATCGCCCTGATCACCGCCCTTGCCAGCACCCTTGGCATCGCCATGATGCTGCTGCACCCCTCGCCCCTGACCCTCGTCCTCTGCCAGGGCATCCTCTTGCCCATGGCGTGGAGCATTTATGGTCAACTGTTCACCCTTGCCCGCCTCGCCAGCCCCGAGCAGGGCCGCGGGCGCGACGCCATCCTCGGCTCGATCCGCTCGCTGATGTCGCTGGGCTTTCTGGCCACGCTGATCTTCTGGACCTTCGCCTTTGCCAGTGGTGCGGCCGAGATGCGGGTCTATCTGACCGGCGGTATCGCCAGTCTGGCGATGGCGCTGCTGATCCTGGTCTTCTGGCCGAAAGAGGGCACCACAAGCTGGGATGACCCACGGTCTGGTCTGAACCTGAAAGATGCTTTCCGCGCCATATCGACGCCGCATATCCTGATGCGGCTGATCTTCATCGGCGCGCTCTCGGCCGCTGGCAACCTGTATTTCGTGCTGATATCCTTGGTGTTCGAGGCGTCGCCCGTCCGCGATGCCAGCGATGTGGCGCTGTATGTCGGCATGGTCGCAGGCTGGGAAGTGCCCTTCATGTTGATCCTGCCGCGCCTGACCCAGCACGTCTCGCGGTCCACCGCGCTCGCCCTTGGCGCCGTGGTCTACACCACCCACCTTGCCGCGCTGCCATATCTCGGCGATACGCCGCTGATCTGGCTGATGCCGATCTTCGCCGGGGCCGGTGGCGCGGTGATCCTGATGCTGCCTATCCCCTATTACCAGGACCTGATCCATGGTCGTCCCGGCACCGCCTCGGCGATGCTGGCGTTGCAAAAGCTGGTGGTCGACGTGCTGACCGCCGCGATCTTTGCCCTTGGCACCGCCATCGGCGGGTTCGAGATGGTCGCCCTGATTGGCACCGCCGTGTCCCTGCTGGGGGCGCTCTGCCTCTACCTCGCCGACCGCCACGCCTGGTTTCCGGTTCGGGCATGAGCAGGTTTCCGATCGCCACCATCCTGCACGACCGCGACCTCAGGCTGACCGCCGGTCTTATGGTGCTACAGGGGGCCTTCGCCTGCTCCTTCGGTCCTTATATCTCGATCCTTGCCGTGCGGCAGTTCGGCCTTGGCGACCGCGGCTATGCAGTGGTGCTGATGGTCTCGACCCTGATCTCGGTCACCGCCGCCATTGCCGCCGGGATCCGCGCCGACCAGACCGCCAACCGTCGCAGCATTGCGCTATGGTCCTGTGTGCTGATCGTCCTGGGTTGCGCCCTGATGACCGCGCTGCCCGGCCCGCTGACCTTCATCCTTGCCCATACCCTGATCTTCCCGCTCAACACACTGTTCGGCCAGCTGTTCGCTCAGTCCCGCCTTGCCGCGCAAAAGTATCCGCCCGCCACCCGCGACGGCATCCTTGCCACGATCCGCGCCCTGTTTGCCCTGCCCTATGTCGTGGTGCTGCCGCTGTGGTCCTATGCCTTCAACCACGGCACCCAGATCCTGACAGTCTATCCCGTTGCGTTGGTGATCGCTGCGGCGATGCTGGCGATCACGGCCCGGGCCTGGCCTCATGCCACCGCCACCACCTGGGCCGATACACCCTCCGGCCTCAGCCTGCGTCAGGCTCTGGCCGAGCTTGCCTCGCCCGCGCTGGGCCTGCGCATCTTCGCGCTGGGTGCGGTTTCGGCAGGCGGCACCGCCTATTGGGCGATCATGGGACTGTCGATCAGCAACCCCGATGGCTCGGGTACCGGAACCGCCGCGCTCTATGCCGGGCTGGTGGCCGGGCTTGAGGTACCTTTCATGATGGCCCTGCCGCTGATCCTGCCGTATTTCCGGCGCACCCACCTGATCCTGATCGGCACCTGCATCTATGCGTTGCAACTGCTTGGCATCCCGTTGCTCGCCCATGGCCCGTTTTTGTGGTTCGTGCTGATCCCCGGAGCCGTGGGCGGTGCCATCACCCTCACCCTGCCGATCGCTTATCTGCAAGACGCCCTCGGCCACCGCCCCGGCACCGGCGCCGCCCTGATGGCGCTGATGAAAGTCGCCGGTGACGCCATGGCCGCCGCCACGTTCGCCCTCGGCACGGCGTTGTCAGGCTATCTGCTGGCGGCTGTCCTCGCCGCCGTGGTGACCGTGGCCGGCGCCGTGCTGCTGCTCTGGGCCGACCAGCACATCGCGCCGCCGACGCAAAAGGGCGCGGGCTGACATTCGCCCTTGCCGTGCGCGAACCGCCCGCTCCGTCCCATATCCCACGCCGCCCCGGACCTGATCCGGGGCCTCGACCCCCGAAGACAGCTCCAATCTTCGAGGCTCCCGCCTGCGCGGGAGCGCCGTGGGATGGCGATGCCAGACTGTCAGCTGACCACCCGGCATCCGTCCGCGCAAAACCCTATCCGAAAAACCCCGGCCCCGCGCGTCCCAGCAACTCGTCCGCCAGAGCCCGCCCTAAAGCCGCGCCGTCGCCGGCAGCCCCGCGCAACGCGCCCGCGACTACCGCCGAGCCGTCCGGCTTCAGGATCTCGCCGCGCAACCATAGCCCGCCGTCCGGCAGGGCCAGCCCGGCAATCGGCGTCTGGCAGGATCCATCCAGCCGGGTGAGGAACGCCCGCTCTGCCGCCAATTGCAGCCCGGTTTCCGTGTGATGGATGGCCGCCAGCATCTCGGCCACCCGGTCATCAGGAGTCCGCCGCTCGACCCCGATCGCGCCCTGCGCCACCGCGGGCAGCATCTCCTCCGGTGCCACCGGCGCCTGACCCACCTGCATCCCCAGCCGGTTCAACCCGGCCATCGCCAGAAACGTCGCTGCCGCCACGCCTTCGCCCAGCTTGCGCATCCTGGTCTGCACGTTCCCGCGGAACTCCACCAATTGCACATCCGGCCGCCGCACCAGCACCTGCGCCCGCCGCCTGAGGCTCGAAGACCCGACGACGGCACCAACAGGCAGCCCCATCAGCCCGCCACCTTGCAGGGACACAAACGCATCCCGCACATCCTCGCGCGGCAGATAGCAGTCGATCACCAGCCCCTCCGGCTGCAACACCGGCATGTCCTTCATCGAATGCACGGCGATGTCGATGCCGCCCGCCGCCAGAGCCTCTTCAATCTCCCGGGTGAACAGCCCCTTGCCGCCGATGTCCTTCAGCGCCCGGTCCTGCACCACATCGCCGGTGACCCTGATCACCACCACCTCAAACGCCGCCAGCGGCAAGGCGAACGCCGCCGCCAGCCGGTCGCGGGTCTCATGGGCCTGTGCCAGTGCCA
>JBDTQR010000231.1:0-6632 GCA_039932095.1 bacterium | reverse complement strand
AACCCCATATCTCGTTGATGATCACTGGCCACCTCGCAAGTGCTTGAAGACTTTGCAAAGTATAGTCTCAACTCCTAGTTGCGAATCGCCCGCTCGCTGCCCTCAAGCAAGCCGCCACACATACCGCCGCATGTGATCCTTCTCGCCATCCAAGGGCCAGCCTCCACCTTCCCCCATCCTTGACTACCACGCAGCTACTCCGCCACTTTCGGTGCCCGCCTGACCATCGCCTTCCGTGCAGGCTCGGTCAGCCCGTAGCGCTCCACATATTCAACAATGATCTTTTCCAGTTCTTCTATGCGCCGCTTCATGGCTTCTGCTTCAGCATTCGTCATAGGAACGCCCTCACCCTCCACAATGCCCCGTCTTTCTCAACATAGCCCTTTCGGCGCAAGTTGTGCAGGGCCTGATAGACCCTGCGCCATGCATCATCGGGTGTCAGGTCGGATAGGTCAGCCATGCGTCGTGCAATGTCCACAGGGCGCGCTGGACCGCTTGCCAGCGCCTGTAGGGCCAAGCGGGAGGTATCCTTGCGCTGGCGTATCTTCTGGCGCACTGGCGGCAGGTCTACGCCCCTAAGCCGCAACAGGGCTTCAACCTGGCCCAACCCATCCCGCTTGTCGCGGATGATCTGCACCCGAAGGGCCAGCAAAGCGGCTGTTATCGTCTTATCCAACATGCCGAAAGACTAGCGGAAACTGGCTGATAGGTGTAGGTTTCCGGTGGTGCGTTTGCTACATAAGGCTGGACATCTCGATGCCGGAAATGGATGGCCGTGAGGCGGCACGGGCGATCCGGGCACTGGAAGCCGGACGCAGCCATCTGCCGATCGTCGCGCTGACGGCACATGCAATGGACGGCGACGAAGAGGGGATACTGGCCGCCGGCATCGACCGCTACATGACCAAACCACTGCGCAAGGCGGCGATTCATGGCGTGCTGGAGGAGTTTTGCCCCGCAGTCGCACGGCCATTGGAGGCAGAGCCGGACCGGATGACCGGAACCTGAACGCTCATCAAGCGTGACCGCTTTCTTCGCTGCTTTACAACCGCGTCAATCGCCGCGCAGCACCTCAAGGAAGGCATCGCCGAACCGTTCGACCTTCTGCGCACCCATGCCGCTGATCTGCGCCAGTTCTGACAGGGTCGACGGGCGCTGTTCGGCGATGTGGCGCAGGGTGGCGCTGGAACAGTTCAGGGGTTTGCCGATGCCATCGGCGCCACGCGCCAGTTCCAGTTGGCATTCGGCCAGCCGGTCAAAAATCTGCCCGGCATCGCGGCCGGCCAATTTGCGGCGGGCGGGATGCTGGGGGTCGGGGCTGTCACCGGTGATGACAGCCAGAAAGGCTGCACCATAGCTTTCCAGCTTTTTCACCCCGACGCCGGTGATGCCCATCATGTCATCCAGCGTCGCGGGCCGTTTTTGGGCCATTTCGATCAGGGTGCGGTCGGGGAAGACGACATAGGCCGGCACACCCTGCGCCTCGGCCAAGCTACGGCGTTTGGCCTTCAGCGCCGACATGAGATCGGCATCCTCATCATCGATCTGCGCTTTGGCGGGCGTTGCGGCGCGGGCGGACTGCACGGTGTCGAGCCTCAGTTCAATCGACTGCTCGCCGCGCAGGATGGGACGGGCGGCGTCGGTCATCCGGAGCGCACCAAAGCGTTCCGGGTCGGGGCGGACCAGATCGCGGCCCATCATCTGGCGGAACACTGCGCCCCAGGCCGGTTTGGACAGGTCGCGACCCACGGCAAAGGTCGGCAAATTGTTGTGGCCGCGCTCGACCACCTTGGCGGTGGCATTGCCGGTCAGAATGTCGATCAGATGACCGGCACCAAAATATTCGCCGGTGCGCAGGATGGCCGACAGCGCCTTGCGCACCGCATCGGTGGCGTCGAACATCAGGGCGGGGCGTTGGCAGAGGTCGCAATTGTTGCACGGCTCGGTGATCTCGCCGAAATAGCCAAGCAGCACCTGACGACGGCATCGGGTCGCTTCTGCCAGACCGAGCAGCGCGTTCAGCCTGGCATGGTCGGCCTGTTTGCGGTCGTTGGGGGCGGCGCCTTCATCGATCTGGGCACGGCGCAGGCGGATGTCGTCGGGACCGTAGAGCGTCATGGTGTCGGCAGGCAGCCCGTCGCGCCCGGCGCGGCCGATCTCCTGATAATAGCCCTCGATCGATTTGGGCAGGTCGGCATGGGCGACCCAGCGGATGTCCGGCTTGTCGATGCCCATCCCGAACGCAATAGTCGCCACCACGATCAGCCCGTCTTCCTGTTGAAAACGCATTTCGACCCGGCGCCGCGCCTCGGGGTCCATGCCGGCGTGGTAATAGGCCGATGAATGCCGCGCCTCGCGCAGAGCCTGGGCCAGTACCTCGGTCTTGGCGCGGGTGCCGCAATAGACGATGCCGGACTGACCCCGGCGGGCGGCAGCAAAGTCGAGGATCTGGTCGCGCGGCTTGTCCTTCACCGCAAAGGCCAATGTGATGTTGGGCCGGTCAAAGCCGCGCAGGAAAGTGTCGGGCGCGACGCCGCCGAACAGCCTTGTGACAATTTCAGTCCGGGTTTCCTCATCCGCGGTGGCGGTAAAGGCAGCCAGGGGCACATCGAGCGTCCGGCGCAGGTCACCGATCTTCAGATAGTCGGGGCGGAAGTCATGGCCCCATTGGCTGACGCAATGCGCCTCATCCACCGCGATCAGGCTGACGCCGATCCGGCGCAGCATCGGCATGGTGGCGGCAGCGGCCAGACGTTCCGGCGCGATATACAACAGCTTCAGCCGGCCATCGTCGAGCGCCCGAAACACCTCTTCGGTTTCCTCATCGGTGTTGCCCGAGGTCAGCGCCCCGGCCTCGACGCCCACCGCCTTCAACGCGCGGACCTGGTCCCGCATCAGGGCGATCAGCGGTGAAATCACCACCGTCACGCCGTCGCGGCACAAGGCAGGTAGTTGAAAACACAGGGATTTACCGCCGCCCGTCGGCATGATCGCCAGGGTGTTGCGACCCGCCAGAACCGCGTCGACAATCTCTTCCTGACCGGGCCGATACGCGGGGAAGCCGAAGACCGAATGCAGCAGAACCCGGGGGTCGTTCATATTTTCATCAACTTGCATCCCTAGGACTTAGCCGTACAGCGTTAGCGTGTGGTTAAGCCTAGTGGAAGTTGTTGAGGATCACGATCCGGATGGCGATCAGCGCAAACAACACGATCAGCGGCGTGAAGTCGATGCCGCCGGCCATCGGGATGTAGCGGCGGATGCGGGAATAAAGCGGGTCAAGCGTGCGCTGCAATGCCGTCCAGATCTGGTAAACCAAGGGCTGGCGCAGGTTCAGCACCTGAAAATTGATCAGCCAGCTCATGATCACATGTGCCAGAACGATCCACCGCGCGATGTCGAGCGCGAGGAGCAGGATTTGCAGTAAAGAGGTCATCGGGCGTTCTCCGCAAGGCAATGCAGACCTAATCGCTCGGCCGTCAAAGGGCAAGCACAAGGCGGCGCGCTTGCTTAATCGTCGCACATCGGGCTTGATCGCCCAAAACAGGGGAACGGGCATGGCAACGCAACGGCAACGGATCTGGGGCTGGTGGTTTTTCGATTGGGCCAGTCAGCCCTATAATACCCTGTTGCTGACCTTTGTTTTTGGCCCGTATTTCGCCGAAGTGGCGAGTGCGCATTTCAGGGCAACCGGGCTGGATGCCGCAGGTGCCGGGGCGGCGGCGCAGGCCTATTGGGGCTGGGGCCAGACGCTGTCCGGGGTGGTGATTGCCATTCTGGCGCCGATCCTTGGTGCCGTGGCCGACGGGTCCGGCAAGCGGATGGTGTGGATCTGGATCTTCTCGGCGTTCTATGTCGTGGGGTCTTGGATGCTGTGGTATGTGATGCCCGGCGATCCCGATCTGACCATGGCGTTGATCTGGTTCGGCATTGGCCTGATCGGGATGGAGTTTGCCACGATCTTCACCAATTCATTGATGCCGGATCTGACGGGCGACGAAGACATGGGCAAGATCTCCGGCTCAGGCTTCGCTTTTGGCTATGTCGGCGGCATCCTTTCCTTGATCGTCATGCTGTTGTTGCTGGCTGAGAATTCCGAGAACGGCAAGACCCTGCTGGGCATTGACCCGCTGTTCGCACTGAATGCAGCGCTGCGCGAAGGCACCCGGTCGGTCGGGCCGTTCACCGCGATCTGGTATGTGGTGTTCATGATCCCGTTCTTTGTCTGGGTCCGTGAGCCGCCGGTAAAGCAGCGAGTGCCCATCGGCCAGTCGCTGCGCGAGCTTTGGGCGCTGATCCTGTCGTTGAAGGACCGCCAGAGTCTGGGCGCGCATCTGCTGAGTTCGATGTTTTACCGCGATTCCCTGAACGCATTATATGGCTTCGGCGGGGTCTATGCTTCGGGCGTGCTGGGGTGGAGCATCACCAAGATTGGGATATTCGGCATTGCCGGGGCGATCTCGGCGGCGCTGTTCAGTTGGCTTGGCGGCAAGTTGGACTCGGCGCGCGGGCCGAAACCGGTGATCAATCTGTCGATGTGGGTGCTGATCGTGGTCTGTCTGGTGATTGCGGGCATGTCGCGTGAGGACTTTTTTGGCGTTGCGTTCCCGGCAGGTTCGGCGCTGCCCGACCAGATTTTCTACGTCTGCGGAATCATGATCGGGGCGGCTGGCGGCACGTTGCAATCGGCCAGCCGCACGATGATGGTGTTTCACACCTCACGCGAACGGTCGACCGAAGCGTTCGGGCTTTATGCGCTGTCGGGCAAGGCCACCTCGTTCATTGCACCGTTCTGCATCGCGCTGTTCACCACGCTCAGCGGATCGCAGCGCATGGGGATTTCGATCCCGCTGATCGCCTTGTTCCTTGTCGGGATGGTTCTGTTAAGATGGGTCAAACCTCAGGGCGAAAGGTCGCTATGAAACGTCTGTTGTTATGTTTGTTGCTGTTGGCCCTGCCGGCCCATGCCGAAACCACCGCCGCCACCCTGTTTTCCGCCATTCCGATCCCGGCGCGCGGCGCGGCCATTCCGATCGGCACCTACGGCAAGGGCTGCGCGCAGGGCAATATCCAGTTGCCGGAAACTGGGCCAACCTGGCAGGCGATGCGGCTGTCGCGCAACCGCAATTGGGGCAATCCGGTGCTGGTGGCCTATCTGGAGGATCTGAGCGCCCGGGCAACCCAATTCGGCTGGCGCGGTTTGTATATCGGCGACATGGGCAATCCGCGTGGCGGCCCGATGAATTCGGGCCATGCCAGCCACCAGATGGGGCTGGACGCCGATGTGTGGTTTCTGAAGCCGCCCAGCCTGGCCCTGTCGGCAGGACAGCGCGAAAAGATCAGCTCAATCTCGATCCGCACCAATGATCAGCTGCGGGTGAACGAGAACTGGGACCCGAGTTACCGTGAGGTGTTGAAGGCGGCGGCATCGGACCCGCGGGTTGACCGGATCTTTGTTGCGGCGGCGATCAAGATCGAGATGTGCCGGACCGCCAAAGCCTCGGATGCCGGGTGGTTGCAACACATCAGGCCAGAGGCCGCGCATCAGGACCATTTCCACGTCCGGCTGAAATGCCCGCCCGGCGCCAGCTATTGCCAGACGCAGAAGCCGACGGTGGCAGAACTGTCCAAGGGCGGCAGCGGCTGTGATGAAACGCTGCAATGGTGGGTGTCGGATGCCTATCTGCATCCCAAACCGGTGAAGCCGCCGAAGAACGCGCCGCCGCCACCGCCGCGCAAACGGACGTCACGGCAGTTGCTGATGTCGGACCTGCCGGCGGAATGCATGACGGTGTTGAAGGCGAAGTAGCCCGATCGAAAGGCCCGGATTGACAGGGTGGGAGGCGCGGTTTACAGCGCTGCGTCCCCATGGTGGGGGCCAAGTCTCCGCGACCTTGTAAAAAACGGAATGAACATGAAAACCCTTCTCTCCCAAAGCCTGATTGCGGGCGTGTTGGCCATGGCGGTCATCGTCGTGGCCTCCAACATTCTGGTCCAGCGTCCGATGGGCGCCTACCTGACCTATGGCGCGCTGACCTATCCGCTGTCGTTTCTGGTCAACGACATCACCAACCGCCTGCAAGGTGCCACCGCCGCCCGGCAGGTCGTGCTGGCGGGCTTCATCGTCGGTCTGGCCTGTTCGGTGGTGGCGGCGCAATATCCCGATCTGACAACCATGCGGATCGCTCTTGGCTCGCTGACCGCGTTTCTGGTCGGCCAACTGCTCGACATCGCGGTGTTCAACCGCCTGCGCCGCGCCGAATGGTGGCGCGCGCCCCTGAGTTCGACGCTGATGGGATCGACGATTGACTCGGTGATTTTCTTCACAATCGCCTTTTCGGCCAACCTGAGTTTTCTCGAACCGTCCAATGATGTGTCATGGGCGGGCGAACCTGGCGCACTTTTAGGCATAGGTTTGGTGGTGCCGTTCTGGGTGTCGCTGGCAGTCGCCGATTGGTGTGTCAAATTCGCCATAGCTGTCTTCGGACTTTTGCCGTTCCGCCTATTTGTAGCCAAAATGACCGTACGGGTTGCGTAAAACCTTTTGACAAACACAAAATCTGTGTCACCCTTCCCTTATCGGCAACCATTTTGAAAGGAGGTGATCCAGTGTCTAGAGTGATATTGGAGAG
>JBDTQR010000230.1:0-6646 GCA_039932095.1 bacterium | reverse complement strand
AACGACTGGTGGTCCCGGCGCTTTACAACATGGTTCGACTTGGAACGCTGCCGGAGCACTTTGCACTGATCGGGGTCGATCATGCCGAAGGCACTGAGGAAAGTTGGGCAAAGGGGCTGCGCACGGCGCTGGAAAGCTTCGCCCGCGACCGGTCCGGCGAGCTCGATCCCGCAAAGATCGACGAAAGCGGCTGGAACCGGCTGGCGGCGTCGATGTCCTATGTTCAGGGCGACTTCACCACGCCTGCCCTTTACCAAAACATCGCCCAGGCCTTGCAGGGCACCGAGGCCAAAGTGGGCACCGCCGGCAACGTGATCTTTTACCTTGCCGTGGCCGACAGGTTCTTTGGCACCATTGTCGACCAGTTGGGCGCGGCGAAGCTGACCGAGTGCGGCGGCAAGGCCCGCTGGCGCCGGGTGGTGATCGAAAAACCTTTCGGCCATGATCTGAAATCGGCCCAGGCGCTGGACGCGCAGGTGCTGAAGGTGCTGGCAGAGGACCAGATCTTCCGCATCGACCATTTCCTTGGCAAGGAGACGGTGCAGAACATTCTGACCTTCCGCTTTGCCAACGGGTTTTTTGAACCTTTGTGGAACCGCGACCGGATTGATCATGTGCAGATCACCGCCGCCGAAACCGTGGGGGTCGAGGACCGCGCCGGATTTTACGAGGCGACCGGCGCCTTGCGCGACATGGTGCCGAACCATCTCTTCAGCCTGCTGGCCATGGTGGCCATGGAACCGCCAGTGGGGTTCGACCCGGAATCGGTGCGCGACCGCAAGGCTGACCTATTCACCGCCATCCCGGCGCTTGACCCCAAAGACTTGGTGCGGGGCCAGTATGACGCTGGCAAAACGGCCGGTCAGGCAGCGCGGGCCTATCGCGACGAGCCCGGGGTCGCCAAAGGGTCTCGGGCTGAAACCTATGTGGCGATGCGGATCGAGATCGACAACTGGCGCTGGTCCGGCGTGCCGTTCTATTTGCGCACCGGCAAGCATCTGAAAACCCGGCAGACCGAGATTGCCATCCGGTTCCGCGATGCCCCCTACACTGCGTTTCAGGGCACGCAGGTCAATGCGATGCCGGCCAACTGGCTGGTGTTGCGGATCGCACCGGTAGAGGGCATAAAACTGGAATTCGACGTGAAACGGCCCGGCCCCGAGGTTGATATGGCGGCGGTTGCCATGGAATTCGGCTATGACGACTGGTTTGCGGCAAGCACGGCTGTCGGCTACGAGACCCTGCTTTACGACGTGATGACTGGCGACCAGAGCCTGTTCATGCGGGCCGACATGGTAGATCAGGCCTGGCGCGTAGTGCAGCCGGTCCTGGATGCCTGGGCGGCGGCTACGCCGGAATTTCCCAATTACGCCTCGGGCAGCGCCGGGCCAAAGTCCGCGGACCGGCTGATTGCAAGACAAGGCGGGCGACACTGGCGGCCGCTGGACTCGTTGAACCGACACAAGGGCTCGAAACATGGGTGACAAGGCTGGAGCGCAAGGACTGCACACGCTGTCCATCGACATCGGCGGCTCCCATCTCAAGGCCTCGGTGCTGGACAGCACCGGCGCCATGCTGGTGGATGAGGTCAGGGTCGACACGCCAAAACCCTGTCCGCCAGCGGTCATGCTGAAGGCGCTGGCCCGGATGCTGGAACCGATCAGGAATTACGACCGCATCTCCATCGGATTTCCCGGTGTGATATCCGATGGCTGCGTCGTCACGGCCCCGCATTTCGGCAACCGGGTCTGGCGGGGCTATCCCCTCGCCCAAGCTTTGGCAGAACGGTTTGGCAAGCCGGCGCGCCTGTTGAACGATGCCGAGGTTCAGGGTTACGGCGTCATCACTGGCCGGGGAGTGGAACTGGTGCTGACGCTGGGCACCGGGGCGGGGTCTGCACTGTTCCGCGATGGCATCCTGATGCCGCATATGGAGCTTTCGCAGCATCCGCTCCACGGCAAGAAGACCTATGACGACTATCTGGGCGCGAAGGCTCTGAAAAAGAAGGGCAAGCGCAAATGGAACCGGCGGGTGCAGCGGGCGATCATGATCCTGCACCGGCTGCTGAACTACGACGTTCTGTACATCGGCGGCGGGAATTCCGAGGTGCTCAAATCACTGCCTGACGGTGTGTTCGTTGTCGACAATACTGCCGGGATCACCGGCGGGGTTCGGCTGTGGAATGCGGTCGCGCGGAATGCAACTGCGCGTGATCACGGACCGAAAGCGGTTGACAGCCGTTAGGTCAGACCGATCCCGCCATCAATCAAGAGAAGGGCATGAAATGGCCGCAGAATTCCGATGCGATCTTGGACAGTCGGGCGAGGATTTCCCGCATTTCTGGGAACATTGTGTGGGCAGCGGCCATGCCGCACTGGCCTTGCGTGCCGACTGGCAGGACCAGATGCGCCGCGCACGACAGGACCTCGGCTTTCGCCATGTGCGGTTTCACGGAATTCTCGACGACGACATGGGCACGTTGATCGAGCAGAATGCCCAGCCGCTGTATTCCTTTTTCAACACCGACCGGATTTTCGATTTCCTGCTGTCCATCGGGATGCGGCCTTTTGTCGAGCTCAGCTTCATGCCGGGGATGCTGGCCTCGACCGGGCAGACGATTTTCCGCTACCGCGCGAATGTCAGCCCGCCCAAGGATTACGGCCAGTGGCAGGCGCTGATCACCCGGCTGGTCGCGCACTGGCGCGACCGCTATGGCGCTGCAGAGGTTCGGCAATGGTTTTTCGAGGTGTGGAACGAGCCCAACCTTGACGCCTTCGGCAGTGGCTCGCAAAAGGACTATTTCCAGCTTTACGCCAGCACCGCCCGCGCGATCAAATCGGTCGATCCCGCGCTGAAAGTTGGCGGCCCGGCGACGGCGGCCAATGCCTGGATCGAGGATTTCATCAGCTATTGCAATGCAAATGACCTGCCGGCCGATTTCATCAGCACCCACCACTACCCGACCGATGCTTTTGGCAAGCCGGGCGACGACACCGAAAGCCAACTGGCGGCAAGCCGGCGCAGCGTTCTGCGCGATCAGGCCCGCGAGGCCAGGCGACAGGCCGGCGGGCGGCCGCTTTATTACACCGAATGGTGCACCTCGTCGAACCCACGTGACCCGATGCACGACGAACCGTATGCGGCGGCTTTCATCACCAAGACGGTGATGGAGGCGCGGGGGCTGGTTCAGGGCTACAGCTACTGGACCCTGTCCGACATCTTTGAAGAGAACTACTTTCCGTCGCAGGCTTTCCATGGCGGCTTTGGGCTGATGAACCTGCAAGGCATCGCCAAGCCCGCCTACCGCGCCTTTGAATTGCTGCACACCCTCGGGTCCGAGCTGTTGGCGATGGAGGGCACGCATCCCACGGTTGATGCCTGGTGCGTTCGCGGTGGCAATGCCGTCACCATGCTGTTGTGCAACTTCGCCCTGCCGCGCCACACGATTGAAGAAGAAACGGTGCATCTGAACCTTGCCTGCAAGGCAGCCCCGATGTCTGCCGCAATCCGACGCATCGACGTCGGAAATGCCAACGCCAGGGCGCTTTGGCAGCAAATGGGCGCGCCGGACTACTTGGGCGCAGATCAGCTGGCAGCGCTTGGCGCGGCGTCAGAGATGCCCCCGGCGGTGGTGCCGGTGTTCCATCAGGCGGACAGGCTGGTCTGCGAGGTCACCGTGCCACCGCTTGGGGTCGCCGCGATCCGGCTGGAGTATGCCGACCGTGACTGACCCCGCCGCACTTTCCGATGAGGCGTTGCTGGATCGGTGTCAGCGCGCCGCCTTCGACTATTTCCTGCAGAATGCCAACGCAAAGAATGGCCTTGTCGCCGACACCTCGCGCGAGGGATCGCCTGCCAGCATCGCGGTGGTCGGGTTTGCGCTGTCATGCTACCCGATCGGCGTGCAACGGGGCTGGATCAGCCGCGCGCGGGCGGCAAAGATGACCCTCGCCGCCTTGCGGTTCTTTCGGGACAGCCCGCAAGGCAAGGAGGCGGATGCGACCGGCCATCGTGGCTTCTATTACCATTTCCTTGACATGCAGAGTGGCCGGCGGGTGTGGAATTGCGAATTGTCGATGGTCGACACCGGCCTGCTGACGGCCGGTATCCTGTGCGCGGCCTGCTACTTCGACGGCCCGCAAGAGGCTGAGATTCGCGATCTGGCCGAAGATTTGTATCGCCGGATCGACTGGACCTGGGCGCAGGGTGGCAAAACCACCCTGCGGCAAGGCTGGAAGCCGAAAAGCGGTTTTCTGCACTACAGTTGGGAAGGTTATAACGAGGCGACGGTGCTGTATGTGCTGGCACTGGCTTCGCCAGACCACGCGCTGTCGGCGGATAGTTTCGCGGGCTGGACTGCCACCTATCAATGGGAAACCATCTACGGTTTCGACCTCCTCTATGGCGGGCCCTTGTTCATGCACCAATTCTCGCACGCCTGGATCGACTTTCGCGGCATTCGCGATGCCTTCATGCGCGAGAAGGGCTCGGATTATTTTCAGAACAGCCGCCGGGCGACCCTGCTGCACCGCGAGTATGCCCGCCGCAACCCGAACGGCTTTCACGGCTATGGCGAGACTCTCTGGGGCCTGTCCGCCAATGACGGGCCGGGAGGTGGCCGATTGCGGGTCGAGGGGCAACGCCGGACCATCATGGGCTATGGCGCGCGCGGGGCGCCGTTCGGCCCGGATGACGGCACCATCGCGCCGTGGTCGTGGTTCGCCTCGCTGCCGTTTGCGCCGGACGAGGCCCTGGCGGCAGTGCGGCATCTGCTGCAGCATTATCCGCAGGTGGCGCCGGAGTTCCGGATGCCGAGCGGTTTCAATCCGACTCTTGCCGGCAGACGGTCATTCGGGCCGGCTGGCTGGATTTCCGAGGGGTATTTCGGATTGGATCAAGGCATCACCGTGATGATGATCGAGAACCACCGCAGCGGGATGATCTGGAAACTCATGTCCGGCAATCGGCATGTCCGGACCGGGCTGCAACGGGCCGGTTTTAGCGGCGGCTGGCTGTCGCGGGAAGGGGCGCCAGATGCCGTTTGACCCCCCCGCAACCTTTCCTGTCGGCCCCCACGACCAGACGCTTTTGCAGAGCGTCCGGCCGAAAGACTGGAAAAATCCGACGCCTGCGGGCCGTTACAACCTTGTCGTCATTGGCGCCGGCCCAGCGGGTCTGGTTGCAGCGCGCGGAGCTGCCGCTTTGGGCGCCAGGGTTGCGCTTGTCGAAAAGGCTATGATCGGCGGTGATTGCCTGAACGTCGGCTGCATTCCGTCCAAGGCGCTGATCCGCACCGCACGGCTTTATTCCGAAATGCGTGACGCCCGGCATTTCGGCGCCCTGCCACCCAACCAGATCAAGGTAGATTTTGCAATGGCGATGGACCGGATGCGCCACTTGCGCGCCCGTATCGGCCAGTCCGATTCCGTAGCCCATCTGACGGAGGAAGGCATCGACATCTTCTTCGGAACCGCCCGATTTACCGGGCGCGACCGGCTGGACGTAGGCGGCACCGAACTGCGCTTTGCCAAGGCCCTGATCGCGACCGGGGCACACGCAAAACTACCTGACATCCTGGGCCTGATGGAAGCCGGATATCTGTCAAACGAGACAGTGTTCAACCTGACCCGCTGTCCAAGGCGGCTGCTGGTGATCGGCGGCGGGCCACTTGGGTGCGAAATGGCCCAGGTGTTCTGCCGCCTGGGGTCGCAGGTCATTCTGGTGCAGGATGACCCGATGTTCTTGCCCAGGGAAGAACGCGACGCCGCCCAGATGCTGTCAGAGGCTTTGGCCCGCGACGGGGTGGAAATTCATCTCAACACGAAGGTCACCGCCGTGCGGATCAAGGACGGTCAGAAGGAGGCCGATCTGGAATTGCAGGGCGAGATCAGCACCGTCAGTGCCGATGAAATCCTGACCGGGATCGGCCGGGCGCCGAATACCGAAGGGCTCGATCTGGAAAAGGCAGGGGTTGAGACCGCTGATGGCGGCATCAGTGTCGATGACTTCATGCGCACCTCCAACCGGTGCATCTATGCCGCCGGTGATGTCTGCCTGGAACACAAATTTACCCATACCGCCGAGGCGAGTGCCCGCCTTGTCGTGCGCAATGCGCTGTTTCTGGGGCGCAAGCGGCTGAGCAAACTGGTGATCCCCTGGTGCACCTATACCGACCCCGAGATCGGCCATGTCGGTCTGTACCCTTTTGACGCGCGGCAGGCCGGGATCCCGGTGCAGACATTCACCATCCTGATGCATGACGTTGACCGCGCGGTCACCGACGGCCACGAGCAAGGCTTTGTCAAACTGCACGTCCGGCAGAACTCCGACCGGATTCTGGGGGCCACGGTGGTCAGCAGCCACGCCGGCGAGATGATCAACAGCATTTCGCTGGCCATCGGTGCCGGCATGGGGCTTGGGGCGCTGGCGGCCGTGATCCATGCCTATCCGACCGAAGCGGTCGCGATCCGCATGGCCGCCAATGCCTATGAGCAGTCCTGGTTGTCGCCTCGGGTCAAGGCATTGGCAGGGCACTGGCTGGCCTGGGCGCGGCGCTAGGTGTCGCGTTGCCGGGAAGGGGTTAAAACATGGGGAGACCGTTCAATTCCCTGGGGTGCATTTTTTGTGGAAGCGGGCTCTACTCGCC
>JBDTQR010000229.1:0-6655 GCA_039932095.1 bacterium | reverse complement strand
CCCATCATCTGCTTGATGGCTTGTTTCATCATGCCACCCTTGCCCATCTTCTTCATCATGTCGGCCATCTGCTGGTGCTGCTTCAGCAACCGGTTCAGCTCCGACACTTCCAGCCCGGCCCCCTTGGCGATCCGCTTCTTGCGGCTGGCCTGCAGCAGTTCGGGCCGCGCGCGCTCCTTCTTGGTCATCGAGTCGATCAGCGCGACCTGGCGTTTCAGCATCCGGTCGTCAAACCCGGCCTTTTCGGCCGCCTTGGCCATGCCGCCCATGCCGGGCAGCATCCCCATGATCGACTGCATGCCGCCCATCTTCATCATCTGTTCCAGCTGCGCCTTCAGGTCGTTCATGTTGAACAGACCTTTGGCAAAGCGCTTGGCCATCCGCTCGGCCTGTTCAACCTCGAAGGTCTCGCGCGCTTTTTCGACCAGGGCGACAATATCACCCATGCCGAGGATACGGCCCGCCACGCGCTCGGCCTCGAAGGTCTCCAGCGCGTCCATCTTCTCGCCAAGTCCGACAAAGCGGATCGGCTTGCCGGTGACAGCCCGCATCGACAAGGCGGCACCGCCCCGCCCGTCACCATCCATCCGCGTCAGCACGACGCCGGATATCCCGACCTTGCCGTCGAACTCGCTTGCGACATTCACCGCGTCCTGGCCGGTCAGACCATCGACCACCAACAGCACCTCGCGCGGCTGGGCAATGTCGCGCACCGCCTGCACTTCATCCATCAGCACTTCGTCGATGTGCAACCGGCCCGCGGTGTCGAGGAACAGCACATCATAGCCGCCCATCGTGGCCTGCGTCTTGGCCCGGCTGGCGATCTGAACCGCGCTCTCACCCTTGACGATCGGCAGACAGTCCACCCCGACCTGCGCTGCCAGAATGGCAAGCTGCTCCATTGCCGCCGGTCGGTTGGTGTCCAGCGAGGCCAGCAGCACCCGCTTGCCGTTGCGCTCTTTCAACCGCTTGGCCAGCTTGGCGGTGGTCGTCGTCTTGCCCGAGCCTTGCAAACCCACCATCAGGATCGCCGATGGCGGGTTGTCGATCTTCAGGTCTTCCGGCGCGTCATCCCCAGCCAGCACCCGCACCAATTCATCATGGACGATCTTGACAACCTGTTGGCCTGGCGTGACCGACTTGGTGACCGCCTGCCCCGTCGCCTTGCCCTTGACCGCACGCACGAAATCCCGCGCCACGTTCAGCGAGACATCAGCCTCCAGCAGCGCCGTCCGCACTTCCCGCAGCGCCGCATCGACATCCGCCTCCGACAAGGCGCCTTGCTTGGTCAGGCGGTCAAAGACGCCACCAAGGCGGTCTGACAGGCTCTCAAACATCAGCACTCTCCTTTGTCAAAACCCCGATATGGGGCGGCGGGCAGTCAATCCAAGACCAATGCAGAACGACACCTGTGGGCGCAACGCGCTGACAGGTGGCGATCCCGGCAAAAGCCAAGGGACCGGAAGCAGACGGCTTCCGGGGAATTGAGGCGCGCATACGCCCGGCATGGCGTCAAGTCAACCCTTGCGCGGTTCAAGCCAGGCGTTAATCGCCTTGACCGCAAGCTCGGCCCCGTCACCGCCACTGTAGATATCGGTCAGCGGCACTTTGGTGCCGTCGCGGTATTCCAGAACCGGGCGAAACGTCGGCACCTTGCTGTCGGACGAATCGTTGTGGTCTTTCTCGACAAAGGCGCGCTTGCAGCCTGACAGGGGGTGGCGCTGTTCACGCCCGCCAAACACGCTGGCAGCGCGGATCACCACGGCATCGGTAGCCCGGTCGAATATGACGACGACCTGCTTGATGAACACGCAAAAGACCACTGCAAAAATGCCGAACAGCAGCAGCAGTTTGCCCGCCTCGTCCTGGTCCCCTGCCATGAATTTGTTCAGACCGATGGCGGCGAAAAGCAGCATGGCACAGATCAGCCCGGCGCCCAGCAGCCACGGGCGCGATCTGAGCGTCAGGCGCTCGGATGTGGTCACAATTGGCTTCACCGGCGGTCTCCGCGGCGCAGGCTACCCGATGTCGCAGCCGATTTCTACCGCGTCAACTGACCGCGATTGAACCACAGCGTCACCGCCGCCAATGGCCCCAGCACGAACACCCCGCCCGAGGTCGCCATGCCCAGCACCGTCAGATGGGCGACCAGCGCGCCCAGCACGACACAGACCTGCAACCCCGCCCCATAGGCCGCCAGTCCCGGCACCCACAGCAACACCGCAGAGCCGATCTCGATCAACCCGGTCACATAGCGGAACCACTGGCCCAGCCCGACCACCGCAAACTCGTCCACCATCATCTGCACCCCGGCCAGCTTGGCCAGCCCTGCCGCGACAAAGGCCAGCGTCAGAAACGCCTTGATGCCAATCAACAGCCATTTCTTCGTCGTATCACTCATGTCGCCCCTCGCGATTTGCCTGTGTCCGTCATTATCACCCTTGCAGCCCTGCAAGCAATCACGGCAAAATATGGTCACACTGTTCAAGGATGCACAGACATGCAGACCGAAACCTGGGATGAGATTCGCACCGCCTATCAGGTCGCCCGTCTTGGCACCGTATCCGGCGCCGCCGAGGTGCTGGGTGTCCACCATGCCACCGTGATCCGCCATATCGACGCGCTGGAAAAACGGCTCGGCTCCAAACTGTTCCAGCGTCACGCCCGCGGCTACACCGCCACCGAGGCCGGGCAAGAGTTGCTCCGCGTCGCCCAGACCACCGAGGAACAGTTCAGCCAACTGGTCTCCCGCATCAAGGGCCATGGTGAAACCGTGTCGGGCGAGCTGGTCATCACGGCCATCACCGGCATCTCGAACCTGCTGACCCCGATCTTCGCCGCCTTTCAAGAGGCGCATCCCGCCGTCACCATCCGCTTCGTCTCCGACATGCGGGTGTTCCGGCTCGACTATGGCGAGGCACATGTCGCCATCCGCGCCGGCGCCGCCCCGTCAGAGCCTGACAATGTCGTGCAACCCCTTGTCCGGATGCAGATGGGCCTCTACGCCTCGACCTCTTATGTTCAGCGCCATGGCAAGCCGGATGGCGTCGCCGACTTTGCCAAACACCGCTTTGTCGGCCCTGACACAGGTGCTGTCCGGGCGCCCTTCTACCGCTGGATGATCGAAAACATCCCCGCCGAGGCGATCACCTTCCGGATCACCGACACTACGGCCAATTATGACGCCATCAAATATGGCATGGGCATCGGCTTCCTGCCGACCCGCCCGTCACGCGACGATGCCGATCTCGTTCAGATCATGGCCCCCTTGGAAGAATGGGACAGCCAATTGTGGATCGTTACCCATGTCGACCTGCACCGCTCGCTGAAAGTGCAAAGCTTCCTGTCGGTGCTGAAAGAGCACGCCGCCAACTGGTCGTGCACATGACACCTGCCCAACGCGGCCATCTTGCCATGCTAAGCTTCTCGGCGCTCGTCGCCGGGTCGTTCTCGCTCGGCGCGCTCGCCGCCCCCCTGATTTCGCCCGCCGCCCTGACCCTAGCGCGCTTTGCGCTTGCGGCGGCTCTGGTCGGCACGGTGGTCGCACTGACCCAGGGACTGCCGCGCCGGACCTTTGTCGCACAGTGGCGTTACGTGCTGCTGGGCGGCCTGCTGGCCTGCTATTTCGTGCTGATGTTCACGGGCCTGCAAACCGCCGCCGCCGTGCCGACCGCCGCCGTGTTTACTCTGACCCCGATCATGACCGCCGGGTTCGGCTTTCTGCTGCTGGGTCAGATCACGTCGGCCCGGATGGGGCTGGCACTCGCATTGGGTGGGGTTGGCGCGCTGTGGGTCATCTTTCGCGGCGACCTCGCCGCCCTGTTGCGGCTGCAGATCGGGTCTGGCGAGGTGGTCTATTTCTTCGGTTGCATCGCCCACGCGCTCTATACTCCAATGGTCCGCAAACTGAATCGCGGCGAAAGCGCCGTGGTTTTCACCCTCGGCAGTCTCGTGGCAGGCCTTCTGTGTCTGGTGTTGTGGGGTGGCACGGCCGCTCTGCACACCGACTGGCCGGCGCTGCCTGCTATAGTGTGGATCTGCCTGATCTATACCACCGTCGCCGCCACCGCCTTGACCTTCGTCCTGTTGCAATATGCCAGCCTGCGCCTGCCTTCGGCCAAGGTCATGGCCTATACCTATCTGGTGCCGTCATGGGTCATCCTGTGGGAGCTGGCGTTGGGCCACCCCACACCGCCCGCCAACGTCGCCGTCGGAGTCGGAGTCGCGCTGACCGTGCTCGCGCTGGGCTTGCTTTTGAAGGATGAATCTCCGTCGCCCGCGACCTCCCCCACGCCGCCCCGGGCCTGACCCGGGGCCTCCTGCTTGGCCGCGAACCCCTGCGCCACACGGACCCGAATGGACACCACCGTCACACTCAGAAACTTGCACCCCTCGGATTCCATTCCTGAGCTGACCCGTTTGCTGCACGCCGCTTATGCCGAACTTGCCGCCCTTGGCTTCAACTACACCGCCACCGACCAAAGCGACGCGGTCACGCAAAAGCGGATTTCCGGCGGCCGCTGCATCGTTGCGGCAATGGGCCAGGCTGTGGTCGGCACGGTGCTTTACAAATCCCCCGGTCTCGGCAGCGGCTCGCCGCATTTCGCCCGGCCCGACATCGCATCCCTGCACCAATTCGCGGTAGCCCCGGCGTTTCAGGCGCAGGGCATCGGGGCCATGCTGCTGGATTTCGTCGAAGCCGCCGCGAGGGCCGACAAAGCGACGGCGCTCGCGCTTGATACGTCAGAGGGGGCCAGCAAACTGATCGCCTGGTATGCACGGCGCGGCTTTCAATTCGTCGAGTTTGCTCAGTGGACGGGCAAGACCTATCGCAGCGTCATCCTGTCCAAAGACCTTCACGCTACCGCGGTCGACGGTCACGAGGCTTGGGACGAAAGTTAAAATGTGGTTACCGAAAGTCTGTAACCCACTGATATAAAATAGTTTAAATGAATGCCCACGCGTGAAATCGCCGCGACTGACCTGCAGATTTCCATCGCCCTGCCAGAGACTTGCCGTCCTCGGTCAATCGCCGGACCCCGGAGTCAGAATGTGACGCAGCAGGGCGATCGGATGGCTCCGCAGGGTCAGCCGATAGGACACATAATCCTCGACCACCGCCTCACCCTCGGTCATCGCCCGGAACTGAACGGCAGGTTCCACGATCCCCTCACCCTCCAGGATGCCGGCAAACAGCGGCAAAGGCGCGTCCCCGGTCAAGGCCTTGGCCGCCCACAACGCATCCCGCCGGCCGGCCCCCAGC
This sequence comes from bacterium, assembly GCA_039932095.1. GTDB lineage: Bacteria > Pseudomonadota > Alphaproteobacteria > Rhodobacterales > Rhodobacteraceae > Stagnihabitans. Next base: position 1,392 of record JBDTQR010000229.1, on the reverse strand, counting down.
GGCGCGAAGACATCCGCCTCGGCCAGCCTTGTGATCGTCGCCAGCCCCACCCCGGCCCGCCGCCAGACATCCTCAACCGACATATACCCATTGCCCCGCGCCGCCACGATCCACAGCGCCTCTTCCTCCTGCACCCCCTTGATCTGCCGGAACCCCAGCCGCAGCTTCAACCCGCCCTCGCCCTCCTCCATCACATTGTCCCACTGGCTGTCATTGATCGCCGGCGGCAGCACCACCACCCCATGCTCCCGCGCATCCCGCACGATCTGGGCGGGCGCATAGAAGCCCATCGGCTGCGAGTTCAGCAGCGCGCAAGCAAAGATCCCCGGATGGTGCCGCTTGATCCAGGCCGAGGCATAGACCAACAGGGCAAAGCTGGCGGCATGAGACTCCGGGAACCCGTACGATCCAAACCCCTCGATCTGCGCAAAACAGCGCGCCGCAAACTCCTCGGGATAGCCCCTGTCCCGCATCCCGTCCATGAATCGGTCATGAAACTCGCTGACCGAGCCGTGTTTCTTGAACGTCGCCAACGACCGCCTGAGCCTGTCTGCCTCGGTCGGCGAAAACCCCGCCCCGATGATCGCGATCTGCATGGCCTGTTCCTGAAACAGCGGCACGCCCAGCGTCTTGCCAAGCACCCGGCCCAGATCATCGGACGGAAACGTCACGACCTCCAACCCGTTCCGGCGCCTCAAATACGGGTGAACCATGTCGCCCTGAATGGGGCCGGGACGGATAATGGCGACCTGGATGACCAGATCATAGAAGGAGCGCGGTTTCATCCGGGGCAGAAAGTTCATCTGCGCCCGGCTTTCGACCTGAAACACCCCCAGACTGTCGGCATCGCACAGCATGTCATAGACCTCCGGGTCTTCCGGCGGCAGGGTGGCCAGCGAATAGCGGGTGGCGTGGTGCTTCTTCAGCAGATCAAACGCCTTGCGGATGCAGGACAGCATCCCGAGGGCAAGGATATCGACCTTCAGAATGCCCAGCGTATCAATGTCATCCTTGTCCCAGCAGATGACGGTCCTGTCCTCCATCGCCGCGTTCTCGATCGGCACCAACTCATCCAGCCGCCCCTCGGTGATGATGAAACCCCCGACATGCTGCGACAGATGGCGCGGAAAGCCCTGAATCTCCTGGATCAGCTCCAGCGTCAGTTGCAGCCGCTTGTCCTGCGGGTCGAGGCCGATCTCCGCCAGCCGCGCCTCATTCATCGCCTTGGACGAGCCGAACCCCCAGATCTGGCTCGACATCGCCGACAAGGTATCCTCGGTCAGCCCCATCGCCCGCCCGACCTCCCGCACTGCCCGCTTGCCGCGATAGTGGATCACCGTCGCGCACAGCCCCGCCCGGTGGCGGCCATAGCGTTGATAGATGTGCTGGATG
>JBDTQR010000228.1:0-6684 GCA_039932095.1 bacterium | reverse complement strand
GCCGCCATAAAGCCGGTCGCGAACCATGTCGCCGCTGTAGCCTGTGGCGTAAAGCACGTCATTGCCGTCGCCGCCATAAAGACTGTCGGCCCCCTCGCCGCCATAGAGCCAGTCATCGCCGCCCAGACCGCGCACAAGGTCATTGCCCGCATTGGCGGAAAAGCTGTCGGACAGGGCGCCCCCCGTCAGCGTGTCATTGCCTAAACCGGTGGTGAGCGAGATACGCTCGAAATTGTCCAGGGTGACGCCGCCATTCGCCAGCACGGCATGGCTGCCAAGGGTGAAGGTCAGGTTCTGTGTGCTGATAGAGCGGGAAATGGTGGCCATGTCGGTGCCCGTGCCGCCATCGGCGTGCAGAACACCCTCAAGCGAGATGATCCCGGCGTTGAAATAGACTTCGTCATCGCCGGTGCCAAGCGTCAGCTCGGTCAGGTCGCCGCCGGAATGCGCATAGAACACCGACAGGTTGACCCGGTCATTGCCCGCACCCGTATCAATCTGGTTGTTGCCGCCCAGATCATAGATCGCATCATCACCCGCGCCGCCATAAAGCCGGTCGGAGCCGAGGCCGCCTGCCAAGGTGTCGGCCCCGTCGCCGCCGGTCAACAGATCGTCGCCGTCGTCGCCGTCAAAGCTGACCCGGACGGCGGTGCCTGCGGTCAGGGTGTCATTGCCATCGGCGGTGGTGATGTCATAAAGCTCGACCTCATGGATCACGGTGCCGGTTGACAGGGTTCCGGTGGTGCCAGTCACCGAAAAAGTCACGACTTGGCTGCCCACATCCCACAGATCGACATAGGCGATGTCGGTGCCGTCTCCGCCATAGATCGTGTCATGGCCGCCCCCGGCCCAGAGCACGTCATCGCCGTCCTCGCCATACAGCGCGTCGTCGCCGGTGCCGCCGTACAGGTTGTCATTGCCCGCCCCGGCCCGTAGCACGTCATTGCCGGCATAGCCCGACAGCAAATCGTCGCCGTCCAGCGTGGTGATGCTGTCGGCAAAGTTCGAGCCGGTGACGCTGAACGCCTCGACATTCACGATGGTCGTGCCATCGGCCAGCGTGGTGATCTGATCGGGGACATGGGCGGTGAAGTCGCCCTGCACGCCCGAGAACGAGAGGCGATCCAGCCCCGTGCCGCCATCAATACGGCTCGCGCCATCGCCGACGCGCCGCACGATCTCGTCATCACCCGCCCCCGCGTTGACAGTGTCGCTGCCAATGCCAAGGGTGATGTAATCGTCGCCCGCGCCACCATCGAGGTTGTCATTGCCGGCGCCGCCGTCGACCTCGTCGTCGCCGTCGCCGCCATAGATCGCGTCGCCTGCATCGCCGCCATACAGGACGTCATGGCTGGCCCCGCCCGATAGATTGTCGGACCCGCTGCCGCCGATGATAGTATCCTCGCCCGTGCCGCCGGTGACCTTGTCATTGCCGTCGCCCGCCTCGATATAGTCATCGCCGCCCGCGCCGTTCAGCAGGTCATTGCCGCTCCGGCCAAAGAGCTGATCCTCCCGGGCGCCGCCCGTCAGGTGGTCGGCGAAGTCGGTGGCGATGATGAAATATTGCTCGATCCCGGCGAAGGTTGCGCCCAGCATTGAAAACGTGGTCACAGCATCCGGCGCGGTGAAGGCCACGCCCTGCGTCAGGCTGGTCAGGGTCAGGCTGAGCGTGTCCACGCCGATCCCGCCGTCGAACTTGTCGCCGGCCCATTGGGTCACCCCGGGTTCGGTGAAAAGGTCATCGCCCATGCCGCCATACATCACGTCGCGGCCCGCGCCGCCGATCAGCACGTCATCGCCAAAGCCGCCATACAGCTTGTCGCGGCCGACATCGCCGGCCAAGACATCATCCAGAAAGCCGCCGTCCATCATGTCATTGCCCAACCCGCCGATCATGTGATCCGAGCCAAACCCCCCGACCAGATAGTCATTGCCGCCAAAGCTTGCGATGTTGTCGGCGCTGTTGGTGCCGTAGATTGTGTCAGAGGCATTGCTGCCCGTCAGATCAGCCATAGTATTATTCCTTTGTTTTCAAGTTGCTGCCCAAGTTTTCGGACAAAGTTGTGCCACCGCGCTGGAATTGCCGACACGCGAAGGGGAGTGTGATGGGGCGCGACTGCGGCCCCGGGGATCAGCGCCGCAGTCCGGTTCGCTGTTAGATCAGGCCGCCGATTTGTTGCGGGCCACAACCACGGCGAAGAGCGCCATGGCGAGGATTGTGACAAACGAGCCGATGATCGCTAGGCCCTCGGTCACGCCGAGGATCGCCAACGCCACCCCCGGGATCAAAAGCCACAAGCCGAGGGTCGAGGCCGCGACATGCAGCTTGCCCAAGCGGCTGGCCGCAGCCGTTGGAACGGCATGGTAATAGAGGCCATAGATCGCAAAGCCTACAAAGCCCAACAGGTTCAGGTGGGCATGGGCCGGGGCCAGGATATGGTCCTGCGACGCCGCCATGCCGATGCCGCCTGCCATGCCGATCAGGGCATAGAGTATGGCCGAGAGAAAACAGAAATAGGCAAGACCACGCATGGTCCATCTCCTTCAGATTTGGGGTGAGGGTGAAACCGGGGGCTTTGTGCCCCGGAGTTGTCAGATCGGGGTAGGCAGGAAGGTGATGCCGAACCGTGCTGCCGTGGCGTGCAGGGTGGCGGGGTCGGGGGCTGGCCGAGGCGTCGCTCCGGTCTCGCCCGGGGGCAACCTGTCCCCGGCGGCGAGAAGGAAGCCGACATGGTCCCTGCCCGGCATGGCAAAGATCAGCATTTTTGACGGCTGGCCTGCGACATTGACATAACTGTGCGCCACGCCAACCGGCACACGCACATAGGACCCGGGGCCGCGCCGTTGGGTGACACCATTCAGGGTGAACTCGTACAGGCCCTCGGTCACCAGAAAACACTCCATCTCGTTTTGCACATGCAGGGGGGGGCCGGCGCCGGGGGCCGAGGTACAGGCGATGATGGCATAGGTGTCGTCGGCCGGGTCATCGCTGATCCGCATGGTCAGAAGGTTGTCCATGAATTGCACCGTAACGAGGGAAGGCGATGGCATGGCGGTCGGGTGCGCATCCAAGTCGGCACGAAAGGCAGGTTTGGGTCTGGTCATGACGTGCGTCCTTCTGTGGGATGACGGGGAAAGATGGATCGAGACAGGCAGAGGATCCCCAACGTGATTCGGGCTGTCCTAGGATTCAGCCGGCTGGGGCGCTGTCAGGCAACGGATCCCGGCCAACTGGCGACGGCTCGGGCCGCCATGGCGATGCCGTGGCGTTCGATCGCCGCACCGATAAGGGCGAAATCGGGCTGAGCCCACAGTTCGACCGTGCCGATGTCGCGGAACGAGGCGATCATTCTGGCCTCGATCAGCGCCAGCATCCGCACCGGCTGGTCGCTGATATTGGCATAGTTGTGCGGTGCCCAGGGCCCGATGCAGAGGGTGAGGCTCGTGTCTGTTTGAACTTCACCGTTATTTTCATCCGCAGGCGCCAGGTGCCCGGCGCCTTGACCGCGCCCAAGCAAAGCCGGGCGCAGCCTGTCAATAGGTTTCTGGGCAGGTATCCGACCGCCCTACTTGATCAGCGCGACCTGATCGGCTGGAATGAAATAGATGTGCAAGTCATAGTGCGGCACCGGAAAGCCTTCATGACCATGGGGTTCAAAGCCGATGCTGACATGGTCGATCGAGGGCAGGTCGGTGCGCCCGGCCAGATTGTCCCAGGATTTGCCTGCCGCGAAATCCTCTTGCGAGATCATGTATTCCAGGCAGATGATCTTGCCCTGATCGACGCAGTAGATCGGCCCGAGGGGCAGAGTGGCGGGGTCGGCCCAATGCGCGCCCATCATCGGCACGACGGGCGAGACTTGCACCACATTCGCGGGCAGGGTCGAAACATCGGGCAGGTCGGGCGCAGCCAAGGCCGGTGCAGCGAAGCAGAGGGTCAGCATAGCGAGGGTCAGGCGTTTCATGGTCAGGTCCTTTCGAAGGGGCCGGTCTGTGCCGGGCGGGTTGCAGTTGGGTGGTAGGGTCAGGCCGCTGCGGCCTGTGACCCAAGGACAAGGTTGCGCAAGCCTTGCTCGTCGGGGTCGTAATCGGGGCGGATGATCCGGCCGAATGCTCCAGCAGCATCGACGCTTCGCTGCGCCGCATCGGGCAGGGCCGCGGGGCCTTCCAGCCGGAACGAAGCGGGCGACAGCGGACCAAAGAGCAGCGCGCGTTCGAGGTCGGGCCAGCGCGCCACGGTCGGCTCGACCCCGGCAAGCCGGGCGAATTGCACGGCCAGCGCGTGCATCGGCAGCGCGGGCGGTGCTGCGCGGGCGGCAAGGATCGCCGCGCGCTGCTCGGTCGTCGTAGGCAGGACGGCGGAGCCAGCGAAGACCTGCGCGACCCATCGGGCCTGCAATTCCAGGACCGGCAGATAGGGGCCGACAAGGTCATACATGCCGACAAAGGCCAGACCATCATGGTCGGGATGGAAGCTCTCGGCGTAAAGATCGGCGACCGGAACGTCCAGCGCTAGGGCCTTGGTCACGGCGGGGGCGAGCCAGGGCAGATCGCGGCGAAAGCCGGTGCCGAACAGAACCGCGTCAAAAGTCGCACTGTGGCCATCGGTGAAATGCACCCGGCTGCCCTCGATCCGGTCGATCCAAGGCCGGGTCGTGATGCGCCCCTCGGCGACGGCGGGCAGGAAACCTTGGCTTTGCGAAATCCCTGCTGCAAAGATGTTATCGTCGGGCGCGGCCGCGCCGAATTGCGCCGGATGGCCCGAGGCGCCGAGCACGGCGGATTTTAATCCCGCCGCCAGTGCCTCGGGCGGCAAAATTTCACCCGCCAGAGCTGCGGCCCGGTTGAACATCACATGGTCGGTCGGCACGCCTGCGATCAGTTTTGGCAAGACATAGCGCTGTTTGCGCATCGCCACCGTCACCGATGCCGCCCCGCCCAAGGCCAGGTCGGTCGCGATTTCAAGCGCCGAGATCGAACAGCCCGCCACCAGAACCGAGGCCCCGGCAAAGCGCGCCGGTCCAGCATAGGCGGCGGTGTGGGCGCTGCCCAGGAAACCCGAAAAGCTGTCCAAACCAAGCACTTGCGGCACCACGGGCTTGCTGTGGCGGCCCGAGGCGATGATCACCCTGCCAAAGTGCTCTACACTCTCGACCCCGCCGCAGGTCGAACGAAGAAGCCAGCCACCCTCAGCTTGGGTCATCGACACGACTGGCGAGGCCAGCCGTAGATGCGGCATCAGGCCGAACCGCCCGGCATAGGCGTGCAGATAGTCCAGCATCTGGTCCTGACGCGGATAGACGGCGGTGCCGGGCGCGTGGTCCAGATCGGAAAACGCGCTCATCACGCGGCTGGTGTTGGTGCGCATTCCGGGCCAGGTGGCGCTGTGCGGGCCAGCGCTGTTCCAATGGCCGCCAAGGGCGCTGGCCGCTTCGAAGATCACCGGGGTCAGACCGGCCTCCAAGAGCCAGCGGGCGGTCACAAGGCCCGAAGGCCCCGCGCCGATGATGGCGATCCGGGTGTCAGGGGTGTGCAGGGTCATCGTCGTCTCCAATCGTTTCTGACCGCTGCATAGACGAGGGCTCAGGAAGGGGCTTCCTAAGTCATCCCTAAGCCGTCATCCTGTTTCCTAAATTAACCCTAAGAGGATGCGATGCGGCTGAGTGATGCCCTGATCGAGTTTCTGGCGGGCCCGGTGATGATTCTGCTGGGCAGCCGCACGGCGACAAATGTGCCCGATGCGGGACGGTCGGTCGGGCTGCGTCTGTCGGCGGATGCGCAGAGCGTGGATCTTGTCACCTCGCGCTGGCAATGGCCGCAGACGGTCGAGAATGTGGCCGCGACGGGGGGCCTGGCCGTGACCCTGTCGCGCCCGACCGATTATGTGACTTATCAGATCAAGGGGCGGGCGCGTTTGCAGGTGGCGGGCCCCGACGACATTGCCCTGGCCGAACGGTACATGGCCCGTATGCATGACCTATTGACCGGTCTGGGCGTCGATCCGCTGATGGCCGCCACATGGTTCTGCGCCCGGGATCCGGTGGTGCTGCGCCTGACCATCTCGCAGGTCTTTGTTCAGACGCCGGGGGCGCAAGCCGGGTCTGCGGTCGGGGCGACAACATGACCTTGACGCTGGACGATCTGGACGGCTGTTTCGAAGGCGTGATCCCTTCGATCATCGCGACCGTTTCCGAAGAGGGCATCCCCAACATCTCATACCTGTCCGACGTGGTGCAGGTCGATGCCCGGCATGTCGCGCTGTCGAACCAGTTCTTTGGCAAGACCGGGGCTAATCTGCGCGCCGTGCCGCGCGCCACTATCCTGCTGGTCGATGGCCGCGGCGGCGCGCAATACCGGCTCGAGACGCTGTTCATCCGGTCCGAAACCTCGGGCGAGGTGTTCGACCGGATGGCGATGCATCTGACGGCCAGCAGCGCGCAGGTCGGCATGGCGGATGTGATGCGGCTGAAGGCAGTCGATGTGTTTCATGTGACCGCGATCAGTCAGGTTCCGGCCGAGGCGCATTGGCAGCGTCAGGCACCGGAACCGCGCCGCATCGACCTGCACGCCGCCCCTCGCATCGGGGCAGCGGTGTCGGACGCGATGGAACTGGGCGAGATCGTAGATGCCGTTCTGGACGGGGTCATGCGCGAGATCGGTTGCCACGCCGCCTCGGTCCTGTTG
>JBDTQR010000227.1:0-6705 GCA_039932095.1 bacterium | reverse complement strand
CGAAGGGATCACCTTCATCGGCCCCAGGCCCGATCATCTGGCGGCCTTCGGTCTGAAGCACACCGCAAGGGCCTTGGCCGAGGCGGCGGGGGTGCCTCTGCTGCCCGGATCGCCGCTGCTGGCGGATGCCGATGCGGCGGTCATGGCGGCGGACCGGGTTGGCTGGCCTGTGATGCTGAAAAGCACGGCGGGCGGTGGCGGGATCGGCATGCAGCTTTGCGCTGATGCCGCAGCCCTGCGCGACGCCTTCGCCTCGGTCCAGCGCACCGCCACCGCCAGTTTCGGTGACGCGCGGGTCTATCTGGAACGCTTCGTCGCGGACGCCCGCCATGTCGAGGTGCAGGTGTTCGGCGACGGGCAGGGCAGGGTGGTGGCGCTGGGTGAGCGGGACTGCTCGCTGCAGCGCCGCAATCAGAAGGTGATCGAGGAAACCCCGGCGCCTGGCCTGTCGGACGAGGTCCGCGCCCGGCTGCACAAGGCGGCGACCGACCTCTGCGCTTCGGTCCACTATGCCTCGGCCGGGACGGTGGAGTTCATCTATGACCCCAAGCGCCAAGATTTCTACTTTCTGGAGGTGAACACAAGGTTGCAGGTCGAACATCCGGTGACCGAGGCGGTGTTCGGCATCGATCTGGTCGGCTGGATGATCCGCCAGGCGGCGGGCGAGGTGGTGATCCCTGCCGCCATGCCCAAGCCGCAAGGCGCCGCGATCGAGGCGCGGGTCTATGCCGAAATGCCCCATGCCGATTTCCGGCCCGCGGCGGGCCTGCTGACCGAAGTGGCGTTCCCGGCCAATATCAGGGTCGATGGCTGGGTCGAAACCGGCACCGAGGTGACGCCCTTCTACGACCCGATGCTGGCCAAGATCATCGTCCACGGCGCTGACCGTCCGGCAGCCATCGCCGCGCTGAAACGGGCGCTTCAGGACACCAGGCTGTCCGGGGTGGCGACCAATCTCGACTACCTGCGCGCCATTGCGGCGTCGGACCTTCTGGCCTCCGGCCAGGTGGCGACCACCGCGCTCAGGGATTTCGCCTTCGCCCAAAGGGGGGCGGAGGTGCTGGCCCCCGGCACCCAAAGCAGCCTGAAAGACCTGCCGGAGCGGCTCGGCCTGTGGCATGTCGGTGTGCCGCCCTCCGGCCCGATGGACCCGGCGTCGTTCCGCAACGCCAACCGCCTGCTCGGCAATCTGCCCGACACCGCCGCGCTGGAGTTGACGGTTTCCGGCCCGACCCTGCGCTTTCTGACGGACGCGCGGGTCGCCCTCGCCGGGGCCGCGATGCGGTTGGTGCTGGACGGGGTGCCGGTGGCCGGGCCGGTCGTCGATGTGCCGGCTGGCGGAGTGCTGGCGATCGGCGAGGTCGAGGGGCCGGGGCTCCGCGCCTATCTGGCGGTGGCGGGCGGGTTCGATGCGCCCGTGGTGCTTGGCTCGCGCGCCTGTTTTGCGCTCGGCCAGTTCGGCGGCCATGCCACCGGCACGCTGAAGACCGGCGATCTGCTGCTGTTTGCCGATGCCGCGGTCGGGCTGCCCGAGCAACCCGCGCCGATGCCGCTGACCCACGACTGGGACCTGACGGTGGTCTACGGCCCGCACGGCGCGCCGGACTTCTTCCGTGACAGCGACATCGCCACCCTGTTTTCGGCGACCTATGAGGTGCATTTCAACTCCGCCCGTACGGGTGTCCGCCTGATCGGCCCGTCGCCCGACTGGGCGCGCGCCGATGGCGGCGAGGCGGGCCTGCATCCGTCGAACCTGCACGACAACGCCTATGCCATTGGCGCGATTGACTTTACCGGCGACATGCCGATCCTGCTCGGCCCCGATGGCCCCAGCCTCGGCGGCTTTGTCTGCCCGGCGGTGGTGGCGTCTGATGACCTGTGGAAGATCGGTCAACTGCGCCCCGGCGACCGTGTCCGCTTCCGCCCCGCCCACCGGCCCGCCGATCCCGTGGCAGGCCCGGCGGTCATCGGTGCCGGCGCGGCCATTCTGGGTGAGGTGGAGGGCGACGTGCCCGTCACCTACCGCCGTCAGGGCGACGACAATCTGCTGGTCGAATATGGCGCGATGACGCTGGACATCGGCCTGCGCCTGCGCGTCCATCTGCTGATGGAGGCGGTCAGGGCTGCGGGCCTGCCGCTGATCGACCTGACCCCCGGGATCCGCTCGCTGCAACTGCACTATGACGGCAGCAAACTGTCCCGCCCCGACCTGATCGCAGAACTCTGCCGAATCGAGGCGACCCTGCCCGCCGCGGATCAGGTCGAGGTGCCGTCGCGGACCATCCATCTGCCGCTGTCCTGGAACGACCCCGACGCCGAACGCGCCATGCTGAAGTATCAGGAGCTGGTCCGCCCCAACGCGCCGTGGTGCCCGTCGAACATCGAATTCATCCGCCGGATCAATGGCCTGCCGGATGAGGCGGCGGTCCGAAACCTGATCTTCGATGCGCGTTATCTTGTCCTCGGCCTCGGCGATGTCTACCTCGGCGCCCCGGTCGCCACACCCATCGACCCGCGCCACCGCCTCGTCACCACCAAATACAACCCGGCCCGCACCTGGACGCCGGAAAACGCCGTCGGCATCGGCGGCGCCTATATGTGCATCTACGGGATGGAGGGGCCGGGCGGCTATCAGCTGTTTGGCCGCACCATTCAGGTCTGGAACACCTGGCGCAAGACGCCGGGGTTTGAGGCTGACCCCTGGCTCCTGCGGTTCTTTGATCAGATCCGGTTCTACCCGGTCTCGCATGCCGAACTTGCCGAGGCGCGCGCCGCCTTCCCCCATGGCGGCTTCCCGGTCCGGATCGAGGAGACGCGATTCAACTGGGCCGCAGAGCAGCGCCGTCTGGCAGCCTCGGCGGGTGAGATCGCTGCGTTCAAATCCACCCAGCAGGCGGCGTTTGAGGCGGAACGGCTGCGCTGGAAAGACGCGGGCCTCGACAGTTTTGTCGCCGTTGACAGCGTGCTGATGGCGGAAGAGGCGGTGCCGCCGGGCTGCGTCGGGGTCGACAGTCCGGTACCGGGCAATGTCTGGAAATATCTGCTGGCAATCGGAGAGACAGTCGCCACCGGCGACCCGGTCGCCATTGTGGAATCTATGAAGATGGAGATTGTGGTCCGCGCCCCTGCCGCTGGCCGGATGATCGCCTTTCGCGCCGCACCGGGACGCACCGTCCGGGCCGGTGACATACTCGCTGTGATGGAGACGCCATGATGCTGCCGCAAGTCCTGACCCTGCCCGCCCTGCAAGCCGCCTATGCTGGCGGCGTGACCCCGCTGGAGGTGGTGGAAGAGGTCATCGCCCGCCGCGCCGCCTTGACAGACAAGGCGGTGTTCATCACCCCGACCCCGGATGACGCCCTCAGGGCCGCCGCCCGGGCGGTGATTGCGCTGGACCCCGGACTGCCGCTATGGGGTATCCCCTTCGCGGTCAAGGACAATATCGACGTGGCAGGCCTGCCGACCACCGCCGGCTGTCCAGCCTTTGCCTACACGCCCGATGTCGATGCGGTCGTGGTGGCGCGGCTAAGGGCAGCCGGGGCCATCGTGATCGGCAAAACCAACCTCGACCAGTTTGCCACCGGGCTGAACGGCACGCGGTCGCCTTATGGCGCGCCACGCTCGGTATTCGACGCCGCCTATGTGTCGGGTGGCTCGTCCTCCGGCTCGGCCGTGGCGGTGGCCTCGGGGCTGGCGGTGTTCGCGCTCGGCACCGATACGGCGGGCTCGGGTCGGGTGCCCGCGATGTTCAACAATCTGGTGGGCATCAAGCCGACCCCTGGTCTGGTGCCAAATACCGGCGTGGTCCCGGCCTGCCGCTCGGTCGATGTGGTGACGGTGTTTGCCGGAACGGTGCCGGACGGCGTGGCAATCCGTCGGGTGATGGACGGGCTGGACCTGGGGGATCCGTTCTCGCGCAAGTTTCAGCCTGTCGGCATCCCCGCCAAACCCCGCCTCGGCGTTCTGACCGGGGCGGAGCGCGAATTCTACGGCAATGCCGAGGTCAAGGCGCTCTATGATGCGGCGATTGCCCGGGCGGAAAGCCTTGGCGCCACCATCGTCCCTTTCGACTACGCGCCGTTCCGTGAAGTGGCGGCGCTCCTGTACGATGGCCCTTGGGTCGCCGAGCGTCTGGCCGCGGTGGAAGCCTTCTTTGCCACCCATGCTGCCGATTTCGACCCCACAGTGCGAATAATCATCGCCGGGGCGCTGCCGAAAACGGCGGTGGAAGCGTTCAACGGCCGCTACCGGCTTGAGGCCCTGCGCCACATCGTCGCCCCGGTGTGGGACGCGGTGGATATGCTCTTGCTGCCGACCTCGCCCACCACCTATACCGTCGCCGACATGCTCGCCGATCCGGTGGCGAAGAACAGCCATTTCGGCCGCTACACCAATTTCGCCAACCTCCTCGGCTATGCCGCCATCGCCGTACCCGGCGGCTTCGGTCCGTCGGGATTACCTGCCGGGGTAACTCTGGTCGGGCCGGGTTTCAGCGACGACGCCATGGCCCCCTTCGCCGCCGCGCTGCACGCCGCTGCAGCAAGTGGGATGGGCAAGGACCGAAGCGCCCTGCTGCCCGCCGCGCCCTTGCCGACGGTGCCCGAAGGCATGCTGACCATCGCCGTGGTCGGCGCGCATCTGACCGGCATGCCCCTGAACAAGGAACTTGCCGGCCCGGGCGGCGTGCTGCTGGGCGAGGCGCAAACTGCCGCCGGCTACCGCCTCTTTGCCCTCGCCGGAACCGTGCCGCCCAAGCCGGGCATGGTGTTTGACCCCGGATTTGAGGGGCCGGGGCTGACCGTCGAAGTCTGGGCGCTGCCCGCTGCCGCCTTTGGCGCCTTTATCGCGCGGATTCCGGCTCCCTTGGGCATCGGCAAGATTGCCTTGGCCGATGGCCGCGCGGTGTCAGGCTTCCTCTGCGAATCCCATGCCTTGGCGGGGGCACTAGAGATCACCCGCTACGGCGGCTGGCGCGCCTACCGCGCCGCTCAATCATAGCGCGCGTCCAGCTCCCGCCCGATCTGCGCCGCGAACTTGGCAGCGGCGACCGGCAAAGTGCGGCCACGCAGCTGGCACAGATACAGCCGGCCCTCCGGCACATCGCGCAGATCCAGCGGGCGCGACACGATGCCCTCGGCCTCATGTGCGGGTGGCAGGCCAATCGGGATCTGGAACGAGATCAGCTGTTCCTGCGCCGGATAGCGGCGCAGAAACTCGAAATTGTCGGCATCGATCGCCACCCGCAGATGGACCGACGACTTGACCAAGGCGAGGTCGATCAGATGCCGCACGCCATATTGCACGGTTGGCAGGCCGACCGGATAGGCCGCGCAGTCACGCAACCGCACCGTGTCTTGCCGGTGCAACGGATGGTCGGCGGCCATCACGGCATGAATGGTCTGCCGCGCCGAGCCGAGGATCTGCACCTCCGACAATCGCACCGGCTCGAAGATCAAGGCCAGATCGGCGTCATGTTCGACCAAGGCGGTTTCTGCAGCAGCACGGTCACGGACCCGCACAGAAAAGGTCACCCCGGGATGGTCGCGGCGGTAGCGGCCGATCTGATCGGGCAGAAAGAACGGCAGAAACGCCTGCGAACAGGCAATCGACACGTGGCCGCGCCGCTCCCCCGCCAGATCGGCGATCTGGCTTTTCAGCTTGTCGAAATCTGCGGATTGGCTGCGGATGTGGTGAATGAGCAATTCCCCGGCGGTCGACAGCCGGACGCCGCGCGCCAAACGTTCGAAAATTGGCACACCCAATTCTGCCTCCAACGACAACACCCTGCGGTTGAGGGCGGTCGAGGTCAGCGCCAAGCCCTCCGCCGCCTTGCGGATCGACCCGGCCCTGGCGATGGCGTCAATGAATTGCAGCGGGGTCAACTGGCGCATGGCAACCTCGGGCTGGTGCAAATAATGCAGCATAGGAGTGCGAAGATAGCAGACGACAGCAGCAGTGCAATCGGCAACGCTCCGGTCAACGAGTCGTTGCTGCACTGCGGCAACGCCAGCCCCCTCAGATGGAGACACCGATGACCGAAGCCAAAACCCTGTCCCGCCGCCGCTTTCTGAACGGGGCCGCCGCCCTGTCGGGTGCTGCCTTGACGTCTGGCCTGCCCTTTGCCGCCATGGCCGCCGCCCCGATGACCATCGGCTTCATCTATGTCGGGCCGCGCGACGATTTCGGCTACAATCAGGCCCATGCGGAGGGTGCCGCCGCCGTCAAGGCGATGGACGGCGTGACGGTGGTGGAAGAGGAGAACGTCCCCGAGACCCTCGACGTCCAGAAAACCATGGAATCGATGATCAACCTTGACGGGGCGACGCTGCTGTTCCCGACCTCGTTCGGCTATTTCGACCCCCATGTCCTGACCGTCGCGCCGAAATACCCCGATGTCCGTTTCGAACATGCCGCGGGTCTGTGGCACGACGGTCTGCCCGGCAATGTCGGCAGCTATTTCGGCTATATCGGCATGGGCCAATATCTGAACGGCATCGTTGCGGGCCATATGTCGAAGACCAAGAAGATCGGCTTTGTCGCGGCCAAGCCGATCCCGCAAGTCCTTCTGAACATCAACTCCTTCCTGCTCGGCGCCCGTGCGGTGGACCCGACCATCACCTGTCAGGTCATCTTCACCGGCGAATGGTCGCTGGCGGTCAAGGAGGCCGAGGCGACCAACGCCCTGTGTGACGCCGGCTGCGACGT
>JBDTQR010000226.1:0-6728 GCA_039932095.1 bacterium | reverse complement strand
TGGGGCAGGGGGACGAGGCTGCCGAGGCAACGGCTGTGCGCGCCTTCATCGTGACGCTTCCGGGCGATGCTGGTTCAAACTGGACAGTCCGCACCTGGGCCAGCACGGCTGAACAGGCCACCCGACAGGTTTGCGACTGGCAGGGTATTCCGATGCATTTCGTGCGTGCTGTCAGACCAGACGCATGATCCGGACGTCTGCCTCTGAACCCGAAGTCAGGTTCAGCTGATTGCCAGATCCTCAGGCGATTTACCTGCATCGAGAGCTGCCACAAACCACAGCGGTTTACGCCCACGACCGGACCAGGTGAGGCTCGGGTTTTCTGGATGGCGGTATTTCGCGGCGGCCGGTGCACGGGTGGGTTTCACCTCGGTGCCGATCAGGTCGGCCAAGGAATAGCCCATCTCTTTGGCGATCGCGTCCAGCTTTGCGCGGGCCTCGGCTTTATGACGGTCATCGTAGTTGGAAATCGCCTTGGCGAGGTCCTTGTGTGGTTGCCGCCTTAGGTGCAAGTGGTTTCTTCCAGTCTGACTTTGGTGATCGAGCGCGGTCTTGTGTCAGGCCTCAATTTGCGGCCTTTCAAATGCCGCGGGCCGGGATGGTGATCTGCGGATCGAGAGCGAAATCTTCTGCGCGAGCTCGAGGCTCCAAGGACCTATCAGCTTTCTCAATCCAGATCTTTTCGATCATTTTGCCCATTCTGGTCGTTGCCTTCTCACACCTCCTTTACCGACTTCAGATTTGCCGCTGCTGATTTTTTATCAAGCTGCCATCATCTGAGCCGGATCACGATAATCTTCCTTGTTGGTCAGCATGGCCCAGATACTTCGCGCCATTTTGTTTGCGAGGGCGATGGCCACAAGCATCCGAGGCTTTCGCAAGAGCATTCGATGAAGCCACGAGCCTTCCACGACCGTGCGACGCCCAAGCCAATTCAGCCGCGACATCGCGCCGATCACGAGCAGCCTTCGAATGTCGACTTGGCCGGCCTTTGAAATGCGCCCCAGCTTTTCCTTGCCTCCTGATGAATTCTGCTTCGGAACGAGCCCGAGCCAAGCTGCAAAATCACGCGCCCGCCGGAAGCTGGACATTTGTGGAGCAAAAGTCTCGACCGCCATTGCAGTGAGTGGCCCGACGCCCGGCATTGTCTGCAAACGCCGAGAAACATCCGTTTCCGCTGCCACGCACTTGATCTTTTGCATCGCTGCCTCGATCCGGGCGGTCTTTTCAGAAATCTGAGCCAAGATCTCTGCGGACTCGGTGCGTATCAACTCCGGCAGCGAGTTGCCGGCGACTTCGACAATCGCCACAAGCCGCTTCAGCTGCACAATGCCTATCGGCACTGAGTAGCCGAACTCATAAAGGTGGCCCCGCAGAGCGTTCACCAGTTCAGCCCGCTGTCGAACCAAGCGATCACGGCTACGAAAAAGCATGGCGCGCGCCTGAGCTGCTTCAGATTTCGGTTCGACAAATCTCATTTCTGGGCGTTGGGCCGCAATAACCAGCGCCTCGGCATCTGCGGCATCGTTCTTTTGCCGTTTAACGAACGGCTTCACATACTGTGGAGCAATTAGCTTTACCTCGTGCCCCAGGCCTACCAGCACGCGCGCCCAATAATGGGCGCTGGCGCAGGCCTCCATAACGAAGACTGCCGGAGCTTGGTTTCGGACGAACCGCTCAAATTGCAGCCTAGTGAGCTTCTTCAGGAATTTCACTTGCCCCGTCATCGAGGCAGCGTGGACTTGGAACACGCTTTTCGCCAAGTCTACTCCGATCATCGTATCCTTTATCAATTCATCATTCCCTTCATCCTAGAGGGTTTCAACACCTCCATCTTGGCACATGGTGATGCCGTTTGAAGCAGGCGGCAACCACTCCATCTTTTGCAATTGCCGCAGTTCTTTGAGCGACAGTGCCTCGAGATTGTAATCAGCCATGCGTGCCTCGTGTCCAGAATGTCGATCCGAGATAGCCGTCGGGTCAACACATCGCAACTGCTTCCGGGCAAAGGCTGCGTGGTAGGGCAACGTCTTCTGGCGGCGGCTGATGGTGCTGAAGGTCGGCACCGTCCAGTCCAGGCCGATCAATCCCAAGAGGCTTTCGACAAACCCTGTCGTCTGCCTCAGCGCCATGCCGAACAGCACCTTCATCCTCAGACATGTCTGATGGCTGCGTCACTGTAGTCAGGCTGTCGGACGCGTTTGCCGGTCGGCGCTGCCTCCCAGGTCATGGCGGGATCGAACCAGGCTTACGGCGATAGAAGGCAATCGCCTACCAGCCAACGGATCGTCAGCGAGCCGCGGCGCTTGAGCGCCTCGTTGTAGGCCGGCCAGTTCCTGGTCTTGTAGGCGGAGGGTGTGCGTCTGCTGATGCCATCCAGCTACCATGCTGGTTTCTCAAGATGAATCCCTCACGGGATTTGTGAAACAGAGCCCGCGCCGCCGGTAAATAGCCTTCGGGGTCAGGCTTTCCGTGGAAGACATCTTCGATACAGATCGTGATAGGAAAGGCAGCCCTCAGACCGGTAGACTGAACTGTGATGGCGACTTCGTTAGCGGTAGAATTCGACACTATCGCCGACAAGATCCGCGCTCCGCCAACATGACAGCCACCTCGGCCACACCTGCGCGGCGGCGGATGAATGCCGCATCGTGACGAAAGTGGCGTCATTTGCAGGCCCGCCATTCTGCATGGGTCAGTGTCGTCCCCGTCTCGGCAAACAGTGCCCTGTGGACGCCTTCGTTGTTCATCCCAAGCAATCTGGCATGAAAGTCGCCCGGCATCTAAAGCACAATTCAGCCAAAGCGATGTCAAAGGCGGCAGAGTGGGGCGGTTCGCTGTCAACCAGCGTTCCGCCTAGATCCCAAAGAACGGCAGTGACTGTCAAAGCGCGTCCAAATCGTCCCAGTGTGCTTTCGAGCTTTCGTAAAGGCGGGCATAGATGGGCGTCATTCGATCATAACGATCGGCCCAGGCAGGGTCGGGCAGAATTTCGCCTTTGAAGCGAACCATGCGGGCGACAGCCGAGTCCAGATCAGCGGCCCCCCCGGTGGAAGCAGCCATCAAGATCGCAGCGCCAATCACGCCACACTCAAGCTCTTCCGGCACAATGTAGGGCACGCGATACATAGAGGCCTTGATCTTGAGCCACAGCGCTGATTTCGCCCCACCCGAGGAGGCGACGATACGTTCGGGTCGCGCCTTGTCTGCGGGCAGATTGTCCAGCACCCGGCGGACCGAAAACGCCACGCCCTCCAACACGGCGCGGTGCAGATCGGGCAGGGCAGTTTCGGCCTTGAGCCCGAAGAACTGGGCGCGCGAGTTGTGCTTTTCCGCGACACGTTCGCCGGAAAGATAGGGCAGGAAGAACAGCCCTCCCGCTCCCGGCGCAGACTTGGTGGCAAGGTCGGCAACGTCTTCATAGCTGCGGCGATTGTCGTGCAGCGCACGGCGCGCCCAGCGGACGGCGTCACCCCCGGCTTCAAGAAGCGTCATCACGCCCCAGATTCCATTGGGTGTCAGCACGTTCGAGACTGTGGGGTCAACGAGGGCGTCATCATGCAGGAGCGTGATGATCGAGGAAGTCCCGGTCACGTCCGAGCCCATGCCCGTACGGGTGACGCCCGAGCCGAGCAATGCCATGGGATAATCGCCAGCGCCGACCAGAACCGGAATGCCTGCCGAAAGGCCGAGTTCGGCTGCGACCTGTGGATCGAGTCCGGCCAGCACCTCAGCCGGCTGACGGAGCTGCGGCAGCAGCCTGCGAGGAACGCCGACAGCGTCACAAAGCTCGTCTGACCATGCGCGCGTCTTCCAATCCATCAGATAGCTGAGTGAGGCTTCGGTAACATCCTGCGCGCGCTCACCCGTGAGCTTGAAGTTGATCCAGTCCTTTGGCATCAGCAGGGTCGAGGCGCGGGTCAGGGCTTCAGGTCGGTTCTGTGCAATCCACGCCAGCTTGAAGGCGGGCCAGGCGGGGGCAGGCATGTTTGCGGTCAGGTCAAGGCCGCGCGCAGTGCCGTGTCTGGCGATGAAGGCGTCTACTTGAGGCAAAGTACGTTTGTCATTCCAGAGCGGCACCGCGTTCAGCGTCGAGTTTCCGTCGTCGTCAATCAAAACAGAGCCGTGCATCTGGCCGCAGGCGCAGATTGCCGCAATGCGACCGGGGGCACCGTCCACCATGCCCAGAACTTCGGTGATTGTGGCCTTGGTTCCCATCCACCAGTCCGCCGGGCGCTGTTCTGACCAGCCAAACTGGGGCACGATTTGCTCGTGCTCACGGTGGCTGAAGGCTAGGATGCGCCCGTCGGCGCCAACCAGTGCAGTACGCAGGCCGCCTGTGCCGACGTCGATGGCAAGGTAGAGGTCACGAGTCACTTGCATGGTCCTTTCCGCGGTGAGGGTTTGCCGGGTTCCGGGTGTGACGATTGGGGGCGTGTGCCGCAGTTTACAGCAGAATGACTCGCTCGGACGCAGAGTTCAATCAAAAAGCGGAGTTTTACTACGCAATAGCGAAACTGTGGGCTCAACTGCGGGTCTTACATGACGGGCAGAGCAAGGATCTGCCTGACCGTCGCGCCGGGTCTTTGGCAGGCGCGGCACGGGTGGTCTGTTTGGCGGGCAGTGACGGTGCAATGCCAGATCAGCGGGTTTGCGCGCAGAAGTTGCGGCTTTCTGGTTGAATACCTGTCAGAAAAGGGGCGATCACACCCTTGCCGGCCAGAAGAAGCACAGCATCTGGGGCCGCAGCTTTTTGGTTGCCGAACTCCAGCGAATGACGTAGTTTAACTACCATAAAGGAGAGTCGCCAATGCATCAGGAGCCGACAGCACATCTTATCGATCCCCATTCGGGGGCAATGGCCGGTGCGACCGGCTGCTATGAGAAACGGCTGAAGGATCTTGCGGGCCTCTATCTGGATGACGACGCGTTTCGCGCGGCGGTGGCCGGCGGCGGCGACGGGATCGTCTATTCGGTGCAGGAGATGCGGCCAAAGCAGACGGTCGGGGATCTGATCTTTGGGACAACCTTCATGCAGCCGGGGCGCATCGGGGATGAGTATTACATGACCCGTGGGCATATTCATGCGGTCGCGAACCGGCCCGAAGTCTATTACGGTGAAAATGGCACTGGGCTGATGTTGCTGGAAAGCCCCGAGGGCGAAACACGCATTCTGGAAGTGACCCCGCGGGTTGCGGCCTATGTGCCTCCGATGTGGATCCACCGGTCCGTGAACACCGGGTCCGTGCCGTTGGTGATGAGCTTTTTCTACCCAAGCGAGTCGGGCCAGGATTACGGCATCATTGAACGGTCGGGCGGGATGGCGACCCTGATCGTGGCGGATGGCGCAGGCTGGAAGGCCGTGCCCAACCCGCGCTATCGCCAGCGTGCCCCCGAAGAGGTGGCGCGTGTTCTTGCCACCCAGAAATGAGAAGCGACGATGAACATCTTTGACAACCTTTCCGACTATGGCGTGGTGCCTGTGATTGCCATCGACGACGCAAAGGACGCGCTTCCCCTTGCGGATGCGCTGATTGCGGGTGGCCTGCCGGTGGCCGAGATCACCTTTCGCACCGCAGCCGCGCGCGACGTCATTGCCGTAATCGCAAAGCACCGGCCTGCCGTGCAGATTGGCGCCGGAACGGTGCTGACCAATGCACAGGTCGATGCGGCGATCGAGGCGGGCGCGCGCTTTGCGCTGGCACCCGGGCTGGATGCAGAGGTCTTGGCCTATGCCGCGGCCAAGGGGCTGCCGTTTGCTCCGGGTATCATGACACCTACGGACTTGCAGGCTGCGCTGAAAGCAGGCTGCCGTCTGGTCAAGTTCTTTCCAGCGATGGCAGCGGGCGGACCTGACATGCTGAAGAACATCGCGGCCCCCTATGCCCATACCGGTATCGGATTCAACCCGACGGGCGGCGTGAACATGGCCAATCTGGGCGACTGGCTGGCGATCTCGCAGGTGCGGGCGGTGGGTGGCACCTGGATTGCCACAAAGGCCGACATCGCTGCGGGCAACTGGGGCAAGATCGCCGAAAATGCGCGCCTTGCGGTGGCGCGCGCGAAAGAGCTGCGGAGCAAGTGATGCGCTACCAATCGGCGGAAAAGCCAACCTTCTACTTCATAGGTGTGACCACATCGAAATCGTCAATCATGAAGGTCTTTCCGAAATGGGCCGACTACCTTGGGCTGGGGGATGTCGCGATCAAGGGCATCGATCTGGCGCTGCATGACACGGATGAAAACTACCGCGAGGTCTTAGCGTTCCTCAAATCTGACCCCTTGTCATTGGGGGCGCTGGTCACAACCCACAAGCTGGATCTCTACGCCGCCTCACATCAGATGTTCGACGTGATCGACCCGCATGCGCGGCTGATGGCAGAAACCTCGTGCATCTCCAAACGCGACGGCAAGTTGATTTGTCATGCCAAAGACCCGATATCCTCGGGTCTGTCGCTGGACGGATTCCTGCCACCAGGGCATTTCGCCAGAACCGGAGCCGAGCTGTTTTCTATGGGCGCCGGCGGGTCCACCATCGCGCTGACCTGGCATATGATGCAGGCTGCGCGCGGGGCGGACCGGCCGTCGCGCATTGTGGTGTCGAACCGGTCGCAATCGCGGCTGGACCACATCCGCGACATTCACGCCCAGATCGGGGCCGATGTGCCGGTGGACTACGTGCTGGCCCCTTCGGCTGCCGACAATGACGCCGTGATGGCGGGGTTGAA
>JBDTQR010000225.1:0-6804 GCA_039932095.1 bacterium | reverse complement strand
CGGCGTTTTCGCGCGGCGGCGATGGCAAGGCGGCGGTCGGGCCGATGCTGCGGGAGTATCTGATATCAGAGGCGATGGCGGCTTTGGGGGTGCCCACGACGCGGTCTTTGGCGGTGGTGGCTACTGGGGAAGACGTCTGGCGCGAGGGCGGCGCGCTGCCCGGGGCCGTGCTGGCACGGGTTGCGGCGAGCCATATCAGGGTCGGGACCTTCGAGTTCTTTTCGGCCCGCGGCGAGGTGGAGAAGGTGCGGGCCTTGATGGATTACACCATCGCCCGGCACTACCCCGACGTGTCCGGGGCGGTGGGGTTGTTTGATGCGGTCGTCGGGCGGCAGGCGGCGCTGGTGGCTGAGTGGATGGGGCTGGGCTTCATTCACGGTGTGATGAACACCGACAACATGGCGCTTTCCGGTGAGACCATCGACTATGGCCCCTGCGCCTTCATGGATGCCTATGCGCCGGGCACGGTGTTTTCCTCGATCGACCGCCAGGGGCGTTATGCCTATGGCAATCAGCCGCGGATCATGGCGTGGAACCTTGCCCGGCTGGCCGAGGCGCTGCTGCCGTTCTTTGACGCGGATGAAAGCCGCGCGGTCGAACTGGCCAATGCGCGGTTGGAAGGGATTGCTGCGGTCTACAATGCGGCCTGGCTGAAGGTGATGCGGCGGAAGCTGGGGTTGGCCGGGGTCGAGCCGGGTGATGCGGCGCTGATCGGCGATCTGATGGCGGCGATGGTGGGGTTGGACTGGACCCTGACCTTTCGGCGCGGCTTTGCCGGGCTGGGCGACTGGCGGCTCAGATGGCTGGACAGGGCGGGTGACGGGGCCGAGGCGCGGATTCTGGCGGCCAACCCGGGGGTGATCCCGCGCAATCACCGGGTGGAAGAGGCGTTGGTGGCGGCCACGGCGGGCGATATGGTGCCGTTTGAGGCATTGCTGGCCGCGTTGCGCGATCCCTACGGATCTGAAGCCGGGCGCGAGGGCTATGTGCTGCCGCCGCCTGAGGGGCTGACCCCCTATGTCACCTATTGTGGCACCTGACGATTGACGCTGGGGAAACCGGGGCGCTAGGGTCGCAAACTCTTTTCAGTGAGGTGGACTGTGGCGAATTTGTTTCTGGCGTCCAATCTGGTGGGTCTTGAGGCGGGTCATCTGCAGATCGTGTTTCAAGCCGATCCGCTCGACCTGGCGGCACTGCAGGAGGTGGAGGTTCAGGCCCCGCCGGATTTCTTTCAGGGCAATTGGCGCTATCCGGCCTTCGGCCGTGATCATGCCAGTCATACCGACCACTACGGCGAGGCGGACAATTACAAGATCGTGGCGTTGGATGGTCCGGGCCACAATGCCGATCAGATGTGGCAGCTGTTTGGCCAGCTGGATGCGAGCTTTCGGGTCTATGGCAGCGAAATCAATTATGAATTCCTCCAGAACAGCAATTCCTTCGTGACCACCCTGCTGTGGGCCCTTGGGATCGATCTGGCGGACTATGACATGACGACCGCCGGGATCAGCTATTTCCCCGGTGACGCCGCCAATGTGTTGCTGGGCGCCCATACCGACGCCGGGCTGGTCACGCCGATTGCGGTCAAGGTGGCGCTGACCGCTTTTGACGATGTGCTGCATACCGGGATTGGCAATGACTCGATCGGCGGTCTGATGGGGTCGGCGGGCGATGACCGGGTCTGGCTGGGTGGCGGCGACGATACCGTTGCCGGTGGGACCGGTCAGGACCGGCTGCATGGGCAGAGCGGCAATGACACCGTGCTGGGCGGTGGCGGCGAGGATCTGCTGTTTGGCGGGCTTGGTGATGACATCATGCTTGGTGGCACAGGCAAGGACAGCCTCTATGGCGGGCGCGGCGATGACAGTCTCTATGGTGGCTACAATGTCGATGGCATGACGGGCAGCCAGAGCGATGTGATCGATGGAGGGCTTGGCAGCGATTTCCTGTCGGGTGGCGAGGGCCGTGGCCGAGACCGCTTTGTGTTTCACAGCATTGACGAAACGGCGGCGGGGGATGGCCGGGATACCATATTCCTGATGAAACAGGCAGACCTGATCGACCTTTCGCTGATTGACGCGAATATCGGCCGCGACGGCGATCAGGCGTTTCGCTTTCATGGCGCATCGCCCCACGCCTTCCAACTGTGGTATGAGGACCTGGGTAAGGGCAACTATTTGATTTCCGGCGATGTGACCGGCGACCGGCGGGCGGATTTCGAAATAGGGTTGCAAGAGTTTTCCGGGTCTTTGGACAGGGGAAATTTTGTGCTGTAACCCTGCGGCCAAGGACTGGACGACAAGATGCAAGGACCTGTGCGATGAACCCGCGTTCTGAAATTCACGACCGCCTGGCGGTCAGCCTGCGCGAGGCGCGCAAGGCACGCGGGCTGTCGCTGGACGCTGTGGCGAAGCTGTCCGGGGTCAGCCGGTCGATGGTCAGCCAGATCGAACGCGGCGAATCGTCGCCGACGGTTGCCACATTGTGGAACCTGACGCAGGCGCTGCAGGTCGATTTCGCAGGTTTGCTGGAGCGGCGGCCGTCGGCGGGGATCGAGGTGGTGCGGTCCGAAGCGGCCCCGGTGATTGGTGGGCGCGGCCGCGATCTGGTGATCCGCATCCTGTCGCCAGCCGAGGCGGTCGGCGAACATGAGGTCTATGATCTGGTTTTTGGCGCGGCGGGCGAACTGCTGTCAGAGCCGCATTCGGCCGGGTGCCGTGAAAGCCTGACCGTGATCGTCGGGCGCATTCGGGTTGTCTCGGGCGACGAGGAGAGCCGGTTGGGACCGGGCGACACCGCGCGCTATCCGGCAGACCGGCCGCATGAGATTCACGCCGAAGGCGGCGCTGCGCGGGCGATTCTGATCGTGCAGGACAGTTGAACACGGCGAGGGCCTGGCCAAGACGGTTTCCAGTTTAGTGGAATTAATCCGTTATATTGACATCGGGCGGGGAGTTGCAGTAATTTCCGTCAAAACGGAAGGAGTTCTGCCATGACAGACGTTTTTCTCGATCATGTTCAGACCATGCTGCGCGGGATCGAAGCCGAGGGCCTGATGAAGCGCGAGCGGCTGATCACGGGGGCGCAGGGCGCGCATGTCAGGATCGGCGGACGCGGCATGTTGAACCTTTGTGCCAACAATTACCTTGGCTTGGCGGATGATCCTCGACTGGTTGCGGCGGCGGAAGCGGCGATGCGGGACCACGGGTTTGGTATGGCCTCTGTCCGCTTCATTTGTGGCACGCAGGATATTCATGCCGCGTTGGAAGCACGTTTGGCGCGGTTTCTGGGGATGGAGGCGGCGATCCTGTTCGGATCGTGTTTCGATGCCAATGGCGGGGTGTTTGAACCGCTGTTGGGCGCTGAGGATGCAATTGTATCGGACGCGCTGAACCACGCCTCGATCATCGATGGCATAAGGCTGTCGAAGGCGCGGCGCTATCGCTACGCCAACTCGGACATGGCCGATCTGGAGGCGCAGCTGGTGCAGGCGCGGGCGGATGGGGCGCGGTTCGTGCTGGTGGCGACAGACGGTGTGTTCTCGATGGACGGCTATCTGGCGCCCTTGGCGGAAATCCGGGCTTTGGCGGACCGCCATGGCGCTTGGGTGATGGTGGACGATTGCCACGCCACGGGGTTCATGGGGCCGCAAGGGCGCGGGACTCCGGCCCATGCGGGCATCAAGGCCGACGTTCTGACAGGGACTTTGGGCAAGGCGCTTGGTGGCGCTTTGGGCGGCTATGTCGCGGCGTCAGCCCCTGTGGTCGAGTTGCTGCGGCAGCGGGCGCGACCCTATCTCTTTTCCAACGCGCTGCCGCCGGCGGTGGTCGGGGCGGCCCTGGCTGCGCTGGATATTGTCGAAGCAGCAGACAGGTTGAGGGCGCAACTGTCTGACAACGCAAGCTATTGGCGGGCTGGGCTTGACCAGCTGGGCTTCCGGTTGCTGGCGGGAGAGCATCCGATCATTCCGGTGATGATCGGGGATGCGCCTTTGGCGCAGGCTTTTGCCAAGGCGTTGGACACGCGGGGGGTGATGGTCTCGGCGTTCTTCTTCCCGGTCGTGCCCCGCGGCGCGGCGCGGATCAGGACACAGATGAACGCGGCGCTGACCCGGGCGGATCTGGATTTTGCCCTCGACGCCTTTGCGGCGGCGGGGCGTGAGGTGGGGGTATTGACATGAAGGCTCTGGTCAAGGCGAAGGCAGAGGTCGGGCTGTGGATGGAGACGCGGCCGGTGCCCGAAATCGGGCCGGAGGATGTGCTGATCAAGGTCCACAAGACCGGGATTTGCGGCACCGATATCCATATCTGGAACTGGGACGAGTGGGCGGCACGGACCGTGCCGGTGCCGCTGGTGACGGGCCATGAATTTGCCGGCGAGATCGTGGCCAAGGGCGCCTTGGTCCAGGGGTTGGAGATTGGGCAGCGGTGTTCGGGCGAGGGCCATCTGATCGGCAAGCTCAGTCGGCAATCACGGGCAGGAAAATTTCACCTCGACCCGGCCACGCGGGGGATCGGGGTCAATGAGCCAGGGGCGTTTGCCGAATTCCTGCGGCTGCCGGCGTTCAATGTCGTGGCCTTGCCGGAGGTGATCGACGATGAGATCGGCGCGATCCTTGACCCATTGGGCAATGCGGTGCACACCGCCCTGTCGTTCGATCTGATCGGCGAGGATGTGCTGATCACCGGGGCGGGGCCGATCGGGATCATGGCTGCCGCTGTGGCGCGGCATGTCGGCGCAAGGCATGTGGTGATCACCGACATCAATGCGACGCGGCTGGCTTTGGCGGCCGAGGTCGCTGATGTGACGCCGGTGAATGTTTCGGTCGAGGATCTGCGCAGTGTTATGGCGCGGTTGAAAATGCATGAGGGCTTTGATGTCGGCATGGAAATGTCCGGCAATCAGCAGGCATTGGACCAGATGATCGAAGCGATGGTGATGGGTGGCAAGATCGCCATGCTGGGCATACCACCGGGCAAGTCGCCGGTGGATTGGAGCCGGATCGTGTTCAAGGCTTTGACGATCAAGGGGGTCTATGGCCGCGAGATCTTCGAGACCTGGTACAAGATGATCGCGATGCTGGAAAACGGGCTGGATGTGCGGCGGGTCATCACCCACCGCTTTGGCGTCGATCAGTTTGAAGAGGCGTTTCAGGTCATGCGGTCGGGGGCGTCGGGCAAGGTGGTGCTGGACTGGGGATGAGGTGTCCACATGTGGGCGTCTGGAGTCTTAATGGAATCGTAAGTCTCTGTTAGGATTTGTTCATCTGATCTTCAGGAGTTTGTGGGTCGGTGGGGCGGGTGACAGTCCGACTCAGCCGGGAGGGAGTCGGGCTGTCGCCCGACCTACAGCCCGACCTACGGCGCGACCATGCGGCGGATATCGTCTGGCGTCACCCCCTCGGCGCGATATCCGGACAGGGCGCGGGAGTCGTCGCGTTTGGCCAGGCGTTTGCCGTGATCGTCGCGGATCAGGCGGTGGTGGTGGTAGGCGGGGGTCGGCAGGTCGAGCAGGTGTTGCAAGGTCACTTGCAGCGGCGTGGCGGACAGCAGATCTGCGCCGCGTGTGACCTCGGTGATGCCCTGAAACGCGTCGTCCACGACCACGGCCAGATGATAGGCGGTGCCGATGTCGCGACGTGCCAGGATCACATCGCCCGCCGACTGGACCAGTTGGCGCGGGTTGAACCGGTGGGTCTGGCCGCTTTCGGTGAAGGTCAGGTCGGGCAAATGCGCCGTCGCTTTGGCCATGTTCAGCCGCAGCGCACCGGAGGCGTGGTGCTGGTCGCGGCAGGTGCCGGGATAGACCGGGCCGTCCGGGCCCTGCGGGGCGGACAGCGCGGCGCGGATATCGGCCCGGGTGCAGGTGCAGTGATAGGTCAGGCCCAGAGTGGCAAGAAAATCAAGGGCTTGGGTGTAGGCGGCGCTGCGGTCGGACTGGCGCAGGACCGGCTGCTCCCAGGAGAGGCCGAGCCAGTGCAGATCGTCGTAGATCAGCGTTTCGTATTCGGGGCGGCAGCGGGTCTGGTCGATATCCTCGATCCGCAGCAGAAAGCGGTCGCCCCTTTGGGCGGCGATCATGGCGGCGTAGGCATGGCCGAGGTGGAGGGGGCCGGTCGGGCTGGGGGCGAAGCGGGTTACGCGAGCCATTCGGTGAAGGCGGCTTTGGCGCGGTCGGTGTAGGCCTTGTAGCGCTCGGTCCGACCCTTGCGGCCGTGGCGGGCGTCGATCGGCGGGAAGAGGCCGAAGTTGACGTTCATCGGCTGGAAGGTTTTCGCATCGGCGCCGCCGGTGATATGGGTGATCAGCGCACCAGTGGCGGTTTCCGGCGGCGGCGGTGGCAGCATCCGGCCGGTGAGTTCGGCGGCGGCCATGCGACCGGCGACAAGGCCCATGGCGGCGGATTCGACATAGCCTTCGACGCCGGTAATCTGGCCGGCGAAGCGGATGTTGGGCCGCGATTTGAGGCGCATCTGGGCGTCGAGCAGGGTCGGTGAGTTGATGAATGTGTTGCGGTGGATGCCGCCGAGCCGGGCGAAGCTGGCATTCTCTAGCCCGGGAATCATCTTGAAAACAGTCGCTTGCGCGCCGTACTTCATCTTGGTCTGGAAGCCGACCATGTTGTAGAGCGTGCCAAGCTTGTTGTCCTGGCGCAGTTGTGCCACAGCATAGGGTTTTGTGGCCGGATCATGGGCATTGGTCAGGCCGCGCGGCTTCATCGGGCCGTGGCGCAGCGTCTCGCGGCCGCGTTCGGCCATCACCTCGATCGGCAGGCAGCCGTCGAAGTAGGGCACGTGCTCCCAGT
>JBDTQR010000224.1:0-6894 GCA_039932095.1 bacterium | reverse complement strand
GCCATCGGGGGCCAGATAGGTGCGATGGACGGCGAGCAGGTCGCAGCCCTCCACCAATGCCACCAGTGCTGGCAGGCGTTGGCCTGAGGCGTGCCAACAGGCCCCGTGGAAGCGCAGGGTAGGGGGCAAGTCGCAGATGATGCCTCGGCCCCGCAGATAGGCTTCGGCCAGCGTATCGCGGATCGGCGCGGCCTCTGCCCATACGGCACGGGCATGCGAAGCGTTCTTGATGGCCTCCGCTCGGCGTTCGGTCTCACGGCGGGCAAGGTCGATTGGATCGGGCCGAGCGAAGTTGTCAAACGTAAGGCCCAGTGCAGCAGCAAGGTCCCGAAAGCTGCAACCGGTCTTTTTGCAGTGTGCCAGCAGACGCCCATCCGGCGCGTCGGACAAGGTAAGGGCGTTTTGATCGCGGCGACCTTCAGGTTGGCAGACCGGGCATGGCGCGGAGCCACTGCGGGCGTGCCACTTGCCGCTCAAGGCTATCGTGAGGGTGCGGGCGTCTTTCATGTTATGTCCTTTCACTTGATATGAAAGGGCGAGGCGTGCTAAATTCGTAGCCTGTCAAAGCTATATACGAATTGACCCGCCGCCCTCTCGGGTGGCGGTTCTGCTATGCGGTGTTGCGGTTGAGTAGGCGGACCTGTACCCAGGCCGTGATTTCGGCCTCGGCCCACCCCACGGCACGTTCACCAAGTTTGATCGGCTTGGGAAAGCTGCCTTTCGCCATCATGGCGTAGATAGTGGAGCGTGACAGCCCCGTACGGATCTCGACTTCAGGGCGGCGGATAATGCGGTCAGTCAACATGATGGCCTCTGGTTCAAGTGGTTGCAGATCGCTTGAACATGCCTCGGCACATATTGGAGTGGCAAAGTGGGTTGAATTGGAGTTTTGCGGCTTCGGGACACTTATTGTTCTGTGAGTCTACGCTCGATGGACAAGAACCTCTTCATGTCCGTAATCTCATCCTTGATGGTTTCGCCGGTAAGTTGTGCGGATGGCTCGGTCACGAAGGCGACTATGGCATTGATGAACCGGATCAATTCCCCCTTTCGTTCGCTGGTCCCGGGGGCAGTGGAGTAGCTTACATTCCGACCCATTTCATCCCAGAATCTTATAATTTCACCACAAACCATGGACCGACGCTCGTCTTTGACACCTCCCTTAACGGGTAGGTCGCGTAAAGCTGCGGCCATACCCGCCGCCTTGGCCTCTTTGAACCCTTCCTCAACAGTTTCAATGTTTGCGATTGCCCTGAGCAACAATCCGAATAATCGTTGGTAGCGGGACTGGTATCTGTCTTCCCCGACGGGGGTACTGATCGAAAGGCTTCGGAGCTTCAAATGCGCTTTTTCCAGATGATTATGGGCCTTAGAAAGTTCCCGCATCGCTTCGTCGAAGACCGTTTCTCCTTTCGGACCCGCTTCCAACGCACGAAAGATGGATCGTGGTCGGTAATGCGGCCCGAGTGCCCAAGTGAGCCTTTCTGAAAGCTCTGCAAGGTCCTCTGCGGGCAGAGCAAACTGAACCGAGAGCTGATCTAACTGTTGTGCGTTGAGCGCGGTATCGCCCGGTTTCGTGCAATATCGCCACGGGAGTATCTGTCTGGCCATGTTTCGACTGTCCGCCCTGATTGCGCAATGGTGAGGATGCGACTTGAGTTTAACCGCTCGGCGGTGCCATGAAATGCCACCGGGCGGTTAGGCGACTGCTTTGGATCACGACGATCACAAGGCGACGGATTTGACCACCCCGTAAAGCTTCGCAAGACTTGCACCTGCACCGTACCGCTCCCGCCCCAAGGCGTGACCCATCAAGTCACGCCTGATCCTTTCATCCACTTCGCGATCAAGGAGCCTGTCCTCGAAACTGTGTCGCAGCCCGTACAGCGAGTGCTTCGGACTTTCCATCAACCCGTTCTCACGGAGGAACTTGTTGACCGTAGCCGAGAGGGACGGACTGCCAAAATAGCGCGGAAAGCCCTCGGCGCACTCTCTGAATGCGGTGAGGCTGACTCCGGCCAGAGGGATCGTGCGGCGCGATGTGGCGGTTTTCAGGGTGCGCCCGTCCGGCTCGATGGTGATGTGGGGGTATGGTCCGTCGAGATGGATATGCTCGGCTTTGAGGCTCTGCCCCTCGCTTGGCCGGTAGCCGGTGTTGACCATGCCCAATAGGATGCAGCGCGCCTCCTTGTTCAGCCCATCCAGCGCGCCGGGGGCAAGAATCTTATCCCTGATCCAGTCCACGCTGAATGGCGGGCGGATGCCCTTGTCGCCTTCGCTGAAGTTCAGGCCGTCCATGCCTTGCGGCACCGGGATGCGCTTGGCTTTGCACACAAGGCGAAAGGTGGAGCCGATATGGGTGAAGTCCTTGTTGGCGCTGTTGGGCGTCAACTCCTCCTCGGTGATCTTGTCCCACCACCACTCGCGAAAATCGAGGAAACTGTTTGATCCCAACGAGTCCAGCGCAACATCGCCTACAACGTCGATCAGGTTCTTGAAGGCCTTGATCCGGGGATTGCGCCACCGCCTGACTTGGTCGGCGCTCTTGCCCTGCGCCTTGTCGGCGGCCAGAACCCAGTACTCGGCAAGGACTTGCGTAAGGGTGAACTGGGTCTCCTTGGTCGCTTCCCTCTTGTCGTGCAGAGGGTCCCCGCCAGAAACAGCGATCTTGCGGTTCGCCAGCGCCCGTTCGCGGGCGTCCGAAAGCGTCACCAGGGCAGGCGTGCCGAGACCCAATTCACACCGCTTACCGCGAATGGTGATGCGCTGAACCCAAGCCTTCGAGCCGTTTTCCCGAACCAGCAGGACGAGCCCATGCCCATCGAAATACTTGCCCGGCGCCTTGGCGTTCTTCACCGCTGCCGCGGTCAGGGCTTTTTCCGGCCTTCGCGGCCCAGCAATCGTCATTCTCTGCCCCCCGTTCTATCCCCCACCTCTAGCAGGACATCATGAGACTACTTAGGAACATAGAGGAAACTATTTTCACTAAAGCCCATATTTTGCTGGCAAATCTGTACTTCGTGGGAATGTACTGGAAAGGGCATTGGCGGAGAGACAGGGATTCGAACCCTGGGTCGGCGCAAACCGACAACGGTTTTCGAGACCGCCGCATTCGACCACTCTGCCACCTCTCCGCGGTCAGTGCCTTTGCAGGTGGCGGCTGTTTAGCCAAGCATAGATTGCAGCGCAAGGGGCAAAGCGAGGGGCAGCGTTGACAGAGGGGAGGCTCGCGGCGAAGTCGAGGTTGAAAGAGAAGGGGATATGCATGGGGCAGGTTCGGAGCCCAGTGGGGCGGAGGGGACTTGTGCTGATATTGGTCCTGCCCCTTTGGGCCAGTGCGGTCTTTGCACAAGACAATGGTCGGCTGGCGCTGCTTTTGGACAGGCTCTGGGTCCTTGGCCAGATGGATGACAACATCCGCAGCACGCACGATGCGTTTCTGGTCCAGACTGACGTGATGGATGCCCAGCTTTTGGGTGGGCATGGCGGGACGGGCTTTCGCAAGGCGCTGAAGATGATCTTTGCGCCCGATGTCCTTCACCGTACTTCCCGTCATGCTTTGGCCTTGTCGATGACCGGACACGAAGCTGCCCTTGAAAGCTATCTTGCCTTCCTTGAAACCCAATGCGGGCCGCCATGGCAACGCGCTGTTGAGGCAGGCGGCCCTCGCGATTGAAAAGCCGGCGCAATGCTCTTATGCCCTGTCGCTTGGTCAGCGACGGGTGGAGGAACAGGACCCCCGCTACCTGCGCGCCATGTCTTCGCCCGACTATTTCGACCGGATGCAGCGCAGCACGACGAATCAGGTGGCTGCCCTTCGCGCCTACTATCAGGGATTTCGCGACAGTGGCGGCTTTGCGGCGGGAGATACTTCAATCGAGGCGATGCTGGCAGACATGCGGCCCGTGATCCGCCAAGAGGTCGAGGAAAAACGGATGGCCGGAATGGTGCTTTGGATCGAAGGCATGAGCCTTGCTGAGGTTTCGGTCGTCATGACTTATTATGAGAGCTCACCCGGCGTTGAGGTCATGGCGGCCCTGGAAAGCGCGTCACAGGCGCTTACGCTGCAAAACTACCGCGACATGGGTCTTGTGGCCGGCCGGTTCGTTCTGGGGTCAGACTTGTGACCAGGCTGACTTTCCCGACTTGACTTCGTGGTGACGTGTCGTATTAAGCGCGCAGCCCGGACGGCCTCAGGTTGATCCGGGAAGTTTTATTTGACGCCCGATGGGCGCGCAGTTCGAAGGCGGGATGATCCCGGAACACCCGGAAACGGGGGCCAAAGGACGCGGAGCAAGAAAAGGAAAGACCATGTACGCGGTCCTCAAGACCGGCGGCAAGCAGTACAAGGTGCAGGCTGGCGACATCCTGCGCGTTGAAAAGCTGGCGGCCATTGCTGGTGACAAGATCCAGTTCAACGAAATTCTGATGGTCGGCGGCGAGACCGTGACCGTTGGCGCGCCTCTGGTCGCCGGCGCTGCGGTGCAGGCCGAAGTGATCGAGCAGATCAAGGGCGAAAAGACCATCCATTTCGTCAAGCGCCGCCGCAAGCATTCATCGCAGCGCACCAAGGGCCATCGTCAACATCTGACGCTGCTCCGGGTGACGGACGTTCTGGCGTCAGGCGCCGATGCGACGGGCGTCATGGCGGCGACCGGTACGGCGGATGCGCGCCGCGCGGCCCACAACAACGCTCCGGCTGCGGTCGAAGCGCCGGCGAAACCCAAGCGTGCCACCAAGGCCGCGGCTGCGAAGGAGTAACCTGCCATGGCACATAAAAAAGCAGGCGGCTCATCCCGCAACGGTCGTGACTCGGCAGGTCGTCGTCTCGGCATCAAGCTGTTTGGTGGCCAGGCGGCCATTCCGGGCAATATCATCTGCCGTCAGCGCGGCACCACCTGGTTCCCGGGTGAAGGCGTCGGCATGGGCACGGATCACACGATCTTTGCCAAGGTCGAGGGCGCCGTGACCTTCAAGAAGGGTCTCAAAGGTCGCACCTTCATATCGGTCTTGCCAGTGGCCGAGGCAGCAGAATAAGTCGAACCTTCACAATCAACGTGTAGATGGGGGATCGGCTGAAAAGCCGGTCCCCCAAATCTTTTCCGGAATTCTCGGAGGAGTGGGTGAAATTCCCAGGGCGAAAGCCCACATGCGCTTCGAGGAGGGAGCCATGATCTTGGATACGATTGCATTGCCGGAAGGCCATATCATCGCCGGGCGTTTTGTTTTGCGGCCCGTTCGCAAGTCGGACGCGGGTCTGTTTGCCCTGTATGCCGGCGACCGCCGGGTGGCTGAGGGTACCCAGTCCATCCCGCATCCGCTGCCGCCGGGCGCGGCCGAGGGCTTTGTGGCGCGCGCCATGTCGGGCAAATCGGAAGAAGATATCTGGGTGATGGACGGCGCGGCGTCAGGTCTGGCCGAAGTGCTGGGTGTGATCAGCCTCAAACGGATGGACCGTGGACAATCCGAGGTTGGCTATTGGGTCGCACCGGCGTTCTGGAACACTGGTCTTGCTTCGGAAGCGGTGCGCGCGTTGGTGGTTGCCAATCCACAGCAGAACTGCACGATCTTTGCCGAGGTATTTCAGGACAATCCCGGCTCGGCCCGGGTGCTGACCAATTGCGGTTTCGAATATCTGGGCGATGCCGAAAGCTTTTCGGTGGCCCGCGGCGCTCTGGTCCCAACCTGGACCTATATCCGCAAGCTCGACTGAGGGACATGATGACCCGTGCCGAGCTTAAAACGGTGCGGCTGACCCTGCGCCCGGTGGCCCCGGAGGATGAAGGGGCGGTTGTCGCCGCGCTGAACGACATCGCGGTGTCGGGTTGGCTGGCTGTCGTGCCATGGCCGTATGCTCCGGCGGATTTTCAGCAGTTCCAGACGGAGTATGCCCTACCCGGCGATACCTTTTCCGTCGACGACGCGCAGGGTTTCGCCGGGATCCTCGGTGTCGAGGACCGCACATTGGGCTATTGGTTTGCGCCTCGCTGCCATGGGCTTGGTTATGCGACCGAGGCAGCGCGGGCAGCCCTCGCCGCGCATCTGGCGCATGACCCCGAAGACATCAGGTCAGGCTATTTCGAGGGCAATGACCGCTCGGCCAACGTGTTGCGCAAACTGGGCTTCAGGGAGAGCGGCCGCGGCCTAAAGTATTGCCTTGCCTTGGGAATTGAACGTCCCCACGTTGACATGCTGTTGACGCGGGATGCCTTCACCGAAGCGCTGCCCATCGAGGCGCAATCGGCTCGGCTGACCTATCGCGCGTTGCAGAATTCCGATCTGGAGGCCCTGCACGCCGTCGTTTCGGATTGGGAGGTGGTGCGGCAACTCGCCTCTTTCCCGTGGCCACCAGACCGCGCCTTTACCGCGACCCGCGCCCAGCCCTATCTGGGGCGCGGCTTTGTCTGGGGAGTGTTCCTGAACCGCCGACTGGTCGGCACGGTGGCCGTGACGGGTGACGAGTTGGGCTATTGTCTGGTGCCCGATGTCTGGCGCCAGGGCATCGGCACGGAAATCTGTCGGGTTGCAATTGACCGGGCCTTCGGGTCTGGGTGGGACCATCTGGTTGCCGGGGTCTGGGCCGATAATGCGGCCTCCATCGCGCTCTTGGGCAAGTTGGGCTTTCGTGTCGTGGACCATGACCTGACCCTGAACAAGGCGCGGGGAGAGACGGTGCCGGGGCTGTGGATGCGGCTGGAGCGTGCCGATTGGCCCCGGGTTTCGGACGGACGACCAGACGCTTGAGACTCCGCCGCCTTTCCTGTAACGCCTGCAAATCCAATTGAAAGCTCTGTGCCATGAAGTTTCTCGATCTCACCAAAGTCTACATCCGCTCGGGCGGTGGTGGGGCCGGTTGCGTCTCGTTCCGGCGCGACAAATATGTCGAGTTCGGCG
>JBDTQR010000223.1:0-6970 GCA_039932095.1 bacterium | reverse complement strand
GCGGCGCGTTATGTCGAGGGGCAGGGCGCGCGGGTGATTGATATCAACATGGGCTGCCCAGCCAAGCGGGTGACGACCGGGGCTTGCGGCTCGGCGCTGATGAAGGACCTGAGCCATGCCTTGCGGTTGATCGAGGCGGTGGTGGGAGCGGTGTCGGTGCCGGTTACGCTGAAGACCAGGCTCGGTTGGGATGATGACACCTTGAACGCAGCAGAGTTGGCACGGCTGGCCGAGGGGGCGGGGGTGAAGATGATCACCATCCACGGCCGCACGCGCTGTCAGTTCTACAAGGGCCAGGCCAACTGGGCGGCGATCCGGGCCGTCAAGGCGGCGGTGGCGGTGCCGGTGGTGGCCAATGGCGATATCCTCGGGGCTGCCACGGCCAGTGCGGCGTTGACGGCGTCGGGAGCGGACGGGGTGATGGTCGGGCGCGGGGCGCAGGGGGCGCCGTGGCGGCTGGCCGAGATTTCCCACGCCCTGTACGGCACGCCCGCGCCGGTGGTGCCGGTGGGCGCGGCTTTGGCCGAGATGATTGCCGGACATTATGAGGCGATGCTGGGCTATTACGGTGTTGAGCTGGGGCTGAAGGTCGCGCGCAAGCATCTGGGCTGGTATCTGGCCGTGGCCGGGCTGGAACATGGCCGCGCGACGCTGTTGGTGGCGGATACGGCGGCCCGGACGTTGCAATTGATCGGGCAGATCTTTGGCGATGGCGAAAGGCGGGCGGCATGAGCGACCGCGAGCCTGATGCAATCTGGGCCTCTTTGCCGATGCCGGCCCTGTTGGTCGACGGGGCGGACACCATCATCGACATCAACCCGGCGGCGGAGACTTTCCTGAACGCTTCGGCCAAGGCGGTCGTCGGCGACCATGTTGCCCTGCGGCTGGTCACCGAGATTCCGCTGCAAAGCGCGCTGGACCGCTGCCGCGAAAACCATTCCGAAGTCTATATCAACGAGGCCGACATCACCGCGGGCGGGCGGCCCTTGGCCAGTTTCACCATCCAGATCGCGCCGATCCAGGATGACGACAGCTGCGTGTTGATGCTGGTGTCGCCAAGGGTGACGGCAGACCGGCTCGGGCGCGGGCGTGGCGCGGCCTTGGCGGCGAAATCGGCGATCGGCATGGCGGAAATGCTGGCGCATGAGATCAAGAACCCGCTGGCAGGCATATCCGGTGCTGCGCAGTTGCTGGCGATGAACCTCAGCCAGGAGGACAAGGAACTGACCGACCTGATCGTCGAGGAAACCCGCCGCATCGTCAAATTGCTGGAGCAGGTCGAACAATTCGGCAATTTGCGCCCGCCCGAACGTCGCGCCATCAATATCCATGACGCGCTGGACCGCGCCCGCCGGTCCGCCCAGATGGGCTATGCGCGGCAGATGATGATCGTCGAGGATTACGACCCGTCGCTGCCGGCCACACTGGCCGATCCGGACCAGTTGATGCAAGTGTTCTTGAACCTGATCAAGAACGCGACCGAGGCGGCGAAGGGTGGCCATGGCACCATTCGGCTGAGGACATTCTACGACCACTCGCTCAGGGTGCGGCGCAAGGATGGCACTGGGGCAAAATTGCCGTTGCAGGTGGAAATCATTGATGACGGTCCGGGCATTCCGCCCGACCTGACGGCAGATATCTTTGAACCCTTCGTCTCGGGCCGGGAGAACGGCACCGGGCTGGGGCTCGCCCTGGTGTCGAAGATCATGGCCGATCACGACGGCTGGGTCAGTGTTGATTCCGTGCCGGGCAAGACGGTGTTCCGACTGTCGCTGCCCATGGCACCTAAAGAGTTGAAGGAGACGACATAATGGACGGCACTATTCTGGTGGCGGATGACGACCGCACGATCCGCACGGTGCTGACGCAGGCCCTGACGCGGGCGGGCTGCAAGGTGCATGCCACCTCCAGCATGATGACGCTGATGCGCTGGGTCGAAGAGGGCAAGGGTGATCTGGTGATCTCTGACGTGATCATGCCCGACGGCAACGGGCTGGAGGCGCTGCCGCGGATTGCCCGCATACGTCCCGGACTGCCGGTGATCATCATCTCGGCGCAGAACACCATCATGACCGCCATTCAGGCCGCCGAGGCCGAGGCGTTCGACTATCTGCCCAAACCGTTCGACCTGCCCGACCTTATGAAACGCTCTGCCCGGGCGCTGGATCAGAAGCGGCGGGCGGCGGCGCAGGTGGTGGCAACACCGCGCGATCTGGGCGATGATCTGCCGCTGGTCGGGCGAACGGCGGCGATGCAGGCGCTGTACCGGCTGGTGGCCAAGGTGATGAACACCGACCTGCCCGTGCTGATCACCGGCGAATCGGGCACTGGCAAAAGCCTGATCGCCCGCGCCATCCATGACTTCTCTGACCGCCGCAGCCAGCCCTTTGTGGTGGCGCAATCGTCTGACCTTGCCGGGGTCGACGGGATTTCGGCGCTGTTGACCAAGGCCAAGGGCGGATCTTTGCTGATCGACGAAGTGGCCGATTTTGATGAGGACGGCCAGTCGCGGCTGGTCCGCATGCTGGATATTGCCGACGACCACGCGCCCCGCATCCTGGCCACTTCGCAGGCCGATCTGGCGCAGCGGGTGGAAGAGGGGCGGCTGCGCAAGGACCTGTTCTACCGGCTGGGCGGCGTAACCCTGGCCGTGCCGCCACTGCGCGAACGGGTCGAAGATATCAGCCTGCTGGCCGACCATTTCCTGACCCGGGGAGAGCGTGAGATTGGCACCACGCGGCGCCTGTCAAACGAGGCACGCAATGTGCTCAGGGTGCATCCATGGCCCGGCAATGTGCGGCAATTGGAGAACGTGTTGAAGCGTTTGCTGGTGACTTCATCGGAGCCGGATATCGCGCAAGGCGAGTTGGAAGCCGCCTTGGGCAGCAGCCATTCGGCGGAACCCGCTCATGCTGGCCTCGTCGAGAATGAGAAACTGTCCGCCTCGGTCGCGCGCCACTTGAAGCGCTATTTTGACCTGCACAACGGCCAGCTGCCCCCCAACGGTGTCTATGACCGGATCCTGCGCGAGATGGAGGTGCCGCTGATCGAGATCGCGCTGGACGCCACCGGCGGCAATCAGGCGAAATGTGCGGACCTCCTTGGCATCAACCGCAATACTTTGCGCAAGAAGATCACTGACCTCGATATCCGCGTGACACGCCGCCGCAAACTGATGTAAAACCGCCACAGGAAGAGTGTCGCAGGGGCCAAGTTGCCTGCAAGACACCGGATGTGGCGGGCAAGACACATGGTCGCGCCCGATGTCAGGGGCGAATCGAGTGCAACGTTCTGCAAATGCCAATCATTGGCTGATCCGGCTGTCGCGTCTGCGGCGGCAGAAACGCGTGCAGACCGGCATGACCTTTGGGCTGGTGTTCCTTGGCCCCTTGCTGACGGTGGCGACGTTTCTGGCCCTCGGGCCGCTGAGCCAGGGTGCAAGTTCCCCGGCGTTGCGGCTGATCATGCTGGCCGATCTGGTCTATGTGCTGGCTGTGGCTGCGATGGTGCTGCGGCGGATCATGCAGATGGTGTCGGACCGCCGCAGCCAGTCGGCGGGGTCGCGGCTGCACCTGCGGTTGACCGGCGTCTTTGCAATCGTGGCGCTGATCCCGACCATTCTGGTGGCGGTGTTTGGCGTGTTGACGGTGAACATCGGGCTGGAGGGCTGGTTTTCCGACCGGGTGCGCGGGGTGAGCGGTGCTTCGCTGGAAGCTGCGCAGGCTTATGAAGCCGAGCAGACGGCGACCCTGACCTCGGATGCACGGGCCCTCGCCGATTTTCTTGATCAGCAGAAGGCGCGCAATTTTCTGATGGACGATGGCACGGTGCGACCGTTGCTGGCGCAGGGACAGGCGGGAATTCAGCGCGGGCTGAAAGAGGTTTATTTGATCAATGCCGTGGGCACCCTGAAGACGCGGGGCGAGAAGAGCTATCTCTTCGGCTTTGAACAGCCGACCACTGTGCAGTTGACCCGGGCCAAGGCTGGCGAGGTGGTGCTGATCAAGGATTGGCCGAACAACGAATTCAGGGCACTGGTCAACCTGCCGGAGTTTTCCGACCGGCTGCTGTATGTCTCGCGCACCGTCGACGGCACGATTCTGGGACTGCTGGACGAGACGCAGCAGACTGCAGCGCTTTATCAGCAATTGGAGGCTGACAGGGGCAAGATCCTGTTCAACTTTGGCCTGTTGTACCTTGGCTTTGCGGTCATCCTGATCGTTGCGGCGGTCTGGGGCGGCCTGTGGTTCGCCGAACGGCTGAGCCGACCGGTGGGGCGCCTGGCCGGGGCGGCGCAGCGGGTTGGCGATGGGGATCTGGATGTGCAGGTGGTCGAGGAAGAGGGCGATGATGAGATCGCCATGCTGGGCCGGCTGTTCAACCAGATGACCCGGCAGTTGAAGGGCCAACGACAGGCGCTGATGGAAAGCCATGAAAGCACCGAGGGCCAGCGGCGGCTGTTCGATTCGGTGCTGTCCAATGTGACAGCGGGGGTGATCGGGCTGGACGCCGAAGGGCGTGTCGACTTTGTCAACCGCGCGGCCACACGGATGCTCGACTTGCCGTCCGAAGAGGCCAGTCGGGCGGCGCTGACCGAAACGGTGCCGGAGTTTGACGTGCTGTTCAGCCGGTTGGTGGCCAGCGGCGGGGTCGCGGTTCAGGATGAGGTGCGGCTGACGCGGCGGGGCCGGTTGGAGAGCTTGCTGGTGCGGATGAGCGAGCGGCGCAGTGAGGCCGGGGTCGAGGGCTTTGTGGTGGCGTTTGATGACGTGACCGAACTGGTCAGCGCCCAACGCTCGGCCGCCTGGGGCGATGTGGCCCGCCGCATCGCGCATGAGATCAAGAACCCGCTGACCCCGATCCAGCTGTCGGCAGAGCGCATCAAGCGCAAATACCGCAGTCAGGTGAGTGACCCCGAGGAACTCGAAGCCTATACTGACGTTATTGTCCGACAAACCAACGACCTGCGGCGGATTGTCGATGAGTTTTCCAAATTCGCCCGGATGCCGGAACCCGACCGCCGCGAGACTGACCTGACCGCCTTGGTCAAGGCGGCGGTAATGTTGCAGGAAAACGGCCAGCCCGAGGTGACGTTCGTGAAATCGCTGCCCGACCTGCCGGACATGATCGAACTGGACGGCACAATGATCGGGCAGGCCCTGACCAACCTAATCAAGAACGCCGGGGAAGCCATTGAAGAGGTGCGTGAAAAGCAAGCCCCGCCGGGCTTTGTTCCGGAAATCCGGGTCGCTCTGACAACCTCGGACAGCTACAGCACCATCACGATTGCCGACAACGGCACGGGCCTGCCGCCAGACCGCTCGCGGCTGTTCGAGCCCTATGTCACGACGCGGGAAAAGGGTACCGGCCTTGGCCTGCCCATCGTCAAGAAGATCATCGAGGAACATGGCGGAACGCTGATCCTGACAGACGCGCCGCTGTTTGACGGCAACGATCACATCGGTGCGATGGCGGAAATCCGTCTGCCACGCGCCACACGGGCCAAAGCAGTGGCCGGACGAAATTGAGGGAAAAACCATGAGCAGCATTCTGATTGTCGACGACGAAAAAGACATCCGCGAATTGATCGGGGATATTCTGAAGGACGAAGGCTATGCCATTCGGCTGGCTGGAAATTCCGACGACTGCATGGCCGAGATCAACGCGGAATTGCCATCGCTGATGATCCTCGACATCTGGCTGAAGGACAGCCGGATGGACGGGATCGACATTCTGAAAACCGTGAAACGCGACAATCCGGATGTGCCGGTGGTGATTATCTCGGGTCATGGCAACATCGAGACCGCGGTCGCGGCAATCAAGCAGGGTGCGTATGATTTCATCGAAAAGCCCTTCAACATCGATCAGTTGATGGTGGTAGTATCGCGGGCGATGGAAACATCACGGCTGCGCCGCGAGAATGCCGATCTCAGGCGGCGAGATGTGACCGGGTCTGATATGCTTGGATCAAGTCCGGCCTTCAAAGGTTTGAAATCGCAGCTGGAAAAGGTCACAAAGTCCAACGGTCGGGTGATGCTGACCGGGCCTGCCGGTTCGGGCAAGGAACTGGCTGCGCGCTATATCCATGCCAATTCTGGCCGCGCGACGGCGCCATTCATCTCGGTTTCCTCGGCGACGGTAGAGCCGGAGCGGATGGAAGAGGTGCTGTTTGGCCGCGAAACCGCCGAGCGCGGTGTCGAAAAGGGGTTGTTGGAACAGGCCCATGGCGGGGTGGTCTACTTTGACGAAGTGGCCGACATGCCTTTGGGCACGCAATCCAAGATCCTGCGGGTGCTGACCGAGCAGCAGTTCACAAGGGTCGGCGGGGCCGACAAGGTGCGGGTCGATTTGCGCGTGATTTCCTCGACTTCGCGGGAGTTGCGCACTGAAATTCAAGGCGGGCGGTTCCGGCAGGAGCTGTATGACCGCCTGAACGTGGTGCCGATTCCGGTGCCGTCGCTGGAGGACCGGCGCGAGGATATTCCCGAACTGACCCGGCATTTCGTGGCGATGTTCCACCGCACGCAAGGCCTGCCGCAGCGCGAGTTGACGCCCGAGGCCGAGGCGATGCTACAGACCATGCAATGGCCGGGCAATGTACGGCAGTTGCGCAATGTGATCGAGCGGGTGCTGATCCTAGGCGACAGTTCGGGCCGGATCGAGGCGCATGAACTGCCGGGGCAAGAGGCACCGAAGGATGCCACTGGCCGGATGGTGCTGGGTGGTGCAATGGCGACGCTGCCGCTGCGTGAGGCGCGCGAGGTGTTCGAACGCGAGTATCTGCTGACCCAGATCAACCGGTTTGGCGGCAATATCAGCCGGACGGCAGGCTTTGTCGGCATGGAACGCTCGGCCCTGCATCGCAAGTTGAAATCGCTGGGTGTGGTATCTTCGTCGAAAAGCGGCGGTGGCAATGCGGAAGACGATGGCGAATGAGTATTTAGGGTCTGGAAACTATCCAGAACCCACT
>JBDTQR010000222.1:0-6998 GCA_039932095.1 bacterium | reverse complement strand
TGACCGAGGCGCATCAGGTGCTGGCGATGAACAACCTGCGGGAGCGGGTGATGTTGCGGACCGATGGCGGGCTGCGCACCGGGCGTGACATTGTCATGGCGGCGATGATGGGGGCCGAAGAGTATGGCATCGGCACGGCGGCGCTGATCGCGATGGGCTGCATCATGGTCAGGCAGTGCCAGTCGAACACCTGCCCGGTCGGCGTCTGCACCCAGAACCCAGTGCTGCGCGACAAGTTCACCGGCACGGCGGACAAGGTGGTCAACCTGATCACCTTCTATGCGCAGGAAGTGCGGGAGATATTGGCCAGCATCGGCGCACGGTCGATTGACGAGATCATCGGGCGGGCCGAACTGCTCAGTCAGGTCAGCCGTGGCGCTGAGCATCTCGATGACCTTGACCTGAACCCGTTGCTGATCTCGGTCGATAGCGCGCAGAAGATCACCTATGACCGGTCGAAGCCGCGCAACCATGTGCCCGATACGCTGGACGCCGAAATCGTCAAGGACGGCGCGCGGTTCTTTGAGGATGGCGAGAAGATGCAGCTGTCCTATGCGGTGCGTAATACTCTGCGGACCATTGGCACGCGGGCCAGCAGCCATATCGTCAAGAAGTTCGGGATGCGCAATTCCCTGCAGCCTGACCATCTGACAGTAAAGCTGACGGGATCCTGTGGCCAATCGCTGGGAGCCTTTGCGGTGCGTGGGTTGAAACTGGAGGTGATGGGCGACGCCAACGACTATGTCGGCAAGGGTCTGTCGGGCGGCACGATCACCGTGCGGCCGTCGATGTCCAGCCCGCTGGTCGCAGCCGAGAACACCATTATCGGCAACACGGTGCTGTATGGGGCTACGGCGGGCTATCTGTATGCAGCGGGTCGGGCGGGCGAGCGGTTCGGCGTCCGCAACTCTGGCGCGTCAGTGGTGGTCGAGGGCTGCGGGTCGAACGGCTGTGAATACATGACCGGCGG
Organism: bacterium; assembly: GCA_039932095.1. GTDB lineage: Bacteria > Pseudomonadota > Alphaproteobacteria > Rhodobacterales > Rhodobacteraceae > Stagnihabitans. The sequence continues at coordinate 6,028 of JBDTQR010000222.1, read as the reverse complement.
AGTTGCTGTGATCCTTGGGCGGATCGGGGCCAACTTTGGTGCCGGGATGACCGGAGGCATGGCCTATGTCTACGACCCCAGCGGCGTGGCCGAGGATTTCATGAACCTCGAAACTTTGGTGACCTGCGCGGTATCGCATCCGCATTGGGAGGCGCAGTTGCGCGGCATGATCGAGCGGCACGCGGTCGAAACCGGGTCAAGGCTGGCCGAGAGGATCCTGGCGAACTGGGAGGGCGAGCGGATGAATTTCCTGCAGGTCTGCCCGAAGGAAATGCTGGTCAATCTGCCGCATCCGCTGTCGGATGAGGCGGTCAAAGTGCCAGCCGAATAGCGGCACATCTGCCACAATCTAGTTGAAAACGCCCCTGGACAATATCGGTCCGAGGGCGTTCTTTTGAGGCAAGCTGCTGAATTGAATGGATGAAAAATCCTTAAAAAATGGTATATTTTGCAACCATCTTGACTGTGACACCCTGACTCCGGTCCAAATACCGGCGCATTTCTGCCACAATCTGGCCCCAATCGGTTTCTAGCGCCGAAGGGTGATTGTTTCTAAAGGCGGTGCAATGCCCACGAATTACGTCGATCAGTTCTATATTTTCGACCCCTATCTGCCGCCTTCTCCGGGCTCTACGCTGACGGTTTCTGCGCTGACGATCACCGATTCCAACAATAACGGCGTGCTCCGGGCCTCAGACAGCGCGCGGGTTGGCCACAGCCGCGTCTATGACCAGATCAATGGCAGCAACATCACGGCAGTCTGGAACGGCGACACCGTCACCGTCATGCACAACGACGGCACAATCGAAAACATCACCGGCGTCACGTTCTATACCACCGATGGCCACGCCTATTTCTCGCCGCTGAGTGCCAGCCATCTGTCCAACGCGACGCTGGTCGGGACAAGTTGGACGCCGATCAACTCTCAGGTCACCATCGCGGCGATGGGGCCGCCGTGTTTCGTCGCTGGAACCCGGATACGGACCCCGACTGGCTGGTCGCTGGTCGAGGATCTGCTACCCGGCGATCTGGTGATGACGTTGGACAATGGTGCGAAGCCGTTGGCTTGGGTCGGGCAACGGACGGTGCCGGGCTATGGCCGGTTCGCCCCGATCCGATTCTGCAAGGGTGTGCTGGGCAATCAGCGGCCTGTGTTGGTGTCTCCGCAGCACCGCATCCTGCTGCGCGGCGTGCGGGCCGAGGTTTATCTTGGCACGCCAGAGGTTCTGGTCGCGGCCAAGCATCTGGTGAATGACAGCACGGTCGAGGTGAGGCCCTGCCGCGAGGTGACCTATTGCCACTTCATGTTCGATCAGCACGAAATCGTCCGGGCCGAAGGTATGCTGGCAGAAAGCTTTCATCCCGGTGCCACGATCCTGAACGGGGATGAGGCGCTCCGTCAGGAACTGACCGAGCTGTTTCCGGACCTGGCTGACGCTGCCACGCCGCACTGGCAGGTGGCGCGGCCGGTGATCAAGGCGCACGAGGCGCGGGTGTTGCTGGCGGCCTGATCTGGCGGGAAATGTTGCGAACCCTCTTTTCAACTGCCCTGTGCGATGGTTTAGGCTGCGGGAATGGCGAGCAAGACTGCATCCAGAAGAACCAGAAAACCGGCGGCCGAGGCCGTGAGCAAACGCCGTCCGTTGTGGCGGCGGGTCTGGGGTTGGGTCTGGCGCGGATTGACCTGTGTGGTGGGGTTCTACCTGCTGGTGATCTTTCTGTTTTCGTTCCTGCCGCCGCCGGGCAACCTGTATCAGTGGTCCGAAAGCTGGCGACTGGGCGGGATCAAGCGGTCTTGGGTGAATATCGAGGATATTGCCCCGGCGATGGCCCGGTCTGTGGTGGCAGGGGAAGATGCCAATTTCTGCCTGCACTGGGGCTTTGACATGGAGGCGATCCGGGCAGCCATTCAGGAAGGCTCGAAGCGGGGGGCGTCGACGCTGGATCAGCAGGTGGTGAAGAATGTGCTGCTGTGGCAGGGCCGGTCGTGGGTCCGCAAGGCCATGGAGGCGCTGCTGGTGCCGGTGGTCGAGGTGATGTGGTCCAAAGAGCGGATATTGGAACTGTATCTGAACGAGGCCGAGTTTGCCGAGGGAGTGTTTGGCGTGCAGGCGGCGGCGCAGGCATTGTTCAAGGTCGATGCACGGGATCTTACCCCAGTACAGGCCGCGCGGCTGGCCGCATCTTTGCCCAACCCCAAGGAATATGACGCCGCCAAGCCCGGCCCCTATGTCCGCAACCGGGGGCGGCAGATTCTGGCCGGGGCCGAGACGATTGCGGCGGATGGTCGGGCCGATTGTTTTGAGGTCAAGGACTGACCCGGCACGCTAGACGGTTGAATTCCGCGTGATAGCGATGCATTGAAGGGTACGCTTTCCGCAAAGGCCCTGTGCAATGATCCGTCTTTATCATTTCCCGCTCTCGCCGTTCTGCCGCAAGGTTCGTCTGACGCTGGCGGAAAAGAAGCTGGAGGTGGAGCTGGTCGAGGAGCGTTATTGGGAAGGCTCACCCGATTTCCTGCGACGCAACCCTGCGGGCAAGGTTCCGGTCCTGAGGATCGACAGCAAGGTCCTGTCGGAAAGTCAGGCGATCTGCGAGTATCTGGAAGAGACGGTGCCGGTCAACCCGCTGATGCCGCGTGATCCGGACACAAGATATGAGGTGCGGCGGTTGTGCGCGTGGTTTGACGACAAGTTCCACGGCGAGGTGACGTCCAAGCTGCTGTACGAGCGGATCCACAAGAAGATCATGGGGCAGGGCTATCCCGACAGCAAGAATGTGAAATCCGGGGCCGGGCGGATCAAGCACCATCTGGATTACATGCATGGATTGCTGGAGCAGCGACGCTGGTTGGCGGGCGATGTGATGACGCTGGCTGACTTTGCCGCAGCGGCGCATCTGAGTTCGCTGGACTATATTTCGGATGTCGACTGGAACCGGTCTGCCGCCGTGAAGGACTGGTATGCCAAGATCAAATCGCGGCCGTCGTTCCGGACCCTGCTGGCCGATCAGGTGCCGGGATTTCCACCGCCGGCACATTACGCAGACCTCGATTTCTGAACTGCCGCCTGGCGGGAGGCCGCCGGGGCGGACCTGCGCTGCCGGGCCGTCGCTGTGGATTGGTGGCAGCAATGATGCTATCGTCTGGCATCAGGTCGGCCGCATGTGGCCGAGGTCCCGGTTACGGGGAACAAGATGCCGGTGGTTTTGCGACTTTTGGGGCGGTTCGAAATTGCCACTGGGTCCGGCGATGCCGTGAAACTGTCCGGGGCGCGGCCGCAGCTGTTGCTGGCGCGTCTGGCCCTTGCGGGCGGGGCGCAGCTGGACCGCAGCACGCTGAGCACCATGTTGTGGGGCGACCGGGCCGATGCGCAGGCACGCGCCAGTTTGCGGCAACTGATCTGGACCATTCGTCAGACGCTGGAACCGGTTCCCGATGCACTGGTGGCGGACGGCACGTCGCTGCGGCTGGATCCGGTCGCAGTCCGGACGGATGTGGCCGAATTCGACCAGTTGGCAAAGTCTGGCGACGCGGCCAATCTGGAAACGGCGCTGGGCCTTTATCGCGGTGACCTGCTGGAGGGGATCGACCTCATCGGTCTGGCGCCGGATGGCTATTTCCTGCAGGAACGCAATCGGCTGCGGGATCAGGCGTTGCGGGTCGCCAGTGACCTGATCGGCCTTTATGACCGCGACCATCAGTACGACCTTGCGACAAGGGCGGCGCGGCGTGGTCTTGGTCTGGATCCGTTCAACGAGGCGCTGCATGGCTGTCTGGTCGACGCCCTTCAAAAGCTGGGTCGCCACCGCGAGGCGCGGGATCAGGACGATGGGTTCCGGGCGATGATGCAGGCTGAATTCGGGGTGACGCCGTTGCGCCCGCCGGCGGTGCTCTCGGCCCCGCAACGCGCCACCGCGGCGCGGTCCGTGACCCCGGCAGAGATGTCTGCGAGGCTGCCTGCAGTCGGTGCCGACCGCCCGACCCGGAGCCGGGTGTGGCGGGTGGCTGGAGGGGCAGTGACCGTTGCGGCGGGAGTGACCCTGGCGATCGGCTATTGGCTATACCCGGCCAGCCCATCATCTGGCCCGGGCACCGCTCGCCCCGGCACCAGCGAGGCGGTGCTGATCGACAGGATTCCGACCCGCAATCTGGAGGCGTATGATCAATACATGCGGGCCGAGGCACTGCGGCAGGCACCCGGCGACACCGGCGAGGCGGGCATCATTCTGGCGGCCTACCGGCGCGCCATCGTGCTCGACCCGGAATTTGCCGATGCCTATGCCGGCTTTGCTCTGGTCACGGTCGGGCTATGGCAAGGCAGTCTTGATGGCAATTCGCCGTCCTTGACCGCGCGCGTCGAGGCCTATGAGGCGGCAGGTCACGCCTTGCAGATCGACCCCGGCAACGCCCGTGCGCTGATCGTCCTGTCGCGCATCCAGGCGGAAGACGGTGCCCGCGACAGTGCGCTGACTTCGGCCCGCCGGGCGGTGGCGGCGGCGCCCAAAAGTGCCGAGGCCCATGCCAATCTGGCGCTGCTGCTGTCCTATGCCGGAAACAATTCCGAAGCGCGGGCCGAGTTGAAGCTGTTGCAGCGGCTGGATCCGGTGCCGCGACCTGAATGGCTGATGATCTTTGGTCAGGTGGCCTTTGCCGACGGACGCTATGACGGGGCCATCGCTGATTTCGTTTCGGTCTGGCCAGAGATGCCGCGGAATGCCCTGATGCTGGAACATCTGGCGGCGGCCCTTTCGCTTCAAGGCCGGATCCGGCTGGCGAACCAGTTCAAGGACAGCCTGATGGAGCAGACGCCGACGACAAACCTGCACCGGATTGCGGCCCGCTATGCCTCATTGCTTTCCGAAAAACACTTGGGGCGGCTTCTGGAAGGCTTGCGGCGGGCTGGGGTGCCAGATTGGCCCTATGGATTCAAGGGCACCGAGGCGATGCGGCTGACCGGCCCCGAACTTGCGGCCATCACCACGGACGCCAGATGGTCCGGACAGTTGGGCGACGGCAGCGCGTTTCAGTTGGACAGCGATGCCGAGGGCAGCTTCACCTACCGTAGCGACACGGACCGACAGGCGGGTCGTCAGTTCCTGCGGGAAGAAGAGTTGTGCCTGGTTGCAACCGATCGTCCGGCCAAGGGCGAAATCTGCGGCCCGATCTTTCGCGCCGCGAGCGAGCAAGACCGCGACTCGGAGTTCGTTTTCGTGTCGGCCGATGAAGTCAGATACTTTTCGGTCTCGAATTAGATGCCAGCCGAGCCGGCGCAGGCCTTTTTGACGCAGCGGCCCTCGAGAGTTGACGCCGGAATTGACGGCTGACGAACGCGGGGCCGCACATCCTGAACCGGCCGCAGCGAAGGCCATACCGGTCGGCCAGACCAGGCAGGGACAGTATGAGCGGCTCCGGCAAACCAAATGCAAAGCCAAACGAAAGGAGATCATGATGTTGAAATATCTTGCCATGGCTGCCGTGGCTCTGGTTCTGGCCGATGCCGCGCAGGCCCAGGACGCCCCAATTCTTGACGGCACCACCCTTGGGCTGTTCGCCGATGGAACCTGGGACTGCCGGGACAGCGCCGGCGCTTATCTGGGGGCGATTGTTGTCGCCGATCTGAGCTATGCCTTCATCAATCCCGAAGGCAAGGTTGGCACCTATGGCAAGCTGAACAAGGACGACTGGGTGGACGCGCCGGGCTTTATCGTCCTCAGCAACGAGGTGAAGGACAGGTTCGGCGGAATTGGCATGTATGTGAAGGGCCCCTTGGCGAACCCGGAGGACTATACCGACCGCAGCAAACTGCGGCTGCAGGTCGTCATCACGGCGGAGACCAAGCTGCAATGCGCGCGCCGCCAGGGGCCCGCGACCTGAACCGGGCTTCGGGGGCGGTCAGCCGATCCGCCCCCTCATCCCGCCGGTCTGGGCGCGGTCGAGCAGGATGTGGTCGGCGAGGACGCAGGCCATCATCGCCTCGCCCACCGGCACGGCGCGGATGCCGACGCAGGGGTCGTGGCGGCCTTTGGT
>JBDTQR010000221.1:0-7059 GCA_039932095.1 bacterium | reverse complement strand
TCCTGTTGCGCGAGGCGGCGCGCCCGGTGCTGACAACCATCGGCACGCGGGGCTATGGCCGCACCGGCATCGGGTCCGAGATTGCCATCGGCGAGGGCGTGATCGGCGGCGCGGCGGCCACCCTGCACCCGGTCAAGATCAGCGATCTGAGCCGGGTGCGCCGGTTCAGTGCCGCCATCACCCTCAGCACCGTGGAAGAGGCCCGGTCGATCCCGCTGCCCGGTCTGGACGGGGCGATGAGCCAGCTTGCGGTGCCGATCCAGTTTCACAAGCGTCTGGTGGGCGTGGTGCTGATCGAAAGCCGCAACCGTCTCGCCTTTGGCCGCGAAGCCGAAGTGCTGGTCGAGGTGGTGGCGCGTCTGGCCGGCGCTGCCATCGCGTATAGCGACGCGGCGGGTGCCAGCGAGGCGGCTCCGATCACAGCGCCCCCCGTTGCACCGCAGCTTGGCCCCAGTTTCAAGGTTCTGCACCACAACTTTGACGACAGCATCTTTATTGAGGACAGCTATGTCATCAAGGGCGTGGCGGGCCGCCTGTTGATTTTGATCCTGGAGTTGCACCTGAAACAGGGGCGCACCGACTTTACCAACCGCGAATTACGTCTGAACGAGGCGATGCGGCTTCCGGATTTCAAGGACAATCTGGAAACGCGGCTGTTGCTGCTGCGGCGCAGGCTGGAGGAAAAGCAGGCGCCAGTCCGGCTGGTGCATGTCGGGCGCGGGCAGTTGCGGCTGGATCTGCAGGGCCGCCCAGCCATTCAGCATGTCTGAGCGTCAGGAAAGTGCGGTAAATCGCCCCGGCACAGTCTGTCGACCACATCGCGCAGGCTGGCGCGCTCCAGCACCTCGATCTGATCGCCCCACTGATAGAAGTGTCAGGCCATCTACAACTTTCCGGAGGCGTGAAAGCGGACGGTCAGGGTGCCTTCGGCTGCGTCTGTCAGGGTCTTTTCAAGATGAAAGATCAAAGCGCGGGCGACCGGGGCGGCGGTGGTGCTGAAAAGCCAGACGATGGGGCCGTATTCGCGGTCGTCGTGATAGCTGCCAAAGGCGCGGGCGGTGTGGGTCAGGACAAAGTCGGGGTCGCGCCGAAAGCTGTCGGCTTGCAGGGCGGCCTTGGTAGTCCGGTCCAGCCCGAAATGCTGCATCCGCCCATCGCCCGCCACTTCGCGCGCCACCAAATCGCGCCGGGTGCTGAGAAGTGAGCCATGCGGTTCTGGCAGGCGGACGCATCCGCCATAGCCGCCAGACAGCCGGTGCCGGCCTTTTACCCAATCAGGATTGACCAGCACGTTGTCCGCCGAGATGCGGATTTCCAACCGATCGTCACGCCGTCGCCACCATCCGGTCAAAAACCCCACCGGGTAGATAGCTGCCACGCCCGTCCGCCGTCCGACTGCCACGGGCCAACCAACGGCGAAAGCGTTTTCATGTCCCTCCCGCTTCAGGATTGCCGTGCGGAAATCCGGCGCCAGCCCATCGAGATCGAGGCTTAGCACCACCTCCTTGCTGGGGCCAACTTGCGCATCAGGGGCCGTCCAGACATGACCCCTTAGTGGGTCAGTTTTGCACGTCGATTGAAAAAAACGGCCGCGCCTGGAAAGAGGACTGCCCGGCGGCGATTGCAAGAAACGAAACCCTGCGTGCCACACAGCTCTACAGCAGGGCATTGTGGAAGCGTTGGACGGGATACCATGCAAGAAGCAGGATCGAGGCGAAGATGCGCTGCCTGAAAGCCTTCGGCGAACGCATCGCCGCAAGAGACCCAGCTCGCCAGATCGCCGAAATCCAGATCCGCATCGCCCTCATCAACCGCTTCAACGCCATCGGCAGGGCCGAGATAATTCGCGTAGCCTGTTGTCAGCGTGGAAAGGGGAAGTCATGCCTTAGGCGTGAGTTTTGCGACAACGCCCATCATGCGCCGCAACGGCGGGATGGGCTCTGCCGGATTGCCCCCAGCGGTGTTCCCGATGGGACTGGTCAAAGCCGCGCTGACGGCGTTCAGCGATCCCGGTGACCCCGGTGACCCCATCTATGAACCGTTCTGCTGCTCCAGCACCCAGAACGTCGCCGCTGAACGCACTGGACGGCGCCGTTTCGCGATGGAGTTGAACCAGGTTTATTGTGACGACGCTGCTCGGCGGTGGAAGATGGCGACGGGGAGGACGGCGGAATATCGTCGCAATTTAACTTAAAGGCGGCTTCGTCTCAACAAACTGTTGTCACAATCAAATTCTATCCACCGCAATAAAGCAAGATTCAAAGAGGATGCAAGTTGGCATACGCAAAAATCTACTTCGAACACCCGCAATCTGGGCGCATCAAAGAAGCTCCTGTCGGATTTTCCTGGACATCACTATTTTTTGGCTTTTTTCCGGCATTATTGCGCGGCGATTGGCTGATGGCCGTAGTAATGTTCATGCTTGGTCCAATCACCTTTGGAATTTCTGGCTTCGTTTTTGCTTTTATCTACAACAAGATTTATATCAAGCATTTGATTGGGGAGGGGTTTAAGGCAACCAGCGCATCCCAAGATCTTCACTTTTTGACGCAAAAAATAGGCCGGAAAATTCCTCAGCTGCCAACGTAATTGAGGATTGCTCGGACGAGCATTTTGGCTCAGTTCGGCTTTGTTGCACAAATCCCCTGAAGGCCGGATTATCCCTTTCCATAGACAGACCTATCCCGCCTGCTGGGTGAGGGGAATTGCAATGGCGGTGAAGCGGTAGAAGATTGCGGCCTTGATCTGAAGTTCGGCGACCTGCCTGTCGATGTCGCGTGACATGACGCGCTCGCCGAGTAGCTTGAAGCAGCGCATCTTGGCTTCGACCAGTGTTGACTTTCACTCAGAACTGATCCGGTTTTGGAGTGAATCCCGCGGGCTAGACCACAGGACGCTGAAGATCTGATACGCTGGACAGGCCTTGTTTGGAGAAGGATCATGTCGTCACGTGGTCCATACCGTCGCCATTCGACACCTTTCAAGCTGCAGCTCTGCCAGGATATCCGGGCGGGCGTCATCGGTCGGCGCGATGCACAACGCAGCCATAACATCTCGGCTAACCTCATCCAGCTTTTGCTGACCCAGTTCGACCGGGGCGAACTGAATGATGAAGAGGCGGAGGCAAGCGTCGTTGTCGAATATGAAACCCGGATCGCCGCGCTGGAACGCAAGGTTGGCCAACTCACGATGGAGCTGGATCTTGCCAAAAAAACACCACGGATGCCGACCGCGACCGGCAGCGAGAGACCTTGCGTCATCAGCGGCCCCGGGCCGGCTCTATCAGGCGGGGGTGCAAAGCCATGAACCTGCCGCGCAGCACATGTTATTAACTCCCCGCCGCCAAGGCCGAAGGACTGACCGAAGCCGAACTCACGGCAATAATCGAAGACATCCAGGACGAACTGCCCTGCTACGGCTACCGCCGCGTGACCCACGAGCTTTCTCGGCAGGGACTTGTGGTCAATCACAAGAGGATAGCACGCCTTATGCGGTTGGCGGGACTCAGCATCAAGCCCCGCAGGCGCTCTGTCCGAACGACCGACAGCCGGCATGATTCCCCAATCTTCCCGAACCTTTGCCGCAACATTATCCCGGATTACCCGGACAGGGTTTGGGTCGCAGACTTCACCTACATCCGGGTCGTGGCAGGGTTTTGCTACCTGGCGGTCATCTTGGACGCCTGCAGTCGCAAGGCCATCGGGTATGCGTTGTCGCAGCACCTGGATACACCCTTGGCACTTGCCGCCCTGCGCTCGGCCGTGGCGAACAGAACCCCGCCCGAGGGCTGCATTCATCATACGGATAGAGGCGCCCAATACGCATCCCAGGCCTATCGGGACGCCCTTCAGGCCGCAGGCCTGCGCGGCTCGATTATCGGCGTCGGGAACCCCTACCACAACGCGCAGGCGGAAAGCTTCATGAAGACGCTGGAAGTCTACAGGGCCGGATACGAGACCTTCGCCGACTTGGCGGCGCGCTTGCCGAGGTTCATTGAGCAGGTCTACAACTCGAAGAGACTACACTCAGCCCTAGGCTACAAAACCCCCGAGGAATTCGAAACCCTATTCGCTCGGAAGGCGGCTTAGTTTGGTTGGCCTCCTCTGGTCCAGCCCGCCGGGTTCACTCCACAACTGGGTCACTTCTGGGTGCAAATCAACACCTCATGTGTCTTGGCAGCGGCGGTGATGCGACCAGCCTTTTGCCGCAGAGCCGCCTGATACCAGCGCGAGCCAACCATGCCTCGGGGCCTTTGCTAGACGGATTGGCGCCGGGCTTTGTGAAATTCATACCATGACTCGTACTGCTGCTGCGGGGCCAGATGTCCGCATTCCGATGTTGACAGAAAGAAGCCCGCGCCGCCCAAAGACGACAAGTCAGCCAAGAAGTGAGGTATTGTGATACCTCATGTCATGGGGTATCTTTGTACCTCATGATAGGGGGCTATGATGGGCTTTATACAACGCGAACTCGACCGTATTTCTGCTGCTTTGTCCCGTAACGCTGAATCGCTAGGTTACGACGCGCTGTACGCCGCACAGCAGGCATTGGCGTGGGTGCTTGAACCCACCGGGATCAAGCCGCCGCTGTCGATGATCATGGGCACTCAGGAAGCGACAGAAGATTGTCAGCACGATTCTGATCCGGGTCGTTCCTGACGTATTCGTTGCCCATCCGGCTCGAGCCTACAATCAGATTGACACGATGGGCGCCTATCTGAACGTAAAAGACATAGCCTTTTTTGATGTAGTGCACGCATTCCTGGCGGAAAGCGGTCATTCGCTGCGTATGCAAATATAGGAACTTCGAACGTTGAACCGGCCGTTCAAATCCCCGGTCGTCAGGAACTGACGTCGTCCTCCGCCTTGGACGAACCCAAAGGCGAGAACTTCTGACAGACTTCGGGCAGCGGTTCGGTAGTGACGCCCGTCAAAGATACAAACCCTCTTGGATCAGAATATTGACCTGAACAGCATGATCCGAACTTTCGAAACCAAAGATATTCGGTTTTAGCAACTCTGATAGTTCCACTACCGCGACAGCTTCGATCCCTGGGCAATGATCGCCCATCAATTCCGCTGATCCGGCAGGATGGACCGCAGGAGCGAAGGCAAAATGGTCGGACTGCAGCGCAGACGCGGTCAAGGTCAGGTTGCTCCCCCCGGCGCCATCGCTTGAAATCGCGAAACGGGTGCCAGCCAGCGCGCCCGCGACATGCAGGATCAGTTTGCTGCCGTCGCTTTCGGTCACCGTCAGGTTGCTTCCGACCCGCGCCGTGTGGGTTGCGGTTACACCGGCAAGGTCGATCACGTCGCCCACTGCAAGCTGGCCAACGGTGCCGCTGACCGTAGCCGTCTTCCCGATCCGCAATACCCCGGCGGGTCCAAGGAAATTGATATCCAGGGCGTCGTTGCCACGCAGATCGAGGATACCCCCATCGGCAATCTGCAGTTTGCCGGGACCAGAGAGATCGCCTGTCAGCGTCAGCGTCCCGTCCTGAGCACGCACGGTCCCGGTCAGGCCATCGCGCAGGTCGCCGGCGATGGTCCCTGCACCCTCAAGCACACCCTGGGCGCCCACGATGATCAGATCGGCCGCCGGTGTCTTGACCTTGCCGATTGCCACAGCACCGTTGGTGGCGTCCAGCGTGCTGCCGCTGTCGATCTGCACTTGATGCAGCACGCGCAGCACGCCGCCGGTCTTCAGCGTCAGATCTCCGTGGCCAAGATGCAGAAACGGGGTGGTGACCTCGGCAGTGGCGATGGTCATCTCGCCGATCGCGGTCGCATTCAGCCCCAGCGACAGGGTATGTGTCGTGCCGGTGGCATCCTTGATCGACAGACTGCCGCCGGTCAGATCATAGCTGCCCGTGCCACCCGCCGCCTTCCCGATCACCAGATCGCCAGTCAGTGTATTGGTGCCGCCAGTTTGTGCAAAGAGTCCGGTCCCCGCATCGCCAACCACCTCGCCCACAGCGGTGATCTTGCCCAACTTGAGGGTATAGCTTCCGCTGCCGCCGGTCTTGGTCCCCAGATCCAGTACGCCAGCGGTCAGAGAGTTGGTGCCACCCGTCTGCACAAAGACGCCCATGCCGGTCTCACCGACCACCTCTCGCTTGGCCGTCAGGGTGCCATGCATCAACCGAAAGGTGCCATCACCGGAAACGCCGACCTCCAGCGTCGCGCCGGGGCCCGCGACAGTATTGCTGCCGCTGTGCTGCACAAAAGTCCCGGTTCCGGCACCGCCCACCACCTCATGCAGCGCCCTGACCGCGCCAATGGCCAGCGAATAGGTCCCGATGCCACCCGGATCGCTCCCAATCTTCAACAGCCCGGCGGCCATGGTGTTGATGCCGCCGGTTTGAATGAAACTGCCATGGCCGGTCTCGCCGATCATCTCGCGCGGGGCGGTCAGTTTGCCGTGGATCAGGTGATAAGAGCCCCCGCCTGCCACGCCGACCTCCAGTGCAGCGCCGAATCCCGAGATGGTATTGACGCCGCCCATTTGGGTGAAAGTGCGGGTCGCCAGCCCGGCGGCGCCCGCGATCACCCCCGGACCGTCAACGCGTTCGCCACCATTCGAGACATTGATCACTCCCCCGGCCATCGTCACGGTCTTGGCCGTCAAGCTGCCGGTGTTAGAGACTACGATGGTTCCGCCGGACAGCGTGATGGCGTCAGCGGACGCTGTGCCGCCGTTCACCAGGAACGTGCCAAGCGAACCGATGCCCAGCGACGTCAATGCGGTGAGCGTCCCGCCGGCTTCGATCGTGACGCTGCCGGTGCCATGGGCGTCGTTCACCGCGTCATCCAGGCCGATGAACGAACCAAAGGTCGTGGTCAAGACGCCGCCATCTTGCACGGTAATGCTGCCCTCGCCGGCCGAACCGACCGTGAGCCCCCCGGCGAGCCATGTCGACCCGGCGCCTGTCAAGGTCGCGGTGCCAGTGGATCCCGCTTTCAAGCCGAGCAAGGTGCCGTTGATCACCGACAGGGCTCCACCATCTTGGACGGTCACGACACCGGAGCCGGCGTTGCCGACGATCAAAAGCCCGTTCGG
>JBDTQR010000220.1:0-7105 GCA_039932095.1 bacterium | reverse complement strand
TCAGAAATGGCGGCGATCTTCTTGGCCAGCTACACCACGCCCGGGGACACGATCGACGAAAGGGTTCTGCGGCATTCCTGACTTGTTTCAGCGCCCAGCCGAGAGGCTACGAAGGTGGCTTTGGCATGGCAGGACTCGAATGGCAGCGACGGACTTGCACTGGCTGATTGCGGATTGCGCGAGTCTGTGCTGTGACGAGCCCTCGCTTCGCAGCGCGACAGAAAGAGCACAAGCCCGATGCCGCGACCTCTATTCCTACCTTTCAAACAACATCGATGCCTTGATCGACTACGGGGCGAGATACCGCCAAGGTATGCCAATTTCCAGCTCGAGTGCCGAAGGCTGTGTCGACGATATTGCAAATGTCCGCATAAGAAAAAACCGACGTATGAGGTGGTTCCCGAACGGGGCTCATCGAGTTGCCATCACCAGAGCTGCAGTTCTCGATGGCCGTCTCAGCGTTACGCATTGCGCGCAAGCCGCTCAATCCGAGACCCCCATGTTTTACCCACTCCCGGCCGTACACCGCCGGCCCTTCGCTGCGTGCTGACCGAGTGGCCGCTGGTGTCCGCCCCGATGTCTGAAGCCCTGACCGGTTTGAGCCGTGCAGCCGTGCAGCGCAGCCTGGGCTTGATGGAAGCTTGGGGACTTATTCGCTAGGTGACTGGATAGGGACGCTTCCGCATGTGGCGTGCCATATAGCTGCGGGGCCAACTGGGGAGGTCGGTTGATGTTTTCCAACATCAACTGATGTGCATCGCAGAATAATACGCTGCACACTTGCGATGATGTGCAGCAAACTGATATATGATGCAGACAGTTGGGGATCACGCATGTCCGCCGTTTCATACTCCCGCGCAGCACAAGTCGCGTATCAGGATCTTCTGCGCCTTCACTTGGAGGAAACCGCCTCGGAGCTGATTGGAAGCGTTGAGGAACGGGTGCGCAATGGTAGGTCCTATCTGTACGACAAATTTCGGATCGGTACGGCGATGAAAAGCCGATATCTAGGCGAGGGCAGTCCAGAATTACATGTGCGGCTTGCACGCGCGACTGAATTGAAAACACAAGCCGAAGGCCGCCGCGCGACGATGGCGCGGCTGGCACGCGTGTTGCGCGCCGAAGGTTTCATGGCGACAGATCGCGATACAGGATCACTTCTGTTGGCATTCGCGCGCGCTGGGGTATTCCGGTTGGGCGGCACGCTGGTGGGTACGGCCGCCTATGCGCTGTATCAGGGCGAACTGGGAGTGCGATTTGATTCTGAAGAGCTGGCGCAGACAGGTGATATCGATTTCGCCAGCTTCGAGCGGTTGTCGGTTGTCTTGGGCGATACTGTCGAAGAAAATCCGGGCGACATCCTTCAGGCCTTGGCGTTCGATCCTGTGCCTGGGCTGCAAGACAGACAGGTTTGGAAATGGCGCCAGACGCGGGGCGAGGCAATGGTCGAATTTCTGACACCCGCCTTTGGCGAAGAAACGGTCAAGCCCCTGCCCGCACTCGGGGTCAGTGCGCAGGGGCTCAATTACCTGAATTACCTGATCGCCGAGCCGATCCCGGCGCTTGCCTTGTATCGGTCGGGCGTGCTTGTGCAAATTCCGCGCCCCGAGCGGTTCGCAATTCACAAATTGATCGTTGCTGATCGCCGTCGCGGCGGGTCTGAACAAGGCAAGGCGCGCAAAGATCGCGGTCAGGCAGCATTCTTGATCCAAACCTTGGCCCAAGACAGGCCCGATGACCTTGGCGACGCCTATCGGGATGCACTGGTGCGGGGGCTACGCTGGCGGGAACGGATTCAGGCGAGTCTTACATGGTTGCCGGAAACGGCGAGCATCCTTCGTGAACTCGGTTGATCGGGAAAATCGATGCGCTGGTTTCGCTAAGCCCCAAGGTGAAATACAAGTATCCAATGCCGCCAAACGACTATCTCATCCATGGATGCCCCTTGACCGTGAAGGTCAGGTCGGACCGGCAGCGTTGACACGGCAAAAATCGGTCAAAGGCTAGCTCTCGTAATGTGCTTCCAGCAGGTCGAGTTCGCGCACCAGCTGACGCGCATCGTCGGCGCCAATGGTCTGCTGGCGTCGCAACTGAAAGACACATCGGCGTTCCGCGCGCACCGCCGCAATCTGTAACTCCCGCAGGACACTGGCATCAGACTTGACCTCTGTGGCGCCCGCCGTTCGCTGTCCAAGGGCGTCGAGGCGTTGCAGATACTGCGATGAGACCCGCGCGGCCGCGGCTTCGTACAGGCCAGTCCTTTCATCGGGTCCGGTGTGAAGGGCGACGATGCGGGTTATTTCAGCCAAGGCGGCGACTGCTGAGGCGGACCGGGCGGCCGTTTCCCCGGATGCCTCGACCGCAATGGCAATCGTGCCGTCCCTCAAAAGCAAAGGCAGACCGATGGAGGCCGCGATCAGGGACAGCACGATCACCCCCATTGCGACCAGAATGACCAGATCGCGCTCGGCCAGCGCTGTGCCGTACGACAGGACGAGGGGCAGACTGAGAATGCCCGCGAACGTGATGGCGCCGCGCGATCCGGCCAATCCAGTCGCGGCAATCAGACGCCAGACGGGCAAACGGTCGGGTCGGGTGCCACGGCGCAACAGGATGACGTTGGCCCAGACCCAGACCAGCCGCACCACCAGCATCGCGGCAAAGATGGCAAAGATCAGCATCAGCGGCCACCAGACCCCGTGGTGTCCGGTTTGCGTCGCCGAGGTCCGGGCACGGGCCAGGATTGTCGGCAACTGATCCCCGAGCAAGACGAACACGACACCGTTGGCAATGAACTGGACCGAGTCCCAGGTGGCGCTGCGCTGAATTCGGGTGGACCCAAGGGCCGCCCCGCTGGCCTCGGCTCGAGACATGGCGACACCCGCGGCAACTGCCGCGAACAGGCCCGAGGCTGAAACTACCTCGGCTGCCAGATAGGCGACAAATGGGATGAGCAGGCTGATGACGGTCTGTGCCCCCGGTTCCTCGCCGATCCGGGCCACGATCATGGTCTTGACCCGCACGACGGCCAGCGTGACGCCAAACCCGATGGCCAACCCCGCAATCGACACCCAAAGGACCGTGGCCGACGCGACGCCAAGGGAAAAGCCGCCGGTCAGCAGGAAGATCACCGCAAAGCGCAGGCAGATCAGCCCGGTTGCATCGTTCAACAGCGACTCGGCCTGCAAGAGGTTCATCATACGGCGCGGGATAGCCACCCGCTGAGCGATGGAGGTGACCGCAATCGGATCGGTCGGCGCCAGAGCCGCCGCCAGCGCGAATGCAAGGCCCGGATGCAGACCCGGCACCAGCCAGACGATGAACAGACCGACGGCCAGCACGGTTGCGACGACCAAACCGAACGCCATGTTGGCAATGACCCACCTGTCAGCATAAAGCTCGTCCGCCGGGATGCGCCATCCGTCGATGAACAGGAGGGGTGGCACCAGCAGCAGGAAAAACACTTCAGGGTCGAGGGCGATCCGGAAGTGCGGCACAAGCCCCGCAATCGCGCCGAACCCGATCTGGATCAGCGGTCGCGGCACCGGTACCGGGGTTGACCGTTCAAGAATGCCGCCCAGCACGACAAGGACCAGCAGCGCAAGGGACGTGGTTATCGTATCCAACCTTGCTCCTTTGAACACAGCGGCCCGTACCGACGCCTGAACTGCCGCGGCCTTGTGGCCGGCGCTTCCCGGCATCCGTGGCCATTGATTTCGTCTAGCTGGGGTTTCTGCCACCCGTCGCAACGTGGATCAGTGCAAGGCATCGCAGGCCGGGCGACAGTGTGCCCAACCGCGCAGCGCAAGTCTTGGGTCCCGTTCGCAGGCGACACATTTCCCCCAAGGCCAGCGGTTTAACGTCCGCCCCCAGCACATCCCTCAAGGAGACTTCGCATGACAACCGCATTGAAATCACATCCGACCGGGCCCAAAGTCGCGGCCTCGACCGCTAACGGCGCGACCCAGATGAAGGCTCTGGTCTATGGCGCAAACGGACAGATCAAGCTGCAGGACTGCCCGAAACCGGTGATCACCGCGCCGGGCGATGCGATCGTAAGGATCACGCAGACCACCATTTGCGGGACCGACCTGCATATCCTGAAGGGTGACGTGCCGACCGCGACACCGGGGCGCATTCTGGGCCACGAGGGCGTCGGCTTGATCGACAGCGTGGGACCGGCGGTCACTTCGTTCAAGCCGGGCGATCATGTGCTGATTTCTTGCGTCAGCGCCTGTGGCACCTGCGCCTTCTGCCGCAAGCAGATGTATTCACACTGCACTACCGGCGGCTGGATATTGGGCAATGCCATCGACGGCACGCAGGCCGAATATGTGCGCACGCCCCATGCGGACATGAGCCTCTATCATATTCCCGCTGGCGCCAATGAAGAGGCGCTGGTGATGCTCAGCGACATCCTGCCCACCGGATTTGAATGCGGAACCTTGAACGGCAAAGTGCAGCCGGGGTGTTCGGTCGCCATTGTCGGGGCGGGGCCGATTGGCCTTGCGGCGCTGCTGACAGCGCAGTTCTATTCTCCGGCTCAGATCATCATGATCGACCTTGACGACAACCGGTTGCAGATCGCCAGGCGCTTTGGTGCCACCGATACGGTCAATTCAAGCGATGGCAAAGCGGTCGAGGCGGTGATGAAGCTTACGGGTGGTGCAGGGGCCGACACCGTGATCGAGGCGGTCGGCATTCCGGCAACGTTCGAGATGTGTCAGAAACTGGTCGCGGCGGGCGGGGTCATCGCCAATATCGGCGTCCATGGCAAACCCGCCAGTCTGCACCTGGAATCCTTGTGGGACCGCAATATCGCGATCACCACGCGACTGGTCGATACGGCGACGATCCCGATGCTGTTCAAGACCGTCGCGGGCAAGAAGATCGACCCGACGCTGCTGATCACGCATCACTTCACCTTGGCCGAGGGCGAGAAAGCCTATCACACCTTTGGCAATGCCGCCGAGACCAAGGCATTGAAGGTCATCATCACCACCTGAACCTTGGCGGCGCAGCGCAACAGCGTCCGCGCCGCCAGATATCGAACCGTCGGCCACGGCGTCCGCGACAGCAAAGGCAGGTGCGACCGCTTTTGTCGGCAATTTATGGGCAGTCAACGACTTGAGGAAGGAAACAATCATGCTTCAGGACTGCGACACCTGCGGCCGTATGGCCGAAGCTGACCACCGGATCGCCAATCATCTGGCTATGCTGGGCAGTTACGTCCGTCTCAGGGGACGCAACCTCATCCGGGGCGGAATGCCCCCAGATGCTGCCGAAGTCGCCTTGGTCTTGACGGCGATCGGGGTGCAGATTGCAGCGATCTCGGACCTGCACCATGCCCTTTCCGCAGATGGCGTCGGCGACAGCCCCGACATCGCCGTGCAACTCTCGTCGGTGTGCCGGGCAATGCGGTCGCTGATGCCCGGAGAGATCGACATAGTCGAGGCAATCGAACCCGGCTGCACTCTGGCCGCCGCGCTGATCCTGCCGGTTACCCAACTCTGCACCGAGGTGATCACCAATGCGATCAAGCATGGCCGCAGTCCGGATGGCCGTGCCCGGATAAGGGTGTCCTGCAACCCCGTGTCTTTTGGCGCGGTTCAGATCCAGATTGCCGACCGGGGGCGTGGATTGCCGACGGCGGACCCGGCACCTGTGCGCCAAGGCCTCGGCCACCACCTGATCGACGGCTTGGCACGGCAGAGTGGTGCCGAAATCGTTTATCAGTCGACTTCGCGCGGTCTGACGGTCCGCCTGACCATCAGCGCGGCTCCATGTGCTGTCCCGGCCCGGTCTTCCAGCATCTGGCACCCGCGAAACACCGACGATCCGCAGGAATCTCTTGGCATTCGTACGGCCATCTAACGTGGATCAGCACGACCGCGGCGGCGGTGCGGCATAACTAGCTGTTGCCGCCAAATTCCAGGCAAATAAACAGTGTTCGCTAGTTTCGACAGGGATCGAGGCCGACTGCCCCATATAGACGCGGTCCGCCGAGGTCCCTGTCAATTCGGAGCGCTTACAAGGGAGCATACTCCATGACACCCGCACAAACCCCCAAGACCGGGACCCATGACGCATCGGCCGAGCGGATGAAAACCGTCAAAGCCGCCTAAGACAAGCCGCCAACCGGGCCGAAGAAGGACGCGGCGCTGAAGCATTATCAGGCTGCCGAAAAGGCCCACACGGCCAAGGACGACGTCAATTGCATCAAGGAATGCAAGGCCGCTGAACTAGCCTTGGTCTGACAAGACCGGGCGCGACGCGCGGCCCTCATGACGCGCATCGGGGCCGCGCTGGGGCCAAGAAACATTTGCCTGAAAGAGAAATGACCGATGAAACCACCCATGATCGTTCTGAGCACCCTTGCCGTTGCCGCCATCGTCGGCGCGGTGGGAACCTATGCCTTTGTCAATTCCGGCCTGTACGACGTTTCGGCGACTACACCGGATTCCAGCCTGGTCTACTGGGCAACCCATCAGACGATGGAGCATTCCATCGCGCGGCGTCTGGGCGCCAATGTTGTACCAGACGGGCTGGACGCTCCGGTCAAGATCGCAGAGGGCGGTCAAATCTTCATCGATAACTGCGCGGTATGCCATGGGCGCCCGGACATGGCACCTACGGCAATTTTCCAAGGGCTGAACCCAAGCCCGGCTGACCTTTACCGGGCATCGCGAAAGCCTGATCCCCAAGAGAATTTCCAGTTCATCAAGTACGGCATCAAGATGACCGGCATGCCTGCCTTCGCGCCCACACAGACCGACGAGCAGGTCTGGGCGTTGGTGGCGTTCCTGAACGTGCTGCCGGGCATATCTGCGGCCAACTTCACTGCAGCCGTGGGCGCTCCCGCCTTACCCGTACCAGCCGGGGGCTGAGGGCCCCGGGTTTACCGCAGCAAGGGCCCCTCTTGATCCAGATAGGACCGGTCGAACTCTGCCAGATCGACCACCCTGTCGAAATCGTGGATCGTCACCTGACCGTCCTTGAAGGTCAAAAGCCCGTCCTCGCGCAAGTCGCGCAAGGTCCGATTGACGTGCACGGCGCTTAGCCCGAGGGCATCCGCCAGATGGTATTGCGTCAGCGGGCAGGCAAA
>JBDTQR010000219.1:0-7153 GCA_039932095.1 bacterium | reverse complement strand
CAATCGCCATCCGCCCGGAATCCGCGCCGATCTTGGCATAAGGATTGCCCATCTCGTTCAGGAAGCCCTCGGCATCGGCGGGCTTGTCCTTGTAGTTGACGCCATAGATCACCACGCCCTCGGCCTTGAGCTGTTCCAGCACCGGATGCTCGGCCCGACACGGCTGGCACCACGAGGCCCAGAAGTTCACCAGCTTGACCCCCGGTGCCTTGAGGTCGGCATCGCTCGGCAATTGCTGATCGCCAAAAGCGGTCAGCGCGATCGTCGGCGCCGG
Source organism: bacterium (assembly GCA_039932095.1). Taxonomy (GTDB): domain Bacteria; phylum Pseudomonadota; class Alphaproteobacteria; order Rhodobacterales; family Rhodobacteraceae; genus Stagnihabitans. The sequence goes on along the minus strand of JBDTQR010000219.1, from coordinate 6,879 downwards.
CCCGCCCTCCCGCGCCGAAGGCAGCGGCCGGTCGCCGTCGCGCATCCCGATCCAGAACGCCAGCGCCAGCCCGGCGAACACCAGCGGCGGCAGCAGCATGAGCGGCCTGATCACTGTTTCGCCCTCGCTTCCACCGCGTCCAACGCCCGCTTCATTCGCGCGCCCTGCCACACCGTCACGACCACCAGCGCCGCCAGCAGCACCAGGGCCGCGCCATAGGCACCCAGTACGGTGTCGGCATATTTCCCCAGATCCGGCATCACGCGAACCGCTCCCGCGCCAAAAGCGCCTTGATCCGCCGCGCCCGGATTTCCGTCCTTGTGCGCAACAGCACCAGCGTCACGAACAACAGCACGAACCCCGCCACCGAAACCCCCAGCGGCAGCCCATAGACATTCGACACCTGATCGCCGCCCAGCACAGACACCGAAGCCCCCTGATGCAGCCCCTGGTTCCAGAACATCACCGCATAGCGCGACAGGAACGCAAAGACCGAGCCGACGATGCACAGCACGCTGGTCAGATCCGCCGCGACGTCGGGGTCCTCGATCGCCCCCCACAAAGCGATGTAGCCCAGATAGAATAGCCCCAGGATCAGGAACGAGGTCAGCCTCGGGTCCCAGGCCCACCATGTCCCCCACATCGGCTGGCCCCAGATCGCCCCGGTCACCAGCCCGATCACCGTGAACGTCAGGCCCACCGGCGCCGCCGCTCTGGCCGACAAAGCCGAAACATGGTGTCGCCGCACCAGCCAGATCAGCGATGCCACCAGCATCATGAACCACGCCGACACCGCCATCATCGCACTTGGCACATGCAGATAGATGATCTTCACGGTGGAGCCCTGCTTGTAATCATCCGGCGTCAGGAAAAACCCCCAGATCAGCCCGCCGACCAGCATCAGCACCGCCAGTCCCGCCACCCAGGGCAGTGCCCAGGCCGAGGTCTGCATGAACTTCCTCGGATTCGCATATTCCCAAATCGACATCGCGCTTGGTTGCCCCTTGGCACACGGAATTTCAAGTCACACTAGCGTCAGACGCTCATTTCAGGTTGGCGCGAATTGCCGCAGCCGCCGCGAACGGCAGCAATGCCACCGCGCCCAGCGTGATCCCGGCCAGCAAGAACAGCGGCGTCCCGACCGACAAGCCCTCGGCCCCGCGCTTCACCACCTCGGCGCCAAAGATCAGCGTCGGCACGTACATCGGCAGCACCAGCAGGCTCAAGAGCAGCCCGCCGCGCCTCAACCCCACCGTCAAGGCAGCCCCGAACGCCCCGATCACCGACAAGGCCGGCGTTCCCACCGCCAGCGCCACCACCAGCCAGACATAGCCGGCGGGGGCCAGGTTCATCAGCAAGCCCAGCACCGGTGCCACCACGGTCAGCGGCAGACCGGTCACCAGCCAATGCGCCAGCGATTTCACCGCCACCACACCCTCCATCGGGATCGGCGCGGTGGCCAGCAGGTCCAGCGAGCCATCCTCGAAATCCAGCGCGAACAACCGGTCCAGCGACAACAGACACGCCAGCAAGGCCGCCACCCACAGAATCCCCGGCGCAATCCGCTGCAACACGGCGAACTCCGGCCCGACCCCCAGGGGCACCAGCACCACCACCATCAGAAAAAACGCCAGCCCCAGCCCAAAGCCGCCGCCTGCCCGTATCGCCAGCCGCACATCCCGCACCAGAAGCGCAATCATGAGAACGCCTCATCAAATGCGCCGTCCTGTCGCTGCACGGCGCGAAACGCCGTCAGATCCAACGCCTGCGCCTCAGGCAGCCCGAGGTCAACATGGGTGGCGATCAACGCAGAGCCGCCCTCGGCCAGATGCGCCCTGAGCACCTGGCCAAACAATTCCACCGATGCCAGATCCAGCGACACCGTCGGCTCATCCAGCAACCAGACCGCGCGCCCGCTGACCATCAGTCGCGCCAGCCCCAACCGCCGCTTTTGTCCCGCCGACAGATCCGCCGCCCGCCGGTCACGCAGCGCCAACAAGTTCAGCGCCGTCAAAGCCGCCTCAACCCCATCCTCGCCATTGACCGCGGCCCAGAACGTCAGGTTCTCTGCCACCGTCAGCATGGCCTTCACCCCGTCGGCATGGCCACTGTAGGCCAGATCCCCCGCCGCAACCGTTCCCCCGACAATGGGTTGCAACCCGGCCAGACTGCGCAACAACGTCGTCTTGCCGATCCCGTTGGGACCGCGCAGCACCAGAACCTGCCCCGGTGCCAATCGAAAGCTGACGCCTTCCAGCACGGTCACCCCGCCCCGCGCCACGCAAAGATCTGTCACAACCGTGTCCATGTTGCAGCCCTAGCGGATGAAACAGGCCCTTTAAAGGCCCTTTGCCTGTTGCAACCCATTCGCAACGTGCTTTCCGTCCAATTAACGAAGTTTGCTAACCATCTGCTATCCCACCACAAAAGCAAGCCTCGCACAGAACGGCATTTTGCGCCCGCACCCACCAAGATCATCACCGCGACCGCCAAATCCCCCTTTCCCGCGCAAAAGTGACGCCCAATCACCAAACCGCGCCGGATTCAGCCCTTGCGGGCCCCGGCTTCCACCGTAGAAAGGCTAGGATTACAGGAGCCTTCCCATGTCTGACGCCGATGCATTGGTTATCTTCACGCCCTCCGGCAAACGCGGCCGCTTCCCCCTTGGCACCCCGGTCCTGACCGCCGCCCGCCAACTGGGTGTTGACCTCGACTCGGTCTGCGGCGGACGTGGCATCTGCTCGAAATGCCAGATCACTCCGGGCTATGGTGAGTTCTCCAAACACGGCGTGACGGTGGAAGACGGTGCCTTGTCGGAGTGGAACGAGGTCGAGGCGCGCTACAAGCGCATCCGTGGCCTGACCGAAGGCCGCCGTCTGGGCTGTCAGGCCAAGGTGCAGGGCGACGTGGTGATTGACGTGCCACCGGAATCTCAGGTCCACAAACAGGTGATCCGCAAATCCGCCACCATGCGTGACATCGTGATGGACCCGGCCACGCGGCTTTATTATGTCGAGGTTGACGAACCTGACATGCACGAACCCACCGGCGATTTCGAACGCCTCGCGCGCGCATTGAAGGACCAGTGGCAGGTCGAAGGTATCGCCGCCGAACTGTCGCTGATGCGCCGCCTGCAACCCGCCCTCCGCAAGGGCAACTGGAAGATCACCGTCGCCATCCACAAGGGCAACAACGACGCCCGCTACCGCATCCTCGATATGTGGCCCGGCTATCACGAGGGCAAACTTCTCGGCCTCGCCATCGACCTCGGCTCCACGACCATCGCGGCGCATCTGTGCGACCTCGCTGACGGTGCGGTGCTGAAATCGGCCGGCGTGATGAACCCGCAGATCCGCTACGGCGAGGACCTGATGTCGCGGGTGTCCTATGCGATGATGAACCCCGGCGGCGACAAGGAAATGACCCATGCCGTCCGTACCGCGATCAACGGCCTGATCCAATCTATCTGCACCGAGGCCAATGCCGACACTAAATCGATCTACGAACTGGTCTTCGTCTGTAACCCCGTGATGCACCACCTCCTTCTCGGCATCGACCCGGTTGAACTGGGACAAGCCCCCTTTGCCCTCGCCACCTCCTCCTCGCTCAGCCTCGACGCCCGCGATCTCGAACTGGCAGCGGTGAACCATGCCGCACGGGTCTATATCCTGCCCTGCATCGCAGGCCATGTCGGGGCCGATTGCGCCGCAGTCGCCCTGTCCGAAGAACCGAACAAATCGAAAGACATGGTGCTGATCGTCGATGTCGGCACCAACGCCGAACTCCTCCTGGGCAACGAGAGCCGCGTGCTAGCCTGCTCTTCCCCCACCGGCCCGGCCTTTGAAGGTGCGCAAATCTCTTCCGGCCAACGCGCCGCGCCCGGTGCCATCGAACGGGTGGAGATTGACCCCGTCACCAAGGAACCCCGCTTCCGCGTCATCGGCTCGGACCTTTGGTCCGACAACCCGAACTTCGGCATCGCCACCGCGGCGCTCGGCATCTCTGGCATCTGTGGCTCGGGCATCATCGAAGCGGTGGCCGAGATGCGGATGGCGGGTCTCGTCGACCAGCAAGGCCTGATCGGCTCGCCCGAACAGACCGGCACCGCCCGAAGCGTGCCCGAGGGTCGCACCCATTCCTACCTGCTCCACGATGGCACCGCCCATGGCGGCCCGCGCATCATGGTGACGCAAGGCGACATCCGTGCCATCCAGCTCGCCAAGGCCGCTCTCTATGCCGGCGCGCGGCTGTTGATGGATGAAATGGGCATCGACCATGTCGACCGCGTCACCCTGGCGGGCGCGTTTGGGGCTCATATCTCGCCCAAACACGCCATGGTGCTGGGAATGATCCCTGATGCGCCATTGGACAAAGTCACCTCCGCTGGCAACGCCGCCGGCACCGGGGCTCGCATCGCGCTGTGCAATGTCGGCTCGCGTGACGCCATCGAGGCCACTGTCCTGCAGATCCACAAGGTCGAAACCGCCATCGAACCGCGCTTTCAAGAGCACTTTGTCAACGCGACCGCCATTCCACATGCCACAGACCCCTTTCCACATCTCATTGGTCACGCTACCTTGCCAGAGACCAGCTTCAACACCTCCGGATCCGGGGGTGAGGGAGGGCGACGTCGCAGGCGGGGATAACCTGTCACAGTGTAAAGGTGGCACGACCATATGACTGATGACCCGATTGCGATTCTGATTCATGGCACTGCCACTCAGGACCGCGCCGCCTTTCGTGACCTTTATTCTGCTAGCTCTGCGAAACTTATGGGAGTTTTGCTGCGTATCCTTGGGGAGAGAGCAGAAGCGGAGGATGCGTTGCAGGAAGTTTACACCCGGGTTTGGCTGAAGGCAGGACGCTTCGATGCGTCCAAGGGCCGTGGCATGACCTGGCTGATCGCCTTGTCGCGCAACCTCGCCATCGACCGGCTGCGCCAGCGTCCCGACCATGTCAATGACGACGACGCCATGGCCGCAGTGTCCGACCCCGCCCCGCGCGCCGAAACCCGGCTGATCGCCACGGGTGAGGCGCGGCGGATCAACGACTGCTTTGCCACACTGGAGCCTGACCGCGCCGAGGCGCTGCGCGGTGCCTATCTGACCGGCCTGTCTTACAGCGACCTCGCCACGAAATTCGACGTGCCCCTGAACACGATGCGCACTTGGCTGCGTCGCTCACTCCTTCGCCTGAAGGAGTGCATGACATCATGAGTGAAGCCGATTTCACCCCCGAAGAAGCCGACGACGCCCTGGCGGGCGAGTATGTCACCGGACTGTTGGACCGTGATGCATGGAACGACGCCGAATCCCGGCTGCGTCGTGACCCGCTATTTGCCGCCCGCGTCGCTGATTGGGAACAGCGCCTGTCCGGACTGAACGATGACTATGCGGAGGTCCCGGTGCCCGAACTTTGGCCACGGATCGAATCGCGCCTGTTCCCGCGGGCCGCCAAGCGTGGCTGGCTGAGCAGTCTGTGGGCCTGGGGTGCCGCCGGAACCGCCGCCGTCGCCGTGGTGGCATATCTCGCCCTCAGCCCGGCCCAGCCGAGCCTTACTGCGACCCTGGTCGCCGTTGGCAGCACTCTGAAATATGAGGCCGTGATCACCCAAGACAAACTGACGCTGACCCGCGTTTCGGGCAATCCTGCCGATGCACAGCATAGCCTGGAACTGTGGATCATCGCAGGCGACAACCCGCCGGTGTCGCTGGGTGTCATCGCGGGCGACCGCGAGACGATCTCGCTGCCAGGGGTCGAGCCGGGCCAACTGCTGGCTGTGACGCTCGAACCACTGGGTGGCTCGCCCACAGGCAAACCGACGCTGCCACCCTTGGCAATCGGCAAGCTGGACTCCGTCTGATCCGGTTTACCTAGCACTGCTCGCTATATGAAGAGGGGTGGGAAACCACCCCTCCTTCCTTTTTCCAAGCCAATTCAACGGCCTGCTGGAAAAACCGATCACGACGCCGTGATGTTGCGGCTCATTTGAAACTAACCGCCCAGCCCGCCCGTAGATGCTGTGTGAGGCGGGAATGGCCCGCCCCGAGAAACGCTCAGGGAGCATATATCATGAAAACTCTTCTTCTCTCCGTCGCCGCAATGACCCTTTCGGCTGGTTTCGCCATGGCAGAAAACCCGATGGTGGGTGGTGCTGCTATGTATGAAGACAAGAATATCGTCGAAAACGCAGTGAACTCGGCTGACCACACCACACTGGTCGCCGCGGTTCAGGCCGCCGGTCTGGTCGACACCCTGTCCGGTCCCGGCCCGTTCACCGTTCTGGCGCCCACCAACGAAGCCTTCGCCAAACTGCCGGCCGGCACCGTCGAAAACCTGCTGAAGCCGGAAAACAAGGACATGCTGACCAAGATCCTGACCTGCCATGTCATCGCAGGCACCGCAATGTCGGGCGACATCATGTCGATGATCAAGGCAGACGGCGGCAAGCACGTCGTTGATACCGTCGGCGGCTGCAAGTGGACGCTGTCCGACATGGACGGCAAGGTGATGATCACCGACGAAATGGGCAACATGGCCACCGTCACCATCGCGGACGTGAAGCAGTCCAACGGCGTCATCCACGTCATCGACACCGTGCTTCTGCCGAAGATGTAATGCCTGGCTGATCCCAGGGCATGACCTTGCCGGGGCACGCGTTCGTCCCCCAAAGAATGCTCCGGCAAGCATGGACCGCCCCGTCCCAGGGCGGTCCTTTCTATTCAGGCGGCTCCAATGTCAAACCGCCTGGGCGCGCAGACCCTCCAGCAGGACCGGCGGCAAGCCACCACCAAACTGATGGCCCTTGCCATCCACCGCCACCGCTCTGGCCCGCGGAATCCGCGCCGTCCACTTTGCCAAATCGTCAAACGCAATGAA
>JBDTQR010000218.1:0-7157 GCA_039932095.1 bacterium | reverse complement strand
GATTGCGCCGAAATTCATCGAACCGGTCGACAGGATGATGCCGATGATGATCAGACCCAGAGACACCTCATAGGAAATCATCTGTGCCGCCGAGCGCAGCGCGCCGAGGAACGGGTATTTCGAGTTTGACGCCCAGCCGCCCATGATCACGCCGTAAACCTCCAGCGAGGAGGCGGCAAAGACGAACAGGACGGCCACATTGATATCCGCCAGCACCCAGCCTTGCGCAAAGGGCACCACGGCCCAGGCCAGAACGGCGAGCACGAAGCTGACCATCGGCGCCAGGAAAAACACCGCGCGGTCCGCCCCGGCGGGCACGATGATTTCCTTGAGGATAAACTTCAGCGCGTCAGCAACCGATTGCAGCGCGCCGAACGGCCCGACCACGTTCGGCCCGCGCCGCATCTGCACCGCCGCCCAGATCTTGCGGTCGCCATACACCAGGAACAGCAGGCTGATCATTACGAAGCCGACGATCAACAGGCTTTGCAAGGCCATCAGCAAGGCCATGCCCAGCCCGGTTTGAAAGAAATCAGCCATTCTTCGCCCTCATTCCGCCCCGACTATACTGTCGGAATTCCCAAAGACCCACAGTTCCGCACGGTGACTTCCGCATCAATCGTCCTGAGCCCATTCGGCAGCGCCGCCGAGATCGTGTAAATCGCATCTCCGCGCCAAGTTCCACCGCTTTCCGCGATATTTGTCCGCAAGTGTCGCGCAAAACCAAAGCCACGGATCAGCGCATATTGCGCGGCAGCACATTGCGCATAGTTCGACACGTCCTGTTTGTTGCGCGCACCCTTCATCGCCACCCGGAAATCGACCAGATCGCCGTCCAGCAGGATCGTTTCGATCCCCAGATAGGTCGGCTTGAAGTTCGGGTCGGCCACCATCGCCATCAAGTCAGGCTCCTGCGGCTCCTGCGCCGCACAGGCCGACAGCGCCACAACCGCAGTCAGGCTCGCCTGGACCAGCACCCGCCGCATCCCTACTCTGCCGCCAGCTTCATCTTGGCCCGGTCGGCTTCCAGCGCGGCCAACTCGCCCATCACCGCCGAGGCGCGGGCAATCGGGTTGGTCAGGTAGAAATCGGTAAAGGCGTTGCGGAAGGTCGCCGTCGCCATGTCGCGCAGGTCCAGCGGGGTCCAGGCGTTCACCGGCACCTCGTCAATCGCCCCCAGATGCGGCACCTCGGCGACGATCCGGGCCCGCAAGGCGGCTTGCGAATCCCAAGGCAGAGTCTTGCCGAGTTCTGCCGACAACGCCCGCAGGATCGCCCAATTCTCCTTGGCCTCACCCGGCGCAAACCCGGCGCGCAACGCCTGCTGCGGGCGGCCTTCGGTATTCACGAACAGCCCACGCTCTTCGGTATAGGCCGCACCCGGCAGGATGATGTCGGCACGGTTGGCACCCCGGTCGCCATGGCTACCCTGATAGATGACAAACGGGCCAGCAGCGATATCAACCTCGTCTGCACCAAGATTGTAGATCACCTCGGCCCCATCGACCGCCGCCGCAAGACCGCCCTCGGTCACGGCACCCACATCCATCGCGCCAACCCGCGCCGCCGCCGTGTGCAGCACCAGCAGTTTCGCGCCAGCAGACTCGGCCGCCTTCATCGCGTGGGCCAGCACCGCAGCGCCGTCGGCCTCGTTGATCGCGCCCTGGCCAACGATCACCACACCGCCCGACTTGTCGGAATGATCTTCGGTCGCCAGAACCGCCAACAGCTCTCTGTCGGTGCCAAGGTGCCGGTAATCATACGTCAGATCGACCGCTTCGCCCACCAGAGCCACCTTGGCGCCATTGGTCCAGGCCTTGCGGATGCGGGCGTTCAGCACCGGCGCCTCGATCCGGGGATTGGTGCCGACCAGCAGGATCATCTTGGCGGTATCAATATCCTCGATCCGCGCCGTCCCGACATAGGCCGACCGGTTGCCAGCCGGCAGCTTCGCGCCATCGGTCCGCGACTCCACATTGCCGCCCAGCCCCACAATCAGGGCTTTCAGCGAATAAGCGGCCTCGACCGGCATCAGATCACCGACCAGTCCAGCCACCTTGCGCCCGGTCATTGCCGCCGCAGCCGCGGCCAGAGCTTCACCCCAGCCGGCCTTGCGCAGCTTGCCGTTCTCGCGAATGTAGGGCGTGTCAAGCCGCTGACGGCGCAGCCCGTCCCAGATAAAACGGGTCTTGTCGGAAATCCATTCCTCGTTCACCCCGTCATGATTGCGCGGCAGAATGCGCATCACTTCACGACCCTTGGTGTCGATCCGGATGTTGGAACCGAGGGCGTCCATCACATCGATAGACTCGGTTTTCGACAACTCCCACGGCCGCGCGGTGAAGGAATAGGGCTTGGAGGTCAGCGCCCCCACCGGGCACAGGTCAATGATATTGCCTTGCAGATTGCTGTCCAAAGTCGCGTTCAGATAGGTGGTGATCTCGGCATCCTCGCCGCGCCCGGTCTGACCCATCTGCAGGATCCCCGCCACTTCCGAAGTGAACCGCACACAACGGGTGCAGGAAATGCAGCGCGTCATCTTGGTCTCGACCAGCGGGCCAAGGTCCAGATCCTCAGACGCCCGCTTCGGCTCGCGGTACCGGCTGAAATCGACACCGTAGGCCATCGCCTGATCCTGCAGATCGCATTCGCCGCCCTGATCGCAGATCGGGCAATCCAGCGGATGGTTGATCAGCAGGAACTCCATCACCCCTTCGCGGGCTTTCTTGACCATTGGCGTGTTGGTCTTCACCACCGCAGGTTCGCCATTGGGACCGCCGCGCAGGTCGCGGACCTGCATCGCGCAAGAGGCCGCAGGTTTCGGCGGGCCACCCACCACCTCGACCAGACACATCCGGCAGTTGCCGGCGATCGTCAGCCGCTCATGATAGCAAAAGCGTGGAATTTCGACCCCGGCCACTTCGGCGGCCTGGATGATTGTCATTGCGGGGTCGACCTCTACCAGAATCCCGTCGATCAGCAGTTTCTTCAGGTCAGCCATTCACAAGGTCCTTCCGCTTTTTCCACCGGAAAAATCCCCCGAGCCGAACCAGCAGTCCGCTCAAGGGCGTTTGGCCCGGTTCTTCCGACGTATCGCAGGTGAAGGCAACGCCTTTCATGCGTTCCTCGAGGTCGCGCAGCATATATTTTGACTCAACGCCGCCGTAACACATGGGTTCACTCCGCTGCATGGCCCTTGCAGGACCGCTGTTGCCAAAGTTTCGCGTCTTGCAGCCAGGCCCAGCCGAAGGCGGCCTCGCTTGGCCCCTTATCGCGCATCTGGTTGAAACGGACCAGCCCTTCTGCGACGTCAGGCCGGTGTCCCACTGGCACCCACCACATCACAAGGTAGGAGTTGCCTATCGCGTCATACCATTCGGCACGGCGCTCATAAAACTGGCGATGCACGGTGTTCCACACGAAATTCTCCAGCGCCGCCACATCCCGCCAGACCGACAAGGTCGACGCCATCCGGGAGTTGCCGCCAAACGCCCCCGCGGGGCTGGTCTGGGCGGTGTCCATATCATCGTCCGACAGCCGCCAGATGAACCCCGGCGACCGCGCGGCCAGCCCGTTCACCAGGTCAAGCCCATCGACGAAGTCCTTCACCCGTGGGTCATCCCAGTCATAGCGCAACTCACCAAAGTTCAGTTCCGCCAGATGATGACCCGCTGGCTGCATCCCTACTCCGCCGCGACCGGCCCGCAGGCCCGCTGTTGCCACAACTTGGCTTCGGCGAGCCAGGCCCAGCCGAATGCCTCATCAGTCGCGCCATGTACCCGCAGATGCTCCAGCTTGGCCAGAGCCTCTTGCAGGGTCGGATGATGACCGGCAGGCACCCACCACATCACGAAATGCATCTTGCCCAGCACCTCGAACCATTCGGCCCGGCGTTCATAGAACTGCCGGTGCACGGTGTTCCACACAAAGGCCTCCAGGGTCTCGACACTTTCCCACACGGTCAGGTTCGACACGAATTGCGGGTCACCGTCGATCTTGGCCTCGGTGTTGCCAGTCCCTGGCTCACCCGAGCCCTCCATCATCCAGACAAAGCCCGGCATCCGCTTGCCAAGACCGTTGATCCGGTCCAGGGCAGTCATGAAATCCGCCACGCGCGGGTCGTCCGTTGGGGCCAGCAATCGCCCGACATTCAGTTCCGCCAGGTGAAACCCTTCGCGTTCCGTCATTTCGATGACCTCAACAATGATCCGACCAATGTCTCCTTGGCGATCTCTTGCCGCCCCGCCGCACAATAGCTTTCCACATCGCCACGCACCACCCCGGCATTGGCGAGGTATTCTTTCGCCGTCGCCTTGATCCGGGCTTTCTGCGACTTGTCCTTCAGGAACAGGTCCACATCATGTTCGGTATAGCCTTTTGATCGCGCATAGTTTTCCAACTCGGTCAGCTTGCTCCAGACCACGAAATAGCGGGCCGACAGGCTGGGGCAGGTCTGGCGCAGAATATCTCCTGCGGCGGCGGCGACCAATTGCTCGTTGATATGCGCCTCATCCTGCAAGGGCACCATCGCCTCTGCCATCGCCGGGACCGAGGCCGCCAGAACGGAGGCGACTAGGACAGAGGGGAACCATGATTTCAACATCAGACTTTTACCTTTGGCACGCGTCCGGGCCGCAGAATTCCGGACGCTTCGACACTGCGGCTGGCCCAATGTGGGGCATTGGCCACTGTCATGCCATAACAGCAAGCTGAATAGCCATACGACCGGCGGCAAGACGTCACGTACATCCCCCCTCGAACAGCCAGGACGCCGGAGTCGAGAACACACCATACGCCACCGGGTTCAGCTTGCGGCGGTAGGTGGCGCAGTAGGCCTCGGCGGCACGTTTCGCGGCCAGCCCCTCGGAATAATCCATCTCTGGCGCCGAGTCGCGCGTCACCCGCAGGAACACCCCTTCGCGCGATTGGTCGAGGGCCTGATAGTTGACGGCGTAAGCGTAGCCATCCCCGATGGACACCCGCTCTATCCGTCCATCGGCCGGCGGCAGGGTCAAGGGCGGTTTCACCAGCGGTGCGCTGCAGGCAGTCAAAGCAACCAGTGAGGCCACGATCGCTATCCGGCCCGGCAACTGCGCCACAAATCTGAAGCGGTTCATCAGCGCCTCCGCCATAACGCCGGAACTGTCTCGAGACCCATGGCTTACTCTGCCGCCATCGCCCCCATCCGCCCGGTCTTCCTGGCCTTGATGCGGTCTTCAATCTCTTCACGGAACGCCCGGACCAGCCCCTGGATCGGCCAAGCCGCCGCGTCGCCCAGGGCGCAGATCGTATGGCCCTCGACTTGCTTGGTAACCGAAATCAGCATGTCGATTTCTTCAACCTCTGCCTCACCGCGCACCAGACGGTCCATCACCCGCATCATCCAGCCGGTGCCCTCACGGCACGGCGTGCACTGGCCGCAAGATTCATGCTTGTAAAACTTCGACAGCCGCCAGATCGCCTTGATGACATCGGTCGACTGATCCATCACGATCACCGCCGCCGTCCCCAGACCCGATTTCTGTTCCTTCAGCCAGTCGAAATCCATGATCGCATCGTCGCATTGCTTGGCCGTCAGCAACGGCACCGAGGCTCCGCCCGGGATCACCGCCTTCAGATTGCCCCAGCCACCGCGTACCCCGCCGCAATGTTCGTCGATCAGCTCGCGCAGCGGCATCGACATGGTCTCTTCGACCACACAGGGTTGCATCACATGTCCCGAAATCGCGTAAATCTTGGTGCCGACATTGTTCGGACGGCCAAACGAGGCGAACCACTCAGGCCCACGCCGCAGGATCGTCGGCACCACGGCAATCGATTCCACATTGTTCACCGTGGTCGGGCAGCCGTACAGGCCCGAGCCTGCCGGGAATGGCGGCTTCATCCGCGGCATGCCCTTCTTGCCCTCAAGGCTTTCCAGCAGCGCGGTTTCTTCGCCGCAGATATAGGCACCGGCGCCATGGGCGAGGTACAGATCAAACTGAAACCCTGACCCCGCCGCGTTCTTGCCCAAAAGCCCCGCGTCATAGCATTCGTCAATCGCCGCCTGCAGCGCCTCGCGCTCGCGGATATACTCGCCGCGGATGTAGATGTAGCAGTCATTGGCCCCCATCGCGAACGAGGCGATCAGACAACCCTCGATCAGCGTATGCGGATCGTGCCGCATGATCTCGCGGTCCTTGCAGGTGCCGGGTTCAGACTCGTCGGCATTGACCACCAGATAGCACGGACGACCGTCCGAGGTTTTCGGCATGAACGACCATTTCAGCCCGGTCGGAAAGCCTGCCCCACCGCGACCGCGCAACCCCGACGCCTTGACCAGTTCGACAATCTTGTCGCGGCCCAGGGCCAATATCCCGGCGGTTCCATCCCAATGGCCACGCTTCCTGGCCCCGGCCAGCGAACGGTCATGCATCCCGTACAGGTTGGTAAAGATGCGGTCCTGATCCTTGAGCATGTGCCCGTCCTTATGTTTGGCCCTGCGGGCCGTCTTTGCGAACCCTTGCGGGCCTATTACCGTTGGCGTCTGCGCCACAACCGAAAAGCCGCGATCATCCCCCAGAGGAACGCGGCGGCGGCACTCAGGTCCGCCAGAAAGATGTATTTGGGCGGCCAGCCATATTGCCCGCCCAAAGCCTCAACCAGGATCCACAGCACCGCCGCCACCGCCACAACCCCTGCGATCCGCCGCCCTTCGGCCACGTCCGTCTGCTCTGCCGGGGTCAGTGCCATCAAACCCTCAATAGTCATTCGTCTTGGCGCGGATCAGAAAGGCGTCCACCCCGATCTCACCAATCAATTGGGCTTGCCGCACCCATTTGTCGCGTGTCACGCGGCCCTTGAAGCCCTTGAGGTTGCCATCCATCCAGGCAATCTCATTCGGCCCCCACGCCGCGATCTGGTCAAAATGATAGATCCCGAGGTCGTGACACAGCTTCTCCATCGCCGGGCCAATGCCCTCGATCATCGTCAACTTGTCGCCAACCCCGCCGCGCGGACCGGGCATGGCCTTGGGCTGCACCGGACCCGTCGCCGTCACAGGTGCGGGTGCAACCGGGGCTGCGGCCATCGGCACTGCAGGTTCAACCGCGACCGGAGCCGGCTCATTGGCGGCTGGCACAGCCATGGTCGGTTCAGGCGGCATGGCCGGTTCGGGC
>JBDTQR010000217.1:0-7168 GCA_039932095.1 bacterium | reverse complement strand
AATAGGTCCAGACCGGGTCGGCCGGGCCGCCATGCGAGATCCAGTAGAAGGTCTTGCCCTCGGCAGAGGCCATCCCGGTCGTCAAGGCAAGGGCCGCTGCAGCGCCCAGCAAAGTTCTGATATACATCGAATTCTCCTCCACAGTTTGTATGGGCCGCGTGGCCCTTTGTTCACTCCCCAGAGTTTGCGGTCTGATGTCCTGCGCCACCTCCTGTCTGAGGACCGGTGTTCAAGCCGACTCGGTCGCCGGCCACAGCCGACGTCTCGGCCAGGCTGCGATACCGATCCCGCAATTGCCAATAACTGCTGGACAAATCACCGCCCCTCCCCTGTGGCGGATGACGTTCACCGTAAGCCTATACCCGATGTTCCCGCATTCAAAGCCACGCTTCAACGTCGTTTCGCATCAGATCACATCAGCACAAAGGACGGATTTCGTCTGGCAGCAAATGCTGCACCTGCACTCACCCCCTTCCCCAACCAAGGATTTCTGCGACAGCGTCAGATATCTGATGCGATTGCATCGGATTTCTGATGTGGTGGAGTAAAGGACGGCGACTCATGGGGCGAACTACGATCATTGACATTGCGCGCCGTGCAAATGTGTCCACGGCGACGGTTGACCGTGCGTTGAACGGTCGCGACGGGTGCAGTCCGTCGAACCGGCAGCGCGTGCTGCAGGCGGCAAAGGAGTTGGGCTATCTGTCATCCGAGGGCATGGTGCCGCTGCCGTCGCGCCCGGCTCATCTGGAGTTCTTCATTCCCTTTGTCAGCAACGGTTTCATGCATGAACTGGTGGATGGCATTACCAGCTTTGCCGCGTCGCTGCCGTTGGTCGCCTCATGCAACGTCACGCCAATGCCGGGAATCGGGGTGGATGACCTGTTGCAGGCACTGGAACGGGTGGAGCTGCGCACCAACGGGGTGGGCGTGGTGACCATCGATCATCCCAAGACCCGCCACGCCATACGGCGGCTGTGCGAGGCTGGGGTGCGAGTGGTGACGATTGCCTCGGACGTATTATCGACGCCGCGCTCGGCCTATGTCGGGGTCGACAATGTGGTGGCGGGGCGAACGGCGGCCTTGATCATGGGATTGATGGCGGGGCGGTCGCAGGGCGAGATTGCGCTGTTTCTGGGCAGCCGTGAGTTTCACGGCCACCGCGAGCGGGAGTTTGGTTTTCGGGCTCTTCTGGAGCATCAGTTCGACGGCTTGACTATATTGCCAGCATTGGAAACCGGGGAGGACAGCGAACGGTCGCGGGCCGCGATGGTCACCTTGTTGCGGACCCGGCCCGATCTGGCCGGGGTCTATTGTGTCGGCGCGGGGCGAACCGGGATAGCGCAAGCGCTGCAATCGGCGGCCGGCAAGCGGCCGTTCGTGATCCTGCACGACCTCACGGAAAGCACGCGGTCGTGGCTGGTTGATGACCTGATCGATGTGATCATCGACCAGAACGCCCGGCTGGTGGGCGAGCAGGCAGTGATCCGGCTTCTGGGCTCCATCGCAACCAACTCGCCGCTGCTGATGCAAAAGAACATCGAGCCACGGATCATTCTACGCGAGAATGTGCCACTGCGTTGACAGTCAGGACGTCTTGACCGGCATCGAGCGCATCCGCGCCACAGTCTCCCGCTCTGCACGGCGACACGATTGCGGCGCCAGGCCGCACGCGATCAGATCAATATCCTCCAGCACCCGGTCGCCGATTTCCCGCAGCGCGAGGGTCAGCGCCCCGGCCCGGTGGGGAGAGAACAGGATATTGGGCACTTGGCGGATCGGGTCATCGTGCGGGGTCGGTTCCACTGGAAAGACGTCTGTCGCGATGCGGATGCGGCCGGATTGGGCGGCCCCAGTCAGGGCGGTGAAGTCAGCGGCGGCGGCGCGGGACATCAGCAGAAGGTTGGCACCCGGTTGCATCAGTGCGATAGCTTCGGCGTTGATCATATGGGCATTTTCGGTGGTTATCGCGGCCATGACGAAGACGAAACGGTTCTGCGCCATCAGGGTCTCGAAGGTGACAGGCTGGACACCAAGGCGGTGAAGATAGCCTTCGGACAGCCAGGGGTCGAAGACCTGCACCCTGACGCCAAACGGGGCGAGCAGCTTGTGGAGCGCGCGCCCCAGATCGCCAAAGCCGATGATGCCGACAGTAGAGCCGGTCAGGAGTTCGGACTGGGTGTTGCCCTCGAACAGCCATTTCTCATGGCCGTGCTGGAAAGCCGCATGTTCACGGTGGATGTTACGCGCCAGGGACAGCGCCATGCCCAAGGCCATCTCGGCCACCGGCAGGGCAAAGACACCGCCAGGCGCCAGAACATGAATGCCACGGCGGAAACATGCCTCATAGTCGATGTTGGGCAGGAAATTGGTCTCGACGTTGAAGATTGCCTTGAGGTCCGGGGCAAGCGCCAGACGCGCGGCGGGCATCGGTTGCTGGCTGATCAGGATCTGGCAATCGGGCAAGTTTCGGGCATAAAAGCTGTCGCGATCCTCGCCCTGCCACTCCACAACCTCATGCGCGGCGCGGAACGCGGCGAGCGCGCCTGACGAAAAGATTTCCTGTGTGCTGCGGGGTTCGGGATCATAGACGACGCGCATGTTGCCGGATCTTTCACTTTAGGTCAGACGGTGATTCGTTGGCGCTGGGTGGGGCCGTTGGAAGCTTGCCGGAAGGCCCATGCTCCGTTCTATCTGGACTGTCAGCCCGGTCAACCTGTGCGATTGATTTGCCCGATAGCAAGGCCAGGTCTCGGCCGCCCAACTGAGAATTTTTCGTTATGGTGGCAAGACTTTCGCCAGTTCGGCACGCTCTCGCCGTGCGCGTCGCACCCCTCAACAAGTCCGGATTGACCATAAATCATTGACTCGCAGCGTCACAAAGCCGTATGACACCGGTGTCATGTCATCGGTGTCATAAACCGAGACGACCTGGGGAGGATGACCAGAATGGCAACCATTTATGATGTCGCCCGGGCTGCGGGCGTCTCGGCCAAAACCGTAAGCCGCGTGCTGAACGGCGACGGGCCGGTCGGGGCGGCCACCCGCGAGGCGGTTGAGAAGGCGATGCGCGAGATGGGTTATGTCCCCTCCAATGCTGCCCGCATGATGCGCGCCAGCAAATCGGGACTGATTGGGTTGATCACCGGCGCCATCACCACGGTCAGAGAGGCCACACAGCCCGCCGGCCTGCCTGACCTGTTCATCGTGCAGGGCATTCAGGCGGCAATGGCGCAGGCCGATATGACCGTGATGATTGCCGATACCGGCGGGCATCAGGACAAGGTGCCGCGCCTGATCGATACCTTCCTCAGCCACCGCGTCGAAGGGCTGATCTATGTCGCGGAATACCATCAGCAAGTTTCACTGCCGCCGGTTCCGCCCAGCACGCCGCTGGTTCTGGCCAATTGTTTTGACGACATCGGCACCCCGGCCATCTTGCCGGACGACGAGCGTGGCCAGCATGAGTTGGTGGCGCGGCTGATCCGCGCGGGTCATACCCGCATTGCCTATCTGACCTTGCGCGACGAGATCGAGGCGACCCGGCTGCGCAGCCTTGGCTATCGCACGGCACTGGCGGAAGCGGGCCTTGCCTATGATCCGAACCTGGTGCGGCCCTGCGATCTGAACGGCCATGAGGCCGAGACCCAACTGATCTGGGACGCCATCGACCAGATGCTGCGTCTGCCCGACCCGCCGACTGTGTTTTGCTGCGGGAATGACAAGATGGCCCTGAAGGTTTACGGCATTCTGCGGTCACGCGGTCTCCGGCTGCCGGATGAGATCTGCGTCGCCGGTTACGACAATTACCACGTCATCGCCGAAACCCTTTACCCGCCGCTGACCACGGTGGAGTTGCCCTATTTCGCCATGGGCGTGCGCGCGGGCCAGCGGCTCTTATCCCTCATTTCCGGCCAAGGCCGGGAAGACCGATCCCCGACTTTAGTGTCGGGCTCGGTGCAGTGGCGGGCGTCCGTCACCGAGAGAACCCCAATCAACGTCACTCAACTAAGATCTATCAGGGAGGAAACACCGAAATGACCAAGCAAAGATGGATGGCAGGCGCTGCTATCGCCGCAAGTGCCTGGGGCAGCATGGCCGAAGCCCAGACCGCGCTGACCATGTGGTATCACGGGGCCGGCAACGAAGTTGAGGCCAAGATCATCAATCAGATCATCACCGACTTCAACGCCAGCCAGTCGGACTGGACGGTCGAACTGCAAAGCTTTCCGCAAGCCGCCTACAACGACTCGGTTACCGCTGGGGCATTGGCGGGCAATCTGCCCGACATTCTCGACGTCGACGGCCCGAACATGCCGAACTGGGCTTGGGCAGGCTACATGCAGCCGCTGCAAATCGAAGAAAGCAAGGTCGCCAATTTCCTGCCCGGCACCAAGGGCATGTATGATGGCAAGCTCTATTCCATCGGGCTGTGGGACGCGGCGATTTCGCTGGTGTCGCGCCAATCCATCCTGACCGACCTTGGTTTGCGCACGCCGACCCTGGAACAGCCGTGGACCGGGGACGAATTCGAAGCCGCATTGAAGGCCGCGAAGGATTCGGGCAAATACAAGTATGCGCTCGACCTCGGCATAGCCTGGACCGGTGAATGGTATCCTTATGCCTTCTCGCCCTTCCTGCAATCATTCGGCGGTGATATTGTTGATCGCTCCAACTATACTACTGCTGAAGGTGCGTTGAACGGCGATGCGGCGATGGCTTGGGGCAAGTGGTGGCAGCATCTGTTCACCGATGGCTATGCACAGGCCAAGCAAGATGGCGCAGACCGCGACAACGGCTTCAACACTGGCGAATATGCGTTCTCGTGGAACGGAAACTGGGCGGCCCTTGGCACACTGGCAGCCTATGACGACACGGTATTCCTGCCGGCACCAGATTTCGGCCATGGTCCGAAAATTGGCTCGGCCTCCTGGCAGTTCGGCGTGTCGGGCAAGTCCGCCCATCCGGATGGCGCGTCCAAGTTCATCGAATTTGCCATTCAAGACAAGTACCTGGCCGACTTCTCGAATGGCATCGGCCTGATCCCGGCGACGACGACCGCCGCCGCGATGGTTGACAACTACAAGGACGGCGGCCCGCTAAGCGTGTTCTTCAGCTATTCCAACAAGGAAGGCATGGTGCGTCCGGTTACCCCGGGATACGTTGTGCAGGCCAAGGTGTTCGAAAAGGCCGCCACTGACATCGCCGATGGCGCGGATGTCGGTGCGACCCTTGATGCCGCCGTTGACGAGATCAACGCCGACATCGAAAAGAACAAGGGCTACGCTCCGGCGAACTAAGCCCGCTGATCCGGCGGCACCGGGCGATGCATTTCACCCGGTGCCGCCAGATCAAACGGGAGGTGGCCTGGCCGCCGCCTCCGCCTTTCCCCAACCGCTTGGCAAGAGGCCGACATGGCATCGCGATTCACTGTTTCGAACCGGACCGGATGGCTGATGGCAGGGCCCGCTGTCGCCCTGATTGCGGCCTTCATCATCCTGCCGTTTTTCCTGGCAGTTGCCCTGTCGTTCACCAACCAGAGGCTTGTGTCGCCAAACCCCACCGAATTCACCGGCATGTCGAACTACCGGCAACTTCTGGGCATGGGGATTCTGCATCTGGACCCGCTGAAGGATGACGCCGGCAAAACGGTGCTGGATGATGCCGGTCAGCCCAAACTGCCGGAACTGCGCTCGATCACCCGCAAGAACCCGGACTATCCGCAGTTCGACGGAATGCGCGAGTGGTTCTCGTGGGGCTCTGGCGAGGGGCGGACCTATGTACTGGCCCGCGACGTGGTGTTCCTGAAAGCCATAATCAACACCTTCATCTTCGTTATGGTGACCGCCCCGGTCCAAGGCGGCCTTGCTCTCGGCCTGGCATTGTTGATCAACCAGCGACTGCGCGGGATCAACGTGTTTCGCACGATCTATTTCATGCCGGTCGTGGTGTCGATTGTCGTGGTCTCGCTGCTTTGGAGTTTCGTCTATGACAAGAACCAGGGCATTTTGAACAATTTGCTGGGGGCGCTCAGTTTTGGCGCGTTGCCGCGGATTGACTGGCTGGGCAATCCATCTACCGCGCTCGGCTCGATCATTTTCATGTCGGTCTGGCAGGCGGTCGGCTTTCACATGGTGATCTGGTTGTCGGGTCTGCAGACCATTTCCCCCACCCTCTATGAGGCTGCGGCGATCGAAGGCGCGTCGAAATGGCAGACGTTTCGCTACATCACCTGGCCGGGCCTGCGAAATACCGCCGTGCTGGTGCTGGTGGTGATCACGATGCAGGCGTTTGGTCTGTTCGCGCAGATTGACGTGATGACCAAGGGCGGGCCGCTCGACAGCACCCAGACCATCGTGTTTCAGGCGATCCAGCGCGGCTACGGCAAGCAGGACATTTCGGGCGGCTCGGCGATATCGGTCATCCTGTTCGTGATCGTGCTGTCGGTGTCGTTGATCCAACGTTGGCTAACGCGGGAGAGGACCTGACATGGCACAGATTTCCACCGACAACCGTGGCCTGCGGCTCGCCGTGCGCTATGCGGTCTTGATCCTGATCGCCGCTATCTTCAGCTTCCCCCTGATCTTCATGGTGATCTCGTCGTTGAAACCGTCGGGCCAACTGCTGTCGGACGCCCACTCATTCCGTGCGCTGCTGCCGCTTGGCGACATCTCACTGGACAATTATTTCGCCGCCTTCAAACGCGCCCCGGTCGGGCTGTTCGTGTTCAATTCGGTCCTGGTCACCTCGGTCACCGTGGTGCTGTCGCTGGCGCTGTGTTCCGCCGCCGCCTTTGCCTTTACCTTCGTCACCTGGAAAGGTCGCGATGTCATCCTGACTCTGATCCTCGCCACCCTGATCGTTCCGTTCGAGACAATCGCCATCCCCCTGCTGCTGGAGGCGTCCCGTCTGCCGTGGATCGGCTCTGGCGGCATCACCTGGGGCTGGCTGAACTCTTACCGCGTCCAGATCGTGCCTTTCATCGCCGACGGTCTGACGATTTATCTGTTCGTGCAGTATTTCAAGGACTTGCCAGGAGAGCTGATCGAGGCGGCCCGGGTCGAGGGTGCCAGCTGGTTCGACATCTACCGCCGCATCGTGATGCCGCTCTCCGGCCCGGCGCTGGCCACCGCGGCGATCCTGAAATTTCTCGCCATGTACAACCAGT
>JBDTQR010000216.1:0-7260 GCA_039932095.1 bacterium | reverse complement strand
GATTCATCGTAGAAGCCGGAAAAATCGCCACGCACTTCCGACAGGTTTCCGCGACACATGATCAGATCGGGACCGTCGCGGTCGATCGCTGCATTGATTGCTGCGAATGACCAATTTGGCCGCATGTCGTCGGAATCAAGAAAACAGACATAGTCGCCCCGGCAGTGTTGGAGCGCCTTGTTTCGCGCGCTCGACAAACCGTCATTTGCCTGCCTGATGATCACGATCCTTGGATCACCAATGCTGGCCAACACGTCCGGAGTGTCATCAGTCGAGCCATCATCAACAATAATGTACTGAAAGTCATCGAAGCTTTGCGCCAACACCGATCGTATTGCGGCAAGGGCCGTCGTTCCATCATTGTATGTTGTTGTAACACATGTGATTTTTGGCATTGAGCCGAATTTCCGTTTTGGTTTTGCTTACTCTCAGGGATGTGATGGCGAGATTCAAATCATCCGCAGGTTGCAGATTTTGTGTGTGTAGGACACTTTCAACCCGAGTTCAACATCTGGCAGACCGATGCGCGGCGGCGCTACAATCGCTTGGTCTGTGGCTGGGATAGCCGACGGGCCAGGGACGCACATCCCGGCTGCAGGGCCGAATTCGCGGGTTGTGAAGATCAGAATGAGCCGCGGATCAACAGGTTCGAATGGGATGATGTTCGCCGAGCAACTATGCCAGTTCATTGTTATTTGTGACATGCAAGTTGATTGACATCACCGGACGATCCTCACCAAGGTAGTCGAGGACTAAGAAAAAGCGTTTGTCCATCAGGGTGAGGGTTGGTCTATGACGCGAGGGGCGGTCGTAGCGTTTGTGGGCAAATCCCTGCTGCTTGCGGGGATCGGCAGTATTTTGACGCCCGGCTTTGGCCCTGTCACCGCTGTGGCGCAAGCCGTCGAAGAGCATAATGCTGTTCCCTTGCAGGGCCCGCAGCTCGCAACGCTGAACGCATCGATGTTTGCCAGCCGTCCGCAAGATCCGACACCTTTTGGTGTGACGCTTGCCGGTTTGATGATCGTGGACGCACATGCCAATGGTGGCAAACTTGTCCATCACGACGCCAACGGCGGGATCAACACCAATTTCGGCGGACCGACGGCACAGAACGCCGACTTGCGCCGGCTACTGGCAAAATACGTCGGCCAGCCGCTGTCCTTCCGGCTGTTGTCGGCGATCCAGGTGGACGTGACGCAGTTCTACCGTGACAATGGTCGTTCGCTGGTGTCGGTGACGGTGCCGCAGCAAGAGATCACCTCGGGCATCGTGCAGGTCAACGTGACGTCCTTTGTCCTTGCGGGCAAACAGTTCGAGGGTGCACCGCAGGCGTCGACAAGTTTCCTGAACCGTCAGCTGCGCGTCAAGCCGGGCCAGGAGGTCGACACCGATCAACTGCTGGATGACGTGAACTGGCTCAATCAGAACCCGTTCCGCCATGTGTCCGTGGTGTTCGAGCCGGGGCAGGCGCCCGATTCCACCAATCTGACCTTGCAGGTGCAGGTCGGCCGGACGTGGTCTGGCTATGTCGGTCTGTCGAATTCGGGCACGGACGACACCGGGACCATGCGGGTGTTTGGTGGGGCCAATATTTCGGCGCTTGCCTGGCAGGACCAGCAACTGTCCTATCAATTCACCGCCGCACCCGGCAGTCTGGGCAGCGGGCATCTTTGGGATGCGGGCACCGACAAGGGGTATTTGTCGCACGCTGTCAGCTATTTCATTCCGATCACCACCAACAGCGGCTTCCGCACCAAGTTGACCTTCGGGGCCAGCCACATTTCCAGCTATTCCGTCCCCGGCGGCGTTTTCACCTCTGGAACCGACACCACGGTCCTGACGGGTGAGATTGCGTTCCCGCTGCCGAAGAAAAGCGGTGCCTACAACTTCGTCCCGGAACTGTACGCGCAGGTGGAGTACAACGATTACGACAGTCTGCAATATTTTTCCGGAATCCCGCTGACTGCGAATGAGGAAAAAACCAAACTTCTGCATGGGGCCATTGGGTTGCGGACCGGCATGTCGGGCATGCTGTTCGGCAAGAATTCGAAAGGCAGCATCGAGTCCAGTCTGGTTTTCGGGCGCAAGGACACCGATGGCGCGGATGCCAGCACCTATTCCTACGCGAAACTCAGCGTGAAGGAAGAGATCTTCCTGCCGAAAGACACCTCTTTTGCGGTTCGAGTCAGCGGCCAGAAATCGCCTGATGTTCTGCATCCACTGGAACAGATGGCGCTTGGCGGTGACGGGTCGGTCCGGGGCTATCCGGTCAATGGCGTGACCGGTTCGACCGCTTGGTCGGCAAGCGTGGAATACCGGTTGGCACCGTGGTCCTTTGACGTCGGCGAGGACCAGGGCAAGTTCCATCCGCACGTGTTCGCCGATTTCGGTTATGCCGCCCAGGAAGACCCGTTTGCCGATCAGACCATGTCTTCGGTCGGTTTGGGTGGCAGTTTTGAAGTGGGCAACAACGTCGTGGGCACAGTGGATATCGCCGAGGCGTTGAAGGCCGCAGGCTCGACCGCTGCCAATTCCCCGTCCTTTGCCTTCCAGCTGACGGCCAGGTTTTGACATGACGCGCAGGATGGCTCGTTCCGGCTTTGCTATTCTGTGTGGATGTGGTTTGGCCATGGCCTGCAGCACGGAAATGGCTTTGGCTCAGACTGCCGAGCCCAGCAGCACGGCGGCGACCTATGGCAACTGGACAGTGACCTGCGCAACTCAACCAAGTGCTGATGGCGCGGCCGCCGGCCCGAAGACCTGCCAAATGACGACACGGCTGAACCTGAAGGGCAATGATGGTCAGACCCGTCCGCTTCTGGAAATTGCGATTGGCAAGCCGGCCAATGCCGATGCCCCAAGGATTGTCCTGCAAGTGCCGATCGACGTGGCGCTGCGCGAGCCGATCATGTTGGCGGTCGGGGTCGCAGCGGGCGAGGCCACCGACAACCAACCCAGGGAAGACATAGGCGCGGCCAGCTATTTTGCCTGCGCTCCGACCGGCTGTGTCGCAGATACGGCGCTGACCGCAGAGATGATTGCCAAATTGAAGACCATCCCGACCACCAATGTGACGTTTACCGCACTCGCCGACGGCAAGAAGATCACGGTTCCGGTTGCGATGACTGGCTTCGGCGATGCCTGGGCGGCTCTGGATCTGCCCTCACCATGACCTATTCACGACCTGTCAGGCTGGAAACGAATCTCCTGCATGGCAGCGCATTTTGTGGCAAGCTTTGCCAAACACGGCTGACGAACCATTTTTATGACTTCGCTTGTCTGAACTGGACGAGGTGACCTTATGACGACCAAGATGTTCTGGGCGACCATGCTGGCGGGCACCTGCCTGTGGCCAGCCCTTATTCGGGCAGACGCGCCGCTGCCAACCGATCCCAGAGTGGTTGCGGGCGATGTGACGGTCTCTGCGCCGTCCAGCACCCAGATGCTGATCCAGCAGTCGGGTGTTGCAGCGATTGTCGACTGGGGCAGCTTTTCGATTGCGAACGGCTTCGGCGTCCAGTTCAACAATGGCAGCGGGGCGACGTTGAACCGGGTGACCGGCAACAACCTGTCAGGGATCTATGGCAGTCTCAATGCAACGGGATCGGTCTATCTGATCAACCAGAACGGCATCGTCTTCGGCAAATCGGGCGTGGTGAATACCGGGGGGCGGTTCGTGGCCTCTACGCTTGACATCACCAATCAGGACTTCATGAACGGCGGCGACAACACCTTCCGGGGTGACAGCGACGCCTATGTCGTCAACCTCGGCTCGATTTCGTCCTTGGGTGGCGACGTGGCTCTGTTGGCGCGCAATGTTCGGAACGATGGCACGATCACCGCACCGAATGGCACCGTCGGGCTTATCGCCGGGCGGGAAGTCCTGATGCGCGATGCGTCGGTGGCTGATGGCATGTTCTCGGTCCGCGTTGGCGGCAGCGACACTTCGGTCGGCGACAGCGGGTCGATCCGGGCGGCAGCCGCCGAATTGCGGGCCAATGGCGGCAACGTATACGCCTTGGCGGGCAACACCGATGGCACCATCGTTGCCACGGGTGTGGCCAAGGTAAAAGGCCGGGTATTCCTGACTGCCGGTGACACCGGTCACGTCAAAGTCGACAAGAAGGTCAAGGCCGTTGCGGCCAATGGCAGCGGCGGCAAGATCACCGTTGATGCGGGTCATGTCGACATGGCCGGAACGCTCGATGCCTCTGGCAGCAGCGGCGGCGAAGTGCGGATAACCTCTGCCATCGAAACTGTCTTTACCGGCCAAGTCCTGTCCTTTGGCAGCGGCGTTCCCGCGTCGGGCGGCTTTGCCGAGGTATCCGGTGCGCATCTGACCTTCCATGGCACCGTCGACACCGGTGGCGGCGTGCTGCTGATCGACCCCAGCAACACGGAAATCACCACTGACAGTGCGCTTCTGAACGGCGCCTCCATCATGGACCCCGCCAGCATCATATCGGCGCTTGCCACCGGCAACGTGATTGTTCAGACCAGCAGCGCCGGTAACCAATCGGGCACGATCCTTGTCACGTCGAACCTGCTTTACAACAGCCGGTTCAGTCTGAGCCTGTTGGCGGAAGGCGATCTGATTGCCACTGCCAGTATCAAGAACAGCAATACCGGCGGTACCGGCGACATCAATCTGGTTGCCGGTTGGGACGGCACGACGGGTGCGACGGTCTTTGATTCCAGCGTGTTCGATGCGGCCGTGCTTGGCAGCCAGACGCTTTTTGGCAACAACATCAATCACAACTACAATATCAGTGGAACCAAATACACGGCCGCCGGCAATTTGTTTATTGGTCAGGCTACGTCAGGGACCGTCGTATCAGTCGGGTCGCTGGCCGGGGCCACGCGCGCCTATGCGAACTCGGTTGTCTTGCATGGGTCCGACAGCCCGGAAGGGTCGGGCGGCGTTGCGCAGCTTGGCTACGAAGTCGATTTCAATGCCATAGGTCCGGCAACCGGTGAAATAATGCTGCGGGCCGAGGGCGACGTGTCGCTGATTTCCGGCACCCAAACCGGAGCCGCCGCGCAAATCGGCCATGGCGGCATCAATAATTCCGGCACCGGCAACGATTCCCTGCCGCCAAGCATGGACACCGATGCCCAGATTACCGTGGACCTGATCGGCGACCTGACCTTGCAGTCAAGCGGTGCCATCGACGCCTATACCATGATCGGCAATGGAAACTTTGAGACGAGCTCGATCCGTTCCACAGGGTTGCGCGGCGGCGATATCACCGTCACCGCGGTCGGCGAAATCAGTCTAGAGGACAACAATGGCGGCCACGGTGCCGTCATCGGTCATGGCAATGTGGGGCTCGACAGCCTTGGGAAAGGCAATATCACCATTACAGCGGCAGCCATGGACCAGAGCGCGAGTGCAACCGTCGGGTCGCTCGGCGAAGGCTCGGTTGATTTCACCATGCTGTCCGATGATCTGGAATACGGCAATGTCGAAGTGACGGTGAACAACAGCGGCCTTCGATTGATCGGCAGCAGCGGTGGCTCCAGCTGCGAATGCTCGGATTCGTTCTCGGCATCCAACCTTATCGTCTGGACCTCCGACAAGTTGGTCCTCGATAGCAGCTTTCATTATTCCAACCTGTCGAGCGGGTCGGTCGCCCTGCAAGCTGGAGCAGGTTTCTTTAATGAAGCCGGTGCCACCGCATTGGCCACCACCGGAGGCAAGTGGCTGGTTTATTCAGCCCGGCCGGACCAGAACACAGGCGATATTGGCACACTCGCCGCCGATTTCATTCAATTCGGCACCTTCTATGATGCCACGGACCCGTTTGGATCGACGCTGCTGGCTGGCAACGGACTGGTTTATGCTGAGTCCCCGGTGATCACGGTCGAGTCGTTGACGACGACCTATGGCGACACGGTGCCCACACCGGGTGTTGCCGTCACGATCAGCATCGACGGCAGCACCATTTCGCCGGCGGCTTTCGGCTTCTCGGTCGGCACCGGATTTCTCGACAATACTGCCGTCACGTTCTCCAGTACCGGCAATGTCAATGCGGGCAGCTATGTCAATGCGCTGAACGTCAACATCAGCGCGACAACCGCAGCAACGGTGTCTGGCCTGTTCTTCTTTGCTGGCACATTGACCGTCGACCAAGCCATACTGACAGCCTCAATGGTCGGCAACCCGACCAAGATCTATGACGGCACCACAACCGCGACACTCACTGTGGGCGACTTCAACCTGTCGGGCTTTGTAACGGGCGAAGGGGCCACTGTCAGCCAAACCTCCGGCACCTATGCCTCGGCCGATGCCGCGGCAGTCAATGCCGTGACCGTGGCGTTGGGGGCCGGGGATTTCGCCGCGACCAGCAGCACCGATCTGGCGAATTACGTGCTCCCCACCACCGCAACCGGCAACGGTACAATCACGCAAGCCACATTGACCGGCTCGGTCATCGGAACGCCGACCAAGGTCTACGACGGCACAACGGCCGCAACTCTGACCGCCGCAAACTATCTACTGAGCGGATTTGTCACTGGCGAGGGTGCCACGGTTGGCCAGACCGCCGGGACCTATGCCTCGGCCAACGCCTCGGCAACCGATGCGGTGACAGTCACTCTGGCAGCTGGCGACTTTGCGGGAACCGGGTTGACCAATCTGGCCAACTACGTACTGCCCACAACGGTGACCGGCAACGGAGCCATCACTCAGGCGACGCTGACCAGTTCGATCATCGGTACGCCGACCAAAGTCTATGACGGTACGACCGCCGCAACATTGACTGCCGCAAATTACCTGCTGAGCGGCTTTGTCACCGGCGAAGGTGCGACGATCAGCCAAACTTCGGGAACCTATGCCTCGGCCAATGCTTCGGCAACCGATGCAGTGACCGTCACCCTTGCCGCCAGCGATTTTGCATTAATCGGGTCGACCAGTCTGGCAAACTATGTGGTGCCGACGACCGCAACCGGCAACGGCGTCATCACACAGGCCATCTTGACCGGCTCGACCATTATCGGGACGCCGACCAAGGTCTACGACGGCACCAATTCCGCAACTCTGACCGCCGCAAACTTCCTGCTGACTGGGTTCGTTTCAGGCGAGGGGGCAACGGTTAGCAAGACAACCGGCACTTACGCTACAGCTGATGCCGCGGCCAGCAATACCGTGACCGTCACGCTTGCCGCCGGCGACTTTGTGAGAACCGGGACGACCAATCTGGCCAACTACGTGCTGCCCACAACCGTGACCGGCAATGGTGCGATTACGCAGGCGACGCT
>JBDTQR010000215.1:0-7311 GCA_039932095.1 bacterium | reverse complement strand
TGGCAAGACCGCCCCACCACATGTTGGGCCCCGGAGCCATGGGGATAAGCCTTCCCTGCAGGTTGAAGACCGGGCCAAAGATCAGGATCTTGTCCTGACCAGTGTTGAAATCGCTAACGGTGTCGCGACCGCCGCCAGAGGAAAACACGAATGTGTCGCGCCCCGCGCCCCCCGACACCGTGTCCGCCCCGATGCCCGACATGATGATATCACGACCGCGACCGCCTGACAGATGGTTGTCGCCCCCTGCGTCCATCAGGATGTCGTTGCCGTCGGACCCGACGACGGTGTCATCTCCCGACCCGGACAGGATGAAATCATTGCCAAATTGCCCGTTGATGTAATTCGCGCCGCCGCTGTCGACGACAAAGTCATTGCCGGTATTGGTGTAGATGACGTCATCGGCAGCGCTGAGCAGGATCAGATCATTGTCCTGCAAGATAGCCGCCATCACGCCAAGATCGTCCGAGTTGGATGTCGAGGTGGCCGCACCGGCAAAAGAGGTCCCGGTGATTGAAAACCCGTAGGCATCAAAGCTGGGCTGCCCGTTGGAAGAGACGGTCAGAAAGCTGATCAGACCATCGGTGGGCACACCCTTCGCAGTGGCGGCAAGCCCGGTTCCGGCAAAGGTGATGCCGGAATTGGCACCCGCCGGAATGGTCCACAGATCGTCGAGGGCCAACTGACCTGCCGCGACCTCATAGCTGCCGACGAGGTAGAAGGCGCTGACGCTGTCGGTACCAGCCGACTGCGAGGGAAGATGCAAGGCGGTATGGCCCGGGCCGAAGAAGGCATGAAAGTTTATCAGATTGGCGTCATAGGCGGTATGGGCGCTGAAGAAAGCCATGGGAACAAACTCCTTTGGGTGCAAAACCCGTAAAGGCTAACATTTCTGAAGACTGTGGCAAAAGATTTCTTGCATGGGCAGGACATTTCCGCTTGGGAGATGCACGGCCCGGTCGCACGGGGTGCAGTCGGTCGGGTCGGGCCGCAGCCGTCAGGCGATAAACTGCCAGCCAGTAAAGAAATTCTGCAGCGCGTCGGTCAGTGGGGTCGCGTCATTGAACAGGAAATTCGCGTCGGTCAGGCTGTGGGGATCAACATGGCGCAGTGTGATCGTCACATCGTCAAAGGTGATCCTTGCTGAACTGCCGTGCTGGGTCAGGGTCAGGTCGTTCAGGCTGGTGGCGCTGCCGGTGATCAGGATCTGATCATGGACCACCGAGAAGTCACGCAACAGATCCGCGCCGTCGCCTGTGGTGAAGATGAACACGTCGCTGCCATTGCCGCCGGTCAGCGTGTCATCGCCCGGCCCTGCACTCAGAATATCGCCTCTCGCGCCACCGGACAGCCGGTCCGCACCACCCGCGCCGAGCAGAATGTCCCGCCCCGCACCGCCTGCAACCAGGTCATCGCCAGAGCCCGCCGCGACAAGGTCGCCGCCATCGCCTGCCCGGATGGTGTCGGCCCCGGCAGAATCGATGATCAGGTCGCGACCGGGGCCGGTGTCGACAAGATCATTGCCGCCTGACAGTCTTACCAGATCATTGCCAGCAAAAACCGCCCGCATCACCGCCGCGTCGTCGCTGATTGAACTGGAGGCCGCTGCCGCGCCGAACACCGCGCCATCAAGGTCAAGGCCAACCGCCAGAAACGGGGCGGCAGTGCCTGACATCGACAACAGGCTGATCGTGCCCGCCGTCGGCCGGCCTGCCCAGGTCGGATCAAGCCCGCTGCCGCCCATGGTCAGCTGCTGATCCGCGCCGAACCGGACGACAACGGTTTCGTCGATATCAATGTGCTGTTCTTTCAGATCGGCGGTGACACCGAGAAGGTCGAGGCTGAGCGCGGGGATCGTCAGGCTTTGCGGCGGCAGCGTAATGGGCAGTGTCAGGCCTTTGAAAGCCTGATGGAAATCTACCCGCCCTGCGTCAAAGGCAGTGCTGAAGGTGACATAGGCCATGGGATGCTCCGCCTGCGTTTTGCTGGCAAGCCTAGCAGACCATAAGGCGGGATTCTAACACCTTGGATTGGCGTCGGCGGGATCAGGCCTCGGGTGTATCGGTGTCGTCAATCCCTTCGGCCAGTTTGGCGCGCGCACCCTGTGCCAGGGCGGCATAGCGGTCGCGAAACTGGTTGAGGTGCTTTTCCTCCAGTTCCTCCAGATCCATCAGGGCGTTATGGGCGCCCCGGGTGGCGCGGATCAGCTCGTCCAGCTTGATCTGGATTGCCTCGGTATCGCGGTTCTGGGTGTTCTGGATCAGGAACACCATCAGAAAGGTCACGATGGTGGTGCCGGTGTTGATGACCAGCTGCCAGGTGTCGGAAAAGCCGAAGACCGGGCCGGTGACGATCCAGACCACGATCACCCCGACCGCCAGCAGGAATGTTGACGCTCGCCCCGTAAATCGGGACACCGCCTTGGCCAAGCTCTTGTAGCCGATGGTCATGATGCCTCCCCTTGATGCCGCCGTGTCCTTGGGCAGGCCTCAGGATGTCGGTTTGGCAGAAATTGGCCCGGACGGGAAATGAATCCGTTCGGTCTGCCGGGGTGTGACAGCCGTTAACCGGTCACCAGGCCAGTCCGCTGGTGGCTTGAACCTGTCGTCGGCATCGTAAGGCTGTCCATTATCAAATGGCGCTGAATGAAACTTTTATGGCGTCGGCCAAAGTCAATTGCGGATCGAAGTGACCCTGGTCGAGAAACCGCATGGTCTGGGCAATCACCAAAGGGTTCATCATCATGAAGGTGTGGCTGACCGGCAGGATGATGTGGTCGGCCATGCCGGTGACCCGGGTGCTGGCCACGCTGACCTTGCCGTCGTTCGGACCGGGGATCAGCGCATTGGCAAGCGGGTTCAGCGGTGCGTTGCCAGCAATTACGCCCAGCGGGAAATCCACCTCGGGCAACAGGTTTGGGATCGAGGCCGCCCCGGTGCCCAGTTCCTTGCCTGCAGGTCCCATCAGCCAGCGAAACCCCGACCAGTCGCCAAAGCGGTCGACCAGTTCCGAACCCTGATTGGGCGGTGCCAGCATCACCACCCGACCCATCTCGGCGGGCCGCTGTCCAGTCAGCCACAGCCGGGCCAGAATGCCGCCCATCGAATGGGTCACGAAATGCACGGGGCCGTCAAACCCGGCGACAGCCCGGTCCACCACCTGTACCAGATCGGCAATGGGCGCCTTGGTGGACGGATAGCCCGCGTTCACCACATCATAGCCCCGCACCTTGAGCGCGCGTTCCATCACCATCAGCGATTTTTCACTGCGCGCCAAGCCGTGGAGCAGGACAACCCGTTGTTTGCCAACACTGCTGCGGTTGAGGTCCGGGGGCTTGGCCATGATGATATCTGGACCCGCTCTGTGCAGCGGTGCAAGACGAATGTGCTGGCCAGCCCTTGACCGACCCGGAGTTTTGACCGAAATAGAGCGGGCTGGACATCTCGTCCGGTATTCTCAGGGCGGGGTGCGATTCCCCACCGGCGGTATAGCCCGCGAGCGCCTTTCTTCGGAGAGGGTCAGCAGATCCGGTGTAACTCCGGGGCCGACGGTATAGTCCGGATGAAAGAGAATGGGTGGTTGGGTCTGGCCTTGGGGCCGGAGTTCGGCTGCTATTCCCCCTGATTCAATTGTTGTTCTGGAAAGGAACCAAATGAATCAGTTCTCACTTCCCGCTTTGTCTTCGGGCGCGTTTCGGGGCGCGTTGTACATGGTTCTGGCTGGCGTGTGCTTTGCCGCTGCCAACGCCATTACCTATCACATCACGGCGCCGGGCGACTGGGGCGGGCTGGGTTTCAAGGCACAATCCGACACCTTCTGGCAATATGCCATCGCAGCCGTCTTCTCGGCACCTTTCATCCTGCGCCACGGGTTGGCCGGGCTGAAAACTTCGCGCCCCGTGATGCATATTGTCCGTGTCGTCATATCGGCCCTGGGCGTGCAGGCCTTTGTGCTTGCCGTCGCGGCGCAGACCCCGATCTGGCAGGTCATCTCGCTGGTGATGACATCACCGATCTTCGTGTTGGTTGGTGCTGCGCTGTTTTTGGGCGAGAAGGTCTCGCCCCCACGCTGGATCGCTGCGGCCATCGGGCTTGCTGGGGCGACGGTCGTCTCAGGTCTTTGGACTTCGGGTCTGACATGGGCGATGGTCTATCCGGTGGCGGCGGCCGTTCTTTGGGCAGGGTCGTCACTGATGACCAAGGTTCTGACCCGGACCGAGTCTGCACCGTCGATCACCCTTTGGCTCTTGTTGCTGTTGACACCGATCAATGCAGGCCTCTCGGTTCAGGCAGGTTTCGAATTGCCGACGACCCAGCTTCTGGCCTGGCTGGTGGTCGGTGGCATCATCATGATGTCGGCCCAATACCTGCTGACCTGGTCCTATGCAGCCGCCGATGCCGCCTTCGTGCAGCCCTTCGACGACCTGAAGCTGGTGTCCAACATCGTGATCTATGGCCTGTTCTTCGGCTATTGGCCCGAGGGCAACATTTGGCTGGGCGTCGCGATGATCCTGGGAGCCTCACTGTTCCTGCTGGCATCGTCGCGTGGCCAGGAGGGCTCTGCCGTACCCGCCTAGGCACTGGACAAACACGCGTGGCGGTATCAGCGTAGGGGGATGGCCACCAAGTCCCCCCGCCTTGCCGCCCGCGCGCTGATCCTGCAGGATGACCGCCTTCTGCTGGTCAATGCCTATCCGGGCAAACGGTCGGATCTATGGTGCGCGCCAGGTGGCGGCGTCGAGGTCGGGTCGTCCTTGCCGGACAATCTGATCCGCGAGTTGCACGAGGAAACCGGGCTGACCGTGCGGGTCGGCGAGCCTGCACTGATCAACGAATTCCACGATCCGGCGACCGGCTTTCATCAGGTCGACATCTTCTTTCGCTGCACCATCCTAGGCGGCGTGATTGATCCGGCCTGGCGCGATCCCGGCCGGGTGGTGACCGACAGGAAGTTCTTTTCACGGCAAGACCTTGAATTCGGCCGGATCCGGTTCAAGCCTGACAGTCTGGCTACCGCCGCCTGGGGCGAAGGCCTGATCTATGACCCGCTGGAGCGGTTGATCCGATGAGTGGCAATCCAAATGAGTAGGGCCTTCGTCAAGGAAGGCGACGGCGCGTTGGACCCGCTGCCCGACCTGCCGCAGTCACCGCATCCCAACTATGTGACGCCGCGCGGATTGGCGGACCTGCAGGACCGGCTGCACCTCCGTCAGGCGGAACTGGCCGCCCTCAAAGCCCGGGCTGACCGGCTGGACAAATTGCCCGAGGCTGCCGCCGAACGGGATATCCGCTATCTGGAGGCCCGGCTGCGCTCGGCCATCGTGGTGGATCCTGCCGGCCAGCCGCTGACCGCCGTCGCATTTGGCCTTTGCGTTACGGTCTTGGACAACGGCGAAGTGACCTCCTTTGAAATCACCGGCGAGGATGAGGCCGACGCCACCCGCCACCGCATTGCGCCGCAATCTCCCATCGCCCGCGCCCTGATCGGGGCCGAGGTTGGCGATGTGGTGACATGGCGCAAACCCTCCGGCCCGGTCACCCTTGAAATCCTGAGCATCCGCCATGCAGATCCGTCTTCTTGATCCGTATTCGGACCGCGCCATGGTCGACGCCTTTTTCCGGACCGCCGCCGATTACATCCGACTGGAGCGCGGCGAGGATTCCGGCTCCGAGGTCACCGAAGAATTCTTCACCGACACCCCGCCCGGCTGCGATCCCTCCGCCAACCTGAAGTTTGGCTTGTTTGACAGCGAAATGATCGGCGTGGCCGACCTCGCCTTTGGCTATCCCGGCCCGACCGATGGCTATATCGGGCTGATGATCATCTCTCCGGCGGCGCGAGGCCGCGGCGCGGGACCCGTGCTGCTGCGCTATCTGGAGCATTTGGCACGGGCGCGGCACATGCAGGGACTGTATCTCGGCGTGCTGGACGCCAACCCCAAGGGCCGCGCGTTCTGGGAGCGTGAGGGTTTCACCCTCGCCCTCGCCAACCGGCCGGTCACAATCGGGACGAAAACCCAGATCGCGCATCGTCTGGGCAAGGCGCTGTAGGTTCCGGGCTTCAGCCAGCCGGACCGCGCCGGATCGACACCGACGCCACCGCCACTCCGCCCAACACCAAAACCGCCGCCAACCAGAACCGTGGTCCCGGGACTTCGGCCAACAGCGCCGCTCCGGCCAGGGCCGCGATCAACGGCACGGTCAATTGCGCCACCGCCGCCCGCCCCGCGCCGAGTTGTGGCACCACCGTGTACCACAGCGCATAGCCAAGCCCCGAGGCAACGGCGCCTGACAGCATCGCC
This sequence comes from bacterium, assembly GCA_039932095.1. Lineage (GTDB taxonomy): Bacteria > Pseudomonadota > Alphaproteobacteria > Rhodobacterales > Rhodobacteraceae > Stagnihabitans. The sequence continues at coordinate 1,010 of JBDTQR010000215.1, read as the reverse complement.
AGAATGACACCTGGCCACGATCCCTGGCCCGGCATCACGGCGAGCACCCCCAACCCGACCGGCAACGCCAGAATGAAGTTCCACGCCGTCGCGGCCAAGGCATCGCGCTGTCCACGCCCGGCCAGCGAATAGACCCCCCAGCCGACGCCGGCCAAGCCCATTGCCAGATCGGGCCAGATCGCCCCCCCTTTGGGCGACAGCAACAAGGCCAGCCCCGACAATGCCAGCACTGCCCCTGCCATCCGCCTTGCCGGTACCGTCTCGCCGGTCAGATAGGCGCCGGCAAACATGGTGACTTGGACCACGCCAAACAGGATCAGCGCCCCGGTCCCGGCATCAAGCGCCAGATAGGCCGCCGAAAAGCCGAAGAGATAGACCAGCAGCCCGGCCACGCCCGGAAGCCGCCCGTGCCATCCCGGCCAGACCACGCCCCGGCGCAGGATCAACAGGGCCGCCAGCACGACGGCTCCGGTCGCCAATCGCACAACGGCAAACACCACCGGGTCAATCCGCCCCGCCCCCACCGCCATCCGGTTCAGGACCGAATTGGCGGCAAAAGCCAGCATCGCCAGACAGGTCAGTCCCAGCAGCCGCATCCACGTCTCCCTTTACCCGCCAACTCTCGGCCGGATCGCTTGGACAACCAAGCCGCAATCAACGGGGCTGAATGCTTTGGGCCTGTCCGAAACACGAGGCAAAACAATGCGGCATGGCCGCTCCGCAGGTTCGGCCAGCTTTGCCATAAGAAAGGGGCCCCGTTTCCGGAGCCCCCTGGAAATCCCAAACGGTGGGACAGCTTACATCATGCCGTCCATGCCGCCCATACCGCCCATGCCGCCGCCAGCACCGCCAGCAGCCGACTTCGGCTCCGGACGATCCGCGATCATGGCTTCGGTGGTGATCAAGAGGCCAGCGATCGACGATGCGTCTTCCAGAGCCACCCGCACAACCTTCGCCGGGTCGATGACGCCGAACTTGAACATGTCGCCATATTCTTCGGTCTGGGCGTT
>JBDTQR010000214.1:0-7396 GCA_039932095.1 bacterium | reverse complement strand
GATAAATGCGCGCGGTAGCGCGGCGTTGGAAGCGACGGCGGCGGAATGCCGGGCCTTTGGGGTGACGGTGGTGACGGTGGCGGCGGATGTGACGTCCGAGGCCGGGCGGGCGGCGGTGCTGGCGGCTTGCCACAATGTCGACATTCTGGTGACCAATGCCGGGGGACCACCGCCGGGGTCGTGGGAAAACTGGGTGCGCGACGATTATATAAGGGCGATTGACGCCAATATGCTGACGCCGATTGCCTTGATGACGGCGCTGCTGCCGGGGATGATGGCGCGGAGCTGGGGGCGGGTGGTCAACATCACGTCACAATCGGTCAAGGCGCCGATTGCGCAACTGGGGCTGTCGAATGCAGCGCGGACCGGTCTGACGGGGTTTGTTGCCGGGACCGCGCGGCAGGTGGCGCCCAAGGGGGTGACGATCAACAATCTGTTGCCGGGCACCCATGACACCGACCGGGCAAGGTCGCTCGACAAGGGTGACCCAGAGGTGCGCAAGGCGAATGAGGCCAGAATTCCGGTCAGGCGTTATGGCACGGCAGCGGAGTTTGGTGCGGTCTGTGCGTTCTTGTGCAGCGTTCATGCCGGGTTCATCGTCGGGCAGAATATCCTCTTGGACGGCGGGGCGATCAACACGACCATGTAGGCCAGACGCCGCGGCGGGGCTGCTTTGTGGCGACGATGTCCTGTGCCCGGTCGGACCCCGGACCAATGCGCCGGGGCGAGACTTGTCGGAGAAGGAATTGGCTGCTAGGGATGACCAAGTAAATCACTCAGGTTCCCATGCCGTCACCGCGCCTTGAAATTCGCCATCTGACCCGGACCTTTCAGGGCCGGGTCGCGGTGAAGGATGTATCGCTGAGGGTAGAGGCGGGGCAGGTGACTTGTCTGCTTGGCCCATCAGGTTGCGGCAAATCCACCACGCTGCGGATGATCGCTGGGGTCGAGGTGCCGGACGCCGGGCAGGTGCTGATCGACGGTGTCGAGGTGTTCGGCGCGGCGCGCAATGTGCCGCCAGAGGCGCGCGGCGTCGGGTTGATGTTTCAGGATTTCGCGCTTTTTCCACATCTGACGGTGGCGGGCAATGTCGGCTTTGGCCTGCGCGGCGAGAAGGCGGCGCGGGTGGGCGAATTGCTGGAGCGGGTCAATCTGGCGGGGTTCGGGCCGAAGCATCCGCATGAGTTGTCGGGCGGCGAGCAGCAGCGCGTGGCCCTGGCGCGGGCTTTGGCGCCGAGGCCAAGGGTGATGCTGATGGATGAGCCGTTTTCCGGCCTCGACAACCGGCTGCGTGACGGCATTCGCGACACCACGCTGGATGTGCTGAAGGAAGAGGGTGCGGCGGTCTTGCTGGTGACGCATGAACCGGATGAAGCGATGCGGATGGCCGATGAGATTGCGCTGATGCGGACTGGCCGCGTGGTCCAACAGGGCGCGCCCTATAACGTCTACAATGCGCCGGTAGACCGCGACGCGGCGGCGTTCTTCAGCGATATCAATGTGATTCGCGGTGTATCGAAGGGTGCGTTGACCGACACGCCGTTTGGGGCGTTTCTGACGCCGGGGCAGGTGGACGGGGCGGAAGTGGATATCGTCATCCGGCCGCAGCATCTGAAGATCGACTTTGACCGGGCCGGACGCGGGCCGAACCCGACGGCGGTGGACGGCACTCCGGCGCGCGGCACCGTGCTGCGGGCGCGCTATCTGGGGCGGGAATCACTGGTGGAGTTCCAGATGGACTATGACGGCTCGGTGCTTACCGCCTCGGTGCCGGGGGTGTTTCTGCCCAAGGCCGGAACTGCGCTGTGGCTCATGATCCGGCGGGATCGCTGCTTTGTGTTTCCGGCGGGTCGGGGCTGAGGGCGAGATAGGCGGCGAGGGTCTTTTGCGGATCGTCGGGATAGGTTTCGCCGGTATCGCCCACAGCCATGATGCGGTCGACACGGAAGACCCGGTGGGCATTCCGCCCCTCGCACCACGCAATCAGCGACCAGACCTTGCCATTAAGTTTCAGGCGCAGGGGTCTGATATCACTATGGCTTTCCTGACCACCGGGTTCAAGATAGCTGACATGCAGGACCTCTTTCTCGCGGATGGCGCGGCGCAGCATCGGCAGATGGGGGGCGGCGCGCGACGCCTCGCGGTTGGGTATCTGAAACAGGTCGTCGGTCTCGGGGCCGATGGGTTGCGGGGTGACCGAGGCGACCTTGGCCGCCAGCGTGCGGGCAGCGCGCGACAGCACCGGATCATCGCTGGTGGCGACGTGGCGCAGGCCCTGACGCAGCACCTCCAACTCACTGGCGGTCAGCATCATCGGCGGCAAGGTGATCGGCGCGCGCAGGATGTAGCCGACGCCACGTTCACCCTCGACCGGCATGCCGGAGGCCATCAGGGTTGCCATATCGCGCCAGATCGTACGGTCCGATACTGCCAGACGTTGCGCCAGATCGGTGGCCCTGTGCAGGCGGCCGTCGCGCATTATCTGGATCAGGTCGAACAGGCGGTCGCTGCGGCGCATGGAAACCTCGGATTTCAACTGACAGAATACTTTCAGTTGGTGTGGGCTGAAACCCCTGTTTCACCCATATGGGCCGGGAATGGCGCTTTGATTGCCGGCGTTCCTGGCCTATCCCGTTTCATGAGGGTCGCAGTACGCGGCCGTAGGAGAATGAAAATGCATGCAATGGGTCCGCTACAGCTTATCGTCATCGCCGCCGTGGTATTGGTGCTGTTCGGTCGTGGCAAGGTCAGCAGCCTGATGGGCGAAGTTGGCAAGGGAATTTCGGCGTTCAAGAAGGGCGTCTCCGAGGGGACGGCCGAGATGGACAAGGAAGAGGCGGCGCCGACCACCGTGGCCAAGGACGTCACCCCGATCGAAAAAGATCAGGCCTGAAATCTGGCGGGTTGAACCGGCAGACGTGCCGCAAAAGGGCTGAAATATCATGTTGAACTTCGGCTGGGCCGAATTGATGGTCATTGGCCTTGTGGCCCTGATTGTGATCGGGCCCGAGGATCTGCCGGACATGTTCCGCCAGATGGGCCGCTTTACCGCCAAACTGCGCCAGATGAGCCGCGAGTTTTCCCGGGCGATGGAACAGGCGGCCAAGGACTCGGGCGTCAAGGATGTCGCCAAGGATCTGAAGGGCGCGACCTCGGCCAAGGCGCTGGGGCTGGATGCGGTCAAGTCGGCGGCGGACAAATTCGAAAAGTGGGACCCGATGAAGAACGCGGCCAAGCCCACGACCAAGCCGCTGGTGCCCGCACCGATGCCGATGACGCCGGTTCCGGCGGTCGAGGTCGATGACATGGCCGAGATGGACGACGATCTGGCCGATCATGACGCGCCGGTCAGCCACGGCCCGGCGACCCAGGCGCTTTATGACAAGCAGGCGGCGCGTGCGACAGTGCTTGCCGAACAGGCGGCCAAGTTGAAGGCGATCGAGGATGGCAGTTATGTGCCGGAGCCGTCGATCCTACCGCCGCGGATGCCCACTACCGCAAGGCCGGCCAGTGACACCGCACCTGTCGCCACCGCAGCTGTCGCCCCGGCCAAGAAACCCCGCACCAGCAAGCCCAAGGTCGCGGCCGACAAGCCAGAGGCCAAGCCCGCCCCGAAACCCCGCAAGACAGCCAAGAAGGCGGATCAGGCATGACCAGCACCGACGAGATGGATGGCTCTGCCGCGCCGCTGATCGAGCATCTGAAAGAGTTGCGCAACCGGATCCTGTATTCGCTTGCGGCCTTCGTATTCTTCTTCTGCGTCGGCTATTACCTGTGGGGCTATTTCTTCGGCTTTCTGTCGCATCCGATGTGCGTGGCGCTGAATGACCGGGGCCAGGAATGCAAGCTGGTCTTGATCAAGGTGCAGGAGGGCTTCTTCGTCAGCCTGAAGATTGCGGTCTGGGCCGGGTTCGGCATGGCCTTCCCGTTCATCGGCTATCAGCTGTGGCGGTTCATTGCGCCGGGGCTGTACAAGAACGAGAAGATGGCGTTTCTGCCGTTTCTGCTCGCCTCACCGGCGATGTTCCTGCTGGGCGCGGGGTTCGCCTACTACGCTGTCCTGCCCAATGTGTTCCGCTTCTTTCTGGCGTTTCAGGACAGCCTGACCGCCTCGCTGGCCTCGGGGCAGGACGCGCTGATCAACCACACGCCGTCGGGCGTGGTCTATAACGGTTCGGTCGAGGCGTTCTTTTCGCTGACCATGTCGTTCCTGATGGCGTTCGGACTTTCGTTCCAGTTGCCGGTCCTGCTGACACTGCTGGGCCGGGCCGGGATCATTTCGTCAAAAGGGCTGAAGGCAACGCGAAAATATGCCGTGGTGGGGATGCTGGTGTTGTGTTCGATGATCACGCCGCCGGATGTCGCCTCGATGATGATCCTGTTTGGCGCGATCTATCCGCTGTATGAAATCTCTATCTGGATCATCGTGCGGTTTGAAAAACAGCGTGAGATCCGTGAGAAGGCGGATGGCACCTGGGTCGAGCCTGACGACGAATGAGTGACCCGATGATCCGGATCGCCGAAGCGTTGGAGCGGATGGCTCCGGCGCCTTTGGCACGGCCTGACCTGTCGGGTGAGGCGTTTGTCTGGCATACCGCCCCCGACCGGCTGGTGCCGGTGGCGCGGGTGGCACGGGTGGATATCGGGCTGCTGCTGGCGGTGGATCGGTCGCGGGATACTTTGCTGACCAATACACGGCACTTTGCAGCCGGGTTGCCAGCCAACAACGCGTTGTTGTGGGGCGCGCGGGGGATGGGCAAATCGTCGCTGGTCAAGGCGGTACATGCCACGGTGCGCGCCGAGGGGCATGACCTGAAGATAGTCGAGCTGAGCCGGGAGGATCTGCCCTCGGTGCAGCGCTTGCTGGCGGTGCTGCGTGGGTCGGATGCGCGGTTCATCCTGTTCTGCGATGACCTGTCGTTTTCCCAGGATGACCAGCATTACAAAAGCTTGAAGGCGGTTCTTGATGGCGGGATCGAAGGTCGGCCAGAGAATGTGCTGTTCTATGCCACCTCCAACCGCCGCCATCTGATGCCGCGTGATATGATTGACAATGAACGCCAGAGCGGAATCAATCCGGGCGAAGCGGTCGAGGAAAAGGTTTCGCTGTCGGACCGCTTCGGGTTGTGGCTCGGCTTTCATCCCTGCACGCAGGATGAATATCTGGCGATGATCCGTGGTTATATGGCCGAGGTTGGGCTGGAGTTGCCCGATGATCAACTGTGGGCCGAGGCGATCGAATGGCAGGCGACGCGTGGCGCCCGGTCCGGACGGGTGGCGTGGCAGTTCTTCTGCGACCTCGCGGCGCGCCATGGCGTGCGGGTAACGTAATGGGCAAGGTGCGCAATCGAGGCGCACCCTGCACTTGGTGGAACGGGTGCCGGGACCACGGGCACCCCGCCCTTACATCTTCATGGCGTCCATCACGGTCGCGTCCGGATGCGCAGTGCACGCATCGCCGGCCATCTTGGTGACGTCTGCATCGGCCATGGCGCCGACCTTGGCATCATCCATCATCGACATGTGAATGGTGGTACCGGCGGCCATCATGCCGGCTTCGTCCATTGCCATCATGTCCTTGCAGGTCAAGCTGGACATAGCGGACATCTTGACCGCTTCCATCACTTTGCTGTTCGGATAGGTGGTGCAGGCTGCATTGGTCAGCTTGGTGACGTCAGGCTCGGCCATGGCGGAAATCATGGCGTCGGCGCTCATCGCGCCTTTGACCTGTTGACCAATGGTCGCCATGTCTGTGGAATCCGCGGTGAGGAAGTCCTTGCATTCCATCATATCGGCATTGGTGTTCGATACATCAGCAAATGCGGGTGCTGAGAGCAACGCAAGCGCTGCGGCAAGTATGAATTTCATCGGTTTTTTCCCTGGTAACACGCCCCAACATGGCAGCGGTGCAGACGTAACCCGGGCCGATCGGATTGGTTCCACAGGCGTTACGGGGTTGGGCGGTTTTCCGCGAAGACGCAAGAACCGGCGCGATGGCCATCGTCAGCGCCGGCCCTTGCACCCATTGCCGGATTGCAGGACACTCGGCGCAAAGGAGCCTCATCATGCCAGTCAAGAACCGCATCGCCGACATGCTGCCGGAAATCACCGAATGGCGGCACGACTTCCACCAGCATCCAGAGCTTTTGTATGACGTCCATCGCACGGCGGCGCGGGTGGCAGAACTATGCCGGACGTTTGGCTGTGATGAGGTGGTGGAGGGCATCGGGCGCACCGGCGTCGTCGCGGTGATCCGGGGCAACAGCGACGCCTCGGGTCGGGTGGTGGGCTTGCGGGCCGACATGGACGCGCTGCCGATCATCGAGCAGACCGGGGTCGGCTATGCGTCGACCGTCCAAGGCAAGATGCATGCCTGCGGCCATGACGGTCATACCTCGATGTTGCTGGGCGCGGCGAAATACCTGGCGGAGACCCGGAATTTCGACGGCACGGCGGTGTGCATCTTCCAGCCGGCGGAAGAAGGTGGGGCCGGTGGGCTGGAGATGGTGCGGGACGGGATGATGGACCGCTGGGGCATTCAAGAGGTTTACGGCATGCACAACATGCCGGGGATTCCGGTCGGGGAATTTGCGATCCGGGCCGGGGCGATGATGGCGGCGGCGGATCAGTTTGACATCGTGATCACCGGCAAGGGCGGTCACGCCGCCAAGCCGCATGACTGCATCGACACCACGGTTCTGGCCGCGCATATCATCGTGGCGTTGCAGACCATCGCCAGCCGGGGAGTGGACCCGCTCAAGCAGGTGGTGGTCTCTGTCTGCCGGGTGGAAACCGACTCGCCGGCCTATAATGTGATCCCGCAGGTTGTGGTGCTGAAAGGAACGGTCCGGACGATGGATTTTGCGGTGCAGGACTATGTCGAGCGCCGGGTGCGGGAGATTGCCGAGGGGACCGCGATGACGTTGGGCGGCAAGGCTGAGGTGATCTATGAGCGCGGCTATCCGGTGACGATGAACCATGAGGTCAACACGCGCTATGCAGCGGATGTGGCGCGTGCGGTCTCGGGCAAGGTTGATGACGATACCGCGCCGCTGATGGGGGCCGAGGATTTCAGCTTCATGCTGTTGGAGCGGCCGGGGGCGTACATCTTTGTCGGCAATGGCGACACTGCAATGGTCCATCACCCGGCCTACAACTTTGACGACGATGCGATTCCGTTCGGGTCAAGCTGGTATGCGGGGATGGTTGAGGCACGGATGCCTGTTGGTTGATTATCAATGGGTTGTCACGGTTTTTTCACGTGATAGATTAGGAGTGACGGAATGATTTCCTGGCTATTGGTGGCGGCCATCGCGGCGCTGCACGTCTATATCCTGCTGTTGGAAATGCTGTGGTGGGCGCAGCCACGCGGCTTGGCCGCCTTTGGCACCACACC
>JBDTQR010000213.1:0-7442 GCA_039932095.1 bacterium | reverse complement strand
CGAGGACGATATCGCCGCCCATCAGGGTGACCAGCTGCCGCGCGATGGCAAGGCCAAGTCCGGTACCACCAAAGCGTCGGGTCGTGCTGCCATCGCCTTGCTCGAAACTTTCGAAAACCCGAGACACCTGTTTGGCGTCCATGCCAATTCCAGTGTCCGAAACCTCGATCAGCATTGGTTTTCCGGGCCGGCATGCCAACTTCAACTCGATGCCACCTTGTTCAGTAAATTTGATGGCGTTGTTCATGATGTTGTTCAGAATCTGATGGATGCGATGTGGATCACCCAAACGCGGATTTTCGCAGCCTGCACTGAACAGAACGTCCAGCTTGACGCCCTTTTCTTCGGCTTGGACGGCATAGATCGCTTCGGCCTGGCGCAGGATGTCGATTGGCATAAATGGCACGACTTCAAGCACCATCTTGCCGGCTTCAACCTTGGACATGTCCAGAATGCCGTTCAGGACGGTCAATAGAGTGTCGCCGGATTTGCGGATTGTTTCGATCATCCGCTTCTGGCTGGGTTCGGTAACCACCGAATCCAGCACCTCTGCCATCCCCAGCACGCCGTTCAGCGGTGTGCGGATTTCGTGGCTCATATTGGCGAGGAAGGTGGACTTGGCCCGGCTCATCTCTTCTGCACGCGACAAGGCCTCTTCAAGCCGCACGGTCGCTGCCAATTGGTCGGTAATGTCCGAAAATGACGCTACCACCTGAACCCTGTCGTCATCAAAGAGCACCGGCACGGCGTTGCAGGACAGGATGCGTCGGGTTCCATCTGGCCAATGCAACGCAAAGGTGACGTCGCGGACCGGACCACCCAGCACCACCGCCTGCATGAAGGGCAGGTCCTCGGACGGCAGGGGCCCGCCGGTCGTACGCTCGATTCGCCAGGCAGGGTCGTCATAGGATCGCCCGATGATCTCTGACCGTTTCAATCCCAAAATCCGCTCGGCCTCGCGATTGGCGAAGGACAAGATGCCGTCGGAATTCAACACCGCCACCGCAGCCACGCTGGTATCCATGACGTGCGAAAGGTAGGCTTGGCTGGTCAACAGATCATGCTCCAGCTTCTTGCGATCACTGATGTCGATATGGACACCGACCACCAGTTGCGGCGTGCCATCTGCGTTGCGTTCAGTGACGCGGCTGCGTGACAGGATCCACACCCAATGCCCCTCGCGGTGCCGCATCCGGAATTCAAGTTCGATGGCGTCGTTGCCTTTTGAAAGATCACTATCGCGGCTTTCATCAATCATTTTGAGGTCGTCCGGATGCAGCAAGGACCGGAACTCGACAGACGACATTGCGGCTAACGACTTCGTTTCGCGTCCGAGGATTTCCCCCCAGCGACCGCCCACCTTCAAGGCATCCTCGGGAATGTTCCATTCCCACGTCCCGATATCGGCCCCATCCATGATCCGCAGCAAACGCTGCCGCGCCGTATCGCGGTCTTCCAGCGCCAGAACCAGATCCTGGTTGACCGCATCCAATGCTGCCAGATGCCTTTTCCGGACTGTGATGTCGATGCCGACAGCGATACAGCCGCCATCCGACGTGCGCATGTTGATACGGCGCAGCCATCGCCCATCGGGCATCTGCACTTCATCGACAAACTTCTCCTGACGGTATTGGGCCAGGCGGGCTTCCAGCCCGGCATCCAGATCGGCGCTATTGGAATTGACGGGAAACAGACCTTTATGCATCCCCGCCCGCAACAGTTCGGTGAGTGTGACGCCCGGGACAGCGATCTGCGCAAGGGCCGGGAATGACCGGTGATATGCGCCGTTGACGGCGATCACCCGCTCGTCGGCGTCCAGAACGACCACGCCGTCCGGCAATGCCATCAGAGCATTTTCCAGCCGGGTCTGTGCCGCGGCAGCTTTGGCGGCAAGTCCTGCCATTGCCACTTCCTGATCCTTGAGCTGCGAAATCTCGGTTTCAACCGAGACATAGCCCTGCAGACCACCCTCCGCGTTCAGCATTGGCAATATGTTGAAATCTATCCAATATTTGTTGCCAAACCGATCCTGGTTGATCATTTCACCCTTGAAAGGCTGTTTGCTGGCAATGGCTGCACTGACCTGCGCAACCACGGCTGGATCGCTTTCCGGGCACCGTACCAAATTCGCAAAATCGCGGCCGCGAATTTCTTCCAGTCGCCAGCCTGAGCGCCTTTCAAACGCGGAATTGGCCCAGACCACGCATTGATCGGCATCGGTCATCACCACCAGATTGTCCATCGCCTCGACGATCTTGCCAAGGTGGCGCAGCTCGTCGCGCAATTGCGCGTCCTCGGTCACATCGCGAACCAGAAAGATAGCGCCGGGTCGACCCTTGCCACTGACTGGCGATTTGAGCGCCCCAGTCAATTCGAAGTCATGGATCCCATCGGCCAGATCAAGTTTGTATCGGATTTCGCGGGTACTGCCCGTCGCCATCACTTCGCGCAGCGCATCCATCACGACGGCGGCCACATCCGGCGGCAGAATGGAGTCCAGGGATTTTCCGGCCAAAACTGTCGCCTTGGCGACCATCAAATGGTCTGGCCCGGCGGTGAACCCGGTGTAGCGACCATCGGCATCAATTTCGAACAACAGGTTCGGAAGGGCTGCAAGTGTGGCCTCCAGCCGACTGGACGCCTCGATGGTCATCTGCTGAGTGGCGTGTACGGCAAGAACTGACCCAATCAAATTGGCCATCTCTGTCAACAGTTTAAGCTGGTCATCGGAAATCTCTGCGCCCGGCATGATCGTGCCTACGCTGACAAAGCCTGTCACAGTCCCGCCTTGCCGTATTGGTGCAATCGCCAGACAATTCAAGTCACCCTGCAGGTAAGCTATCGCACGGGACACCGACTGCAAATCGGAGGGTTTGCAACTTAGGATCGGTCCCTGTTCGGCCAGTTGGGCGATGATGTCACGAAAGATTATCTCATCCGGCGGGCCGAACGGTTCGACGGTAGACGCCAATGAGTAATGCGTTTTGGTAAAAGTGCCGGTCCTGCTGATTTGAAACAGGGCGGCGCTGTCGGCTTGGATGTTGTGACAGATCCATTCGAGGGTATGTTCAATTGCCGCGGCCCGATCGACAACGGAAGTTTGCAGCAAAGCGTTCAGCGATTCGACGAGTTGAAGGCTGCGGTGCATCGAAGACTCTCGCAAAAGTGGTGCTGAATACACCTCACGTTTTATCCAGCGAAAGGCAACCCGCCATTGCATTTGAACAGGTGAGGCAGATGCCCGTCATGGCCACCACGCGTGAAAACCACCCTGACAGACTGACGTCACATCCAGACCTGCCCCAAAGGATGCGGCGCTTGATCATTAAGCGCCGCGCAGCTTAGTCTCACCTTGAACCGCACCGCCGTTCCGAGGGGGTGCTCGATCACGTCATGAAGCGGACAGTGGCGCATGGGAGACTGTTGGTGGCCAAGGCCGATCTGATCCTGACCAATGCCCGTATTCTGACAATGGACGACCGGAACCCACGCGCTGCCCGGATTGCAGTAGCAGGGGATGTGATTTTGGCGGTCGACAATTCGGCGGAAAACCATGACCTGGTCGGACCGGGGACGCGCGTCATTGACCTCGGTGGTGCAACAGTGATGCCGGGTTTCATCGACAGCCATTGCCATCTTTTTCTGGGCGGGGCGGAAATGGATGATCTGCCCCTGAGCGGCGTCATGGGGTTTGAGCGCCTGTGCGATCTGGTTCGGGCCTTTGCGGTGGCCCGTCCCGGCAAGGGTCTGTTGGTCGGTCAGGGTGCAGACTACGCAATCCTTGACCATGAGGTCCGTCGGCAGGATCTGGACGCCATCATGCCGGACCGGCCCTTCGCGATGATGGCCGCTGATCATCATACTGTCTGGGCCAACACGGCTGCCTTGAAAGCGGGGAACGTGCTTCGCGGTGCAACGTTGCCCGCAGGGGCTAAAGTGGTGATGGCAGAGGATGGTTTGGCGAGCGGCGTTTTGCTGGAACCTGCCGCCTTTAATCCGGTACTTGCTTTGGCGGGCAAAGCTCGGGCAAGTCTGGGGCTGACCACAGGTGGCGAGCCGGACCTGGAGCCGTCTGCCAACGAACGTGCCGCCGATCTGGCCATGCTGGCGTCAGCAGCAGCGCATCTCGCGGCGCAGGGGATCACGAGTGTGGTCAACATGGACGGCAATCTTTACATGCTGAGCCTGCTGCAAGAGTTGCTCGATATCGGGCGGCTGCCGCTGCGGGTTCAGGTCGCCTTCCATTTCCGGCCCGAGATGTCGATTGCCATGCTTGAGAAGGCGAGTGCGATGGCGCGCGACTGGCAGGGCGACGTCTTGCGTGCAGGGCTGGTGAAGCTGTTCATGGACGGTGTGATGGAAGGCGGCACCGCCTGGATGCTGGAGGATTACCCCGGTCGGCCCGGCCAGCGTGGTGCCGCATTGTTCGACCCCGCACGCTTTGCCGAAATCGCGGTTGAGGCCGACCGGCGGGGGCTGCAGATCGCGGTTCATGCCATTGGCGATGCGGCGGTGCGCACGGTGATTGATGGCTATGCTGCGGCCCGTTCGGCGAATGGAACCCGCGACAGCCGGCACCGCATCGAGCATATCGAATTGATCCACCCCGAGGATTTGCCGCGTTTGCGCGAACTTGGTATCGTCGGCTCTTTGCAACCGGCGCATGTGCCCGGTGCCATGGATGTGCCGTTGCTGCCGAGCACGGATTGCATTCCGCACGGACGCTGGGCCGATGCATTTCGCTGCCGAAGTCTGAATGTTCCTCTGGCGTTCGGGTCGGATTGGCCGGTGGCGGACGTGTCGGTGCTGCGGGCGATCAAGGCAGCGGTGACGCGGACGCCTTGGGCCATGGGCCTGCCCGATGAGCGGCTCGGTCTGGCCGAGACGCTGGCGGCCTATACACGGGGCGGGGCATGGGCCTCGCACAGTGAGGCTCGGACAGGGATGCTGCGGGCGGGATTGCTGGCTGACATCGTGGTGCTGGGCGGCAATATCGAAGATGTGCCGCCAGCAGCGATCGACAGTCCTGGGGTTGCCATGACAATCTGTGGCGGGCGCATCACCCACGAAAGGTCGACATGACAGTGGATTTGGCAGCACGGACCCGGGCCTGGGCATTGGCGCTCACGGCCAGGCCAAGCGTCACCGGGACGGCAGAGGAAGCGGCCTTCGGACCGTGGCTGGCCGAACAGTTGGTCAAGTCGGACAGGTTCGGGGCGGCGGAGGTCTGGACCTTTCCGGTTGCTGTTGGAGATGGGCGTCAGTGTGTGGCGATGCTGTTGCGTGCCGCAGGGTCCGCGACGGTGTTGCTGACGGGCCATTATGATACGGTGACTTTCGACGATTATGGTCCTCTGGCGCCGCTCGCCACCCTACCGGAAGCCCTTGCCACCGCGTTGCGCGCCAAGCTTGACCTTTCTGCCTTGGGTCCCGGTGAGCGGTTGGCGCGTGAAGATTTGGCCAGCGGTGCATTCTTGCCCGGCCGGGGCTTGCTCGACATGAAGGCCGGTCTTGCTGCGGGGCTGGCGGTGGCCGAAAACTTCGCGGCCAATCCAGATGCAATCGGAAATCTGTTGTTCCTCGCCGTTCCGGATGAAGAGGCAACCTCTGCCGGGGCTCGCGCGGCTGCGGCAGAGCTGAAGACCATCGCGGCAAGGCGTGGAGTTGATCTGGTGGCGGCCATCAACCTTGACGCCATCGCCGATACGGGAGACGGCAGCGCAGGCCGGGCGATTGCGCTGGGTACGGTCGGCAAGGTGCTGCCGACGGCGTTTGTGGCCGGTGTGCCGACCCATAGCGGTTTTCCCTATAACGGCTTGAATGCCGCAGTCTTGCTTGCGGCAATCTGCGCCCGGGTGGAATGGGCGGCGGAACTGACCGACGATAGTGCCGGACAGCCCGGTACTCCGCCGAGCCTGTTGTCGATGCGCGACGGCAAGTTGGGGTACGACGTCACAACCCCGGCGACGGCGTTTGCGGCTTGGAATGTGCTGTTACACCGGCGTCGCCCCGACGACATCCTGGCGGCGTTTGAAGGACTGTGCCATGCGGCGGTTCAAGGTTGTCTGGCGGCGCTGAAGGAGCGGGCGCGGCAGCACCGGTTGCCGGGGGGTGAGGTACTGCCTGTCGTCAAGTTCTACCGCTATGAGGCGGTGCTGCAGGCCGCGCGGCTGCGGGGCGATGTGGACGCAAAGCTGGCCGGATTGGCCGTCACTTTGGCGGCAAGTGGCCTGTCATTGCCGGAAATTTGCGGGCGTGGCACGGCCTTGGTCTGGCTGGCGAGCGAGCTGCCCGGCCCGGCGGTTGTGCTGGGCTTCGGGTCGGTTCCCTATCTCGCGACCCATCTCTCCGCCTCTGCAGAGGCCCGCCGGTTGGAGGCCGTGGTCCGTGAAGTGGCGTCAGCGGCCGGGTCGGTCGCGGTGACCGAGTATTTCGCCGGAATTTCGGACATGAGCTTCTTTGGCGAGGCGGATGAAACCGTCCTCCACGCCGTTGCCGCCAACACGCCGTTATGGGGCAGCGCCATCCGCTGGCCCGTCGGTGGAGCGTTGGCACAGGTGCCAACAGTGAATATCGGGCCATGGGGGCGGGACTATCACACGCCGCTGGAGCGATTGCAGTTGGACTATGGGTTCAACGTGTTGCCGGGGTTGATCCGGGATGTGGTGGAAAGGGTGCTGGCATGAAGCGCTTGCTGGTGGTGACCGGGGCATCGCGTGGCATTGGCGCTGCCTGTGCGCGTCTGGCGGCAGCGGAGGGCTGGCGTGTCGCCGTCAACTACAACCACTCCGCCGCAGCGGCGGAAGCGGTGGTTGCAGAAATCCGCGCTGCGGGGGGTGAAGCCATGGCGTTGCAGGGCGATGTGGCGGCCGAAGCCGATGTCGTGGCATTGTTCGATGCCGCTGAGGCGGCTTTTGGGCTGGTTGGCGGCCTGATCAATAACGCTGGTATCCTTGACCAAGCGGTTCCCTTGGCCCGGATTGACCTCGACCGCTGGCAGCGGGTCTTCGCCGTCAACACCACCGGCAGTTTTCTGGTAGCGCGTGAGGCTGTCCGGCGGATGTTGGCCGCCGGGCAGGGTGGGGCGATCGTCAACCTGTCGTCCATGGCGGCACCGCTGGGGGCACCAAATGAATTCGTTGACTATGCCGCATCCAAGGGGGCAGTGGAATCGATGACCATAGGCCTCGCCAAAGAAGTTGCCGCTCAGGGCATCAGGGTGAATGCGGTAAGGCCGGGGCTGATCGACACCGAGATGCATCAATCGGCCGGTGAGAATGGCCGGGTGAATCGCTTGATGGCAACTGTGCCGATGGGGAGGGTTGGCACCGCAGCCGAAGTGGCCGAGGCGGCGGTGTGGTTGCTGTCGGACCGTGCCAGCTATGTCACGGGCGCGATCCTGCCGGTCAGCGGCGGGCGCTGAAAGTCAGACCCGCAACACG
>JBDTQR010000212.1:0-7510 GCA_039932095.1 bacterium | reverse complement strand
CTCAGGTTGAAGACGGCGGGGCAGGAATTGCAGAGCTTTGTCTATGTGAAGCCGGCGGTGGGCGATGTTTTGCTGTGGGAAAGCTGGTTGCGGCATGAGGTGCCGATGAACATGGCCGAGGACGAGCGGATTTCGGTCAGCTTCAATTATGAGTGGGCTTGATTGCACGCGTGAAAATGTGTGTAAAGCCCTGATATTGTTGTAGTATAATGCGTGAGCATGTTAGTTATCCAAGTCTCCTGCGAAGCTGAGCGCGGCGAAGTTCCTTCTTTGGTGGATGATACGAACGATGATGACCGCCCCACCCGCATGTCGAATTGGGTGGAAGAAGATGACGTGCTGTTCGACGGTCAGCGACCGCAATCCCGTTTGCAGAACGTCGCGCCCCAATCCGCAGCGCGGCTCTCGGGCGATACGCTCGAAAGCGGCCGAAAGCCCGGTGAAGTAGCGCAGCCATTGCGGGCGCCCCCACCGCGCCACCGTGTATTTGCGGACCTCGTCCAGATCGCGCCGGGCAGTCGGGGTAAGTTTGGCCCGCATCAACGAAAGGCGTCGGGTTCGTAGGCGACTGGGTCAAATTCTTCATACTCGCCGCGCTCAGCTTCGGCGATGGCGTCCTCGAGTTCCGCCTTGAGCGTAAAGAAGGCGCGGGCACGATCCTTCTCTATCAATTCCCGCATCCCGGCGCGAATGATCTCACTCAAGTTGGCATAGTCACCGGATTCGATAAGGTCGTTGGCGTAGTCTTGCATGGGTTTGGTCAGGTGGACATTGGGCATGGTGGACCTCCGTATGGCGGATTGTAGCAGATACTGACATAGAGGCAAGCACTGGACCGGGCCGTAGTGGCGGGTTAGTCTCTGGAGGCGCTCTACCGCGAGGCCGGGCGGCTGGGCGTGACCCGGCAGTCGCTGATCAAGATGTGGATTGCGGAGCGGTTGGGGTGAGGGGCCCGTATCCCGTTAAGGTGATTTCGATGCCAAGCGGGTGGCAAGCTCAGCGACGGTCAAAATGGTAACCCCGAACAGGCGATGTAGCTCGCCACGGCAGGACAGGAAGTCGTTGTCATCAGTTATGAAGAATTTGCGCCCGCTGGCGATATGACGCTCCAAGTGTATACAATCGCCGTGATTTTGTTTCCCGACGATCCTTTGAATCTCTGCATACTTCGTGTCGGAGCGCACAATGCTCGATCGGCCGATCACAGCAAATCGTGAATTGATGATAGCTCCTGGTAGTTCCTTGCGGGGCAAATTCCGGGTATCTTGAAAGCCCTCTATTGCGACGACATGTATTTCAATCAGTCGGGCAGCTTCGAGAACCCTCAATTCCTTTAAATTGGCACTACGGTCGACAGTCACTGTTACTTTTGCCACAGGCTAGACCCATTTGAATCCGTCGACTTTGAGCTTAGTTGCTCCCACTGATCACGGCAACTTCCCCCTTGCCCTGACGCCATTCCTCCCCTATACGACCCCATCCAGCGATTCCGGGTTCCCGGATTCGCCGGTATCACATTGATCCACCAGATCAACAGTGACCTCACAAGGGGCTGTCTGGTGATTGAGAAAAGGATAGGCGCATGCTCGCCAGTGAACTGAAATCGAAGACGCCTGACCAGCTGCGTGATCAGCTGGTTGCGCTGAAGAAGGAAGCGTTCAACCTGCGCTTTCAGGCGGCCACCAACCAGTTGGAAAACACCGCCCGGATCAAGACGGTCCGTCGGGACGCTGCGCGCGTTCTGACCGTGTTGAACCAAAAAGCCGCCGAAGCCGCGAAGTAAGGGGACCGCCATGCCGAAACGTATTCTTCAGGGCGTCGTGACCTCTGACAAAAACGAGCAGACCATCACGGTTCTGGTCGAGCGCCGCTTCAAGCATCCGGTGCTGCACAAGACTGTCCGCAGCACGAAAAAATACCGCGCTCATGATGCGGAGAACAAGTTCAAGACCGGTGACACCGTCCGCATCGAGGAATGTGCGCCGATCTCGAAATCCAAACGCTGGACGGTGGTTGTTGACGCGCAAGCGTAAGCCCTGAACAGCTCCATCGAAACCCTGGGACAAGTGCCCAAAGGTCGGGAGTAGACTAAATGATCCAGATGCAGACCAATCTGGATGTCGCTGACAACTCCGGCGCACGCCGAGTTCAGTGCATCAAGGTTCTGGGCGGTTCGCACCGCCGCTATGCATCCGTGGGCGACATCATCGTGGTGTCGGTCAAGGAAGCCATTCCGAAAGGCCGTGTGAAGAAGGGCGACGTCCGCAAGGCCGTCGTCGTGCGCACCGCCAAGGAAGTTCGTCGCGAAGACGGCACCACCATCCGTTTTGACCGCAACGCCGCCGTCATCCTGAACAACCAGGGTGAACCGGTCGGCACGCGGATCTTCGGGCCGGTTGTCCGTGAACTGCGCGCCAAGAACTTCATGAAGATCATCTCGCTGGCTCCGGAGGTGCTCTGATGGCCGCTAAGCTCAAAAAAGGCGACAAGGTTGTCGTGTTGACCGGCAAGGACAAGGGCCGCAACGGCGAGATTTCGTCGGTGTCGCCGAAAGCCAATCAGGCCATTGTCGAAGGTCTGAACATCGCGATCCGCCACACCAAGCAATCGCAGACCACCCAAGGCGGCCGTGTGGCCAAGCCGATGCCGATCGACCTGTCCAACCTTGCGTTGCTGGACAGTGCCGGCAAGCCAACCCGCGTCGGTTTCCGTATGGACGGCGACAAGAAGATCCGCTTCGCCAAGACCACCGGGGAGGCCATCTGATGCTCGACCAAGCCACCTATACCCCGCGCCTGAAGGCCCTGTATCAGAGCCAGTTCCGCGCGGCGCTGAAAGAACAGTTCGGCTACACGAACGACATGCAGATCCCGCGTCTGGACAAGATCGTGATCAACATGGGCGTCGGCGAAGCCGTCAAGGACACCAAGAAGGTCAAGAAAGCCGCTGAAGAGCTGACGCTGATCGCCGGTCAAAAGGCCGTCATCACCCACGCCAAGAAGTCGGTTGCTTCCTTCCGGGTTCGCGAAGAAATGCCGCTGGGCTGCAAGGTGACGCTGCGCGGCGACCGGATGTATGAATTCTTCGACCGTCTGGTCACGATTGCGCTGCCCCGCGTCCGCGACTTCCGTGGCGTGAAGGGTTCGTCCTTCGATGGCCGTGGCAACTATGCCATGGGCCTGAAAGAGCAAATCGTGTTCCCCGAGATCGAATTCGACAAAGTCGATGAAGTGCTCGGCATGGACATCATCATCTGCACCACCGCAAAGACCGACGCGGAAGCGAAGGCGCTGTTGAAGCAATTCAACATGCCCTTCACGTCCTGATCGCGAGGAACCTGAACAATGGCAAAAGTATCCATGGTGAACCGCGAAGTGAAGCGCGCCAAGCTGACGAAGCAATATGCTTCCAAGCGCGCGGCACTGAAGGCGGTGATCTACGACCAGACCAAACCGATTGAAGAGCGTTTCAAGGCGACCACCAAACTGGCCGCAATGCCGCGCAACTCTTCGGCGACCCGTATCCACAACCGCTGCCAGCTGACCGGACGTCCGCATGCAGTTTATCGCAAACTCAAACTCTCGCGCATCATGCTGCGTGATCTCGCCTCGTTCGGCCAGATCCCCGGCATGGTCAAATCGAGCTGGTAAGGGGGGCAACAGATTATGAACGATCCTCTCGGCGATATGCTGACCCGTATCCGCAACGCCCAACTGCGCGGCAAATCCACCGTCAAGACCCCGGCTTCGAAGCTGCGGGCCTGGGTGCTGGATGTGCTGGCGGGTGAAGGCTATATCCGCGGCTACGAAAGCGCCACGACCGACAACGGTCAGGGCGAGTTGACCATCAGCCTGAAATACTTCGAAGGCACCCCGGTCATCCGCGAAATCAAGCGCGTCTCCAAACCCGGCCGCCGGGTTTACATGGGAGTCAAAGACATCCCGACCGTGCGCAACGGTCTGGGCGTTTCCATCGTGTCGACGCCGAAAGGCGTCATGTCCGATGCAGCAGCACGCACCGCCAATGTTGGCGGCGAAGTGCTCTGCACCGTATTCTAAGGGGAGGGTATAATGTCTCGTATCGGCAAGAAACCAGTCCCCATGGCCAAGGGCGTCAGCGCCACCATTTCGGGCCAGACCGTTGAAGTGAAGGGGCCGAAAGGCACCCGCAGCTTCACCGCTGGCGATGATGTGACGCTGACCATCGAAAACGACGCCGTCAAGGTGACCCCGCGTGGCTTGTCCAAGCGTGCGAGGGCACAATGGGGCATGTCGCGGTCGATGATCGCCAACCTCGTTGAGGGCGTGACCACCGGCTTCAAGAAGGAAATGGAAATCCAGGGCGTGGGTTACCGGGCTGCGATGAAGGGCAAGGACCTTCAACTGCAACTGGGCTTCAGCCACGAAGTGATCTTCGAGGTGCCTGAAGGCGTCACCGTTTCCTCTCCGAAGCAGACCGAAATCGTTGTGGAAGGCATTGATCAACAGCTGGTTGGTCAGGTCGCTGCGAACATCCGCGAGTGGCGCAAGCCCGAGCCCTACAAGGGCAAGGGCATCCGCTACAAGGGCGAGTTCGTGTTCCGCAAGGAAGGCAAGAAGAAGTAAAGGGCGAGAGAAATGGCAAATAGCAAAAGAGAGCTGTTCCTCAAGCGCCGTCTGCGCGTCCGGAACAAGATTAAAGCGACATCGCATGGGCGCCTGCGCCTGTCGGTTCACCGCTCCAACAAAAATATCTCGGTGCAACTGATCGATGATGTGAAAGGCGTGACCGTAGCCTCGGCTTCTTCTCTGGAGAAGGATCTGGGCATGGTCGGCAAGAACAACGTTGAGGCAGCCGCCAAGATTGGTTCGGCAATCGCCGAGCGGGCAAAAAAGGCCGGTGTCGAAGAGTGCTACTTCGATCGCGGCGGTTTCCTCTTTCACGGTAAGATCAAGGCCTTGGCCGACGCTGCCCGTGAAGGCGGCTTGAAGTTCTGAGGAGAGCAAAATGGCAGAACGTGATAACCGCCGGGACAATCGTGGCAACAACCGTCCCGAAGAGACCCCGGAATTCGCCGACCGTCTGGTTGCGATCAACCGGGTGTCGAAAACCGTAAAAGGCGGCAAGCGCTTTGGCTTTGCAGCCTTGGTTGTGGTCGGCGACCAGCGTGGTCGTGTCGGCTTCGGCAAGGGCAAGGCCAAGGAAGTGCCGGAAGCGATCCGGAAAGCAACCGAGCAAGCCAAGCGGCAGATGATCCGCGTGGCGCTGCGCGATGGCCGTACGCTGCACCATGACATGGAAGGCCGCCACGGCGCCGGCAAGGTCGTGATGCGCTCGGCCGTGGCAGGGACCGGCATCATCGCCGGTGGCCCGATGCGCGCCGTGTTCGAAATGCTGGGTCTGCAGGACGTCGTTGCCAAGTCGATCGGCACGTCGAACCCCTACAACATGATCCGCGCCACCATCGACGGCTTGAAAGCCGAGACCTCGCCGCGCCAGGTTGCGGCACGGCGTGGCAAGAAGGTTGCGGAGATCCTCCGCAAGCCCGAAGCTGAAGTTGTGGAGGCTTGATCGTGGCGAAGAAACCCGAAGCAACCCCGGCCACCAAGAAGACCATCGTCGTGATGCAGACCAAATCTGCAGCACGCCGTCCGGCCGTACAGACCGCGACCCTGAAAGGTCTGGGCCTGAACAAGATCCGCCGCACCCGCGAGCTTGAGGATACCCCCTCGATCCGCGGCATGGTCCATGCGGTCCGTCACATGGTCGAGATCATCGAAGAGCGCGGCTGAACAGCCAGGCTGTCGGCCGACCTGCGCGAAAGACGCCCCGCCGCTTGGTGGGGCGTTTTGCTTATGCGAAAACACTCTTCCCAGTCGGTTGCGCCGTGCTAACATGATCCCCTGCCCCGAGGGAGGTTGGGGTGTTTTGGGGAGGAAATTATGGCTGCAAAATATGAAGGCGGTTGCGCGCATGTGCATGT
Source organism: bacterium (assembly GCA_039932095.1). Classification (GTDB taxonomy): domain Bacteria; phylum Pseudomonadota; class Alphaproteobacteria; order Rhodobacterales; family Rhodobacteraceae; genus Stagnihabitans. The sequence continues at coordinate 1,548 of JBDTQR010000212.1, read as the reverse complement.
GACCTCGAACGCCGAGCCGATCGACAATCATGAGTGCCATTGCAATGTGTGCAAATCGGTGACCGGGCAACAGTTCACCCATGTGGCGTTCTTCAACTATGGCGACCTGAAAGTCGACCATCCCGAAAAATTGAAGCGCCAGCCGTTCAACGCCAATAACCCCAACGGCCCGCTGGAACTGTGCACCTGTGCAGAATGCGGCGCCGCGCTGCTGCTGGACGACAAACAGCACCGCATCCGCGTCGCCGTGCCGAATGTGATGGGCTATGACGACGCCCATTTCCCCAAGGCCAGCTATCACGCGTTCTGGGACGAGACAAAGGGCTATCCCAAGCCCACCGACGGTCGCCCGGTTTACAGCGGGTTGCGGATGGACTTTGCCTGGCCGACCGGGATCTGAGGGGGAATCGGGCTTGCGCCCGACCTACTCGGTGAGTGATGCTGGATGAACCGGGTTGATTGTCGGGGGCGTCCCCTCTATACGCCCCCGGTGGCCCCCTATCGCCACAGAATCAACAATCGCCGCGTTTGCCCCGCCGTCGCAGTGGGTGCAGTTCCGGCATAGGAGTTTGCGACATGAAACTGCATGAATTGCACGACAATCCGGGGTCCAGCCCGAAACAGAAGCGCGTGGCGCGGGGTCCGGGTTCGGGCAAGGGCAAGACCGCTGGCCGTGGTATCAAGGGTCAGAAATCGCGTTCGGGCGTCGCCATCGGCGGCTATGAAGGCGGTCAGATGCCGCTGTACCGGCGTTTGCCGAAGCGTGGCTTCTCCAAGCCCAACCAGATGCGCTATGCCGTCATCAACCTCGGCCTGATCGAAAAGTTCATCGGTCTGGGCAAGCTGGATGTGGCCAACGAGATCACCGAGGACATGCTGGTTGCTGCTGGCCTGACCGGGCACAAGCGCGACGGCATCCGTATTCTCGGCAAGGGTGAGATCAAGTCGGCCGTCAAGCTTAGCGTGACCGGCGCTTCTGCTTCGGCGATTGAAGCCGTGGCTGCGGCGGGCGGTACCCTGACGGTGGCCCCGGTGCTGGAACCGCACGGCAAGTCGGTGCGTAAAACAGCATAAGGGATTGTAGGCGGCCCAAGGACCGCTTACATCAACCCAAGTTTTCCCCGCCGCCGACCGGAAAACCGGGACGGCGGCGTTATCAATCCTGCTCATGGAGCATCCGTCATGGCATCAGCCGCCGAACAAATGGCCGCGAACCTCAGCTGGGGGGCGCTTGGCAAGGCGACCGATCTGCGGCAGCGCATTCTTTACACCGTGCTGTTGCTGATGGTCTACCGCGCGGGCACGTTCATCCCGGTTCCCGGGATCGACGGCACCGCGCTCAGGAACTTCATGGACCATGCCGGGTCGGGTCTGGGCGGCATGCTCAGCATGTTCACCGGTGGCGCCATCAAGCGGATGGGGATTTTTGCGCTTGGCGTGATGCCCTACATCTCATCCTCGATCATCATTCAGCTGCTGGCCTCGATGATCCCGGCACTGGAGCAGCTGAAGAAAGAGGGCGACCAGGGCCGCAAGAAGATCAACCAG
>JBDTQR010000211.1:0-7518 GCA_039932095.1 bacterium | reverse complement strand
GAGCTGATCGGGGCCAAGCGCGAAGCCATCGAAATGGCAGAAGATCGCAAGTTGTTCCGTGAGGCGATGGACCGGATCGGGCTGGAAAACCCCAAGGCGACCATCATTGCCGCACCCAAACTGCCGACTGGCAAGTATGACATCGCGGCGGGTGTCCGCGAGGCGGTTGACGCCATCGAATATGTCGGCCTGCCGGCGATCATCCGCCCGGCCTTCACCCTCGGCGGCACGGGTGGCGGCGTCGCTTACAACCGCGATGATTATGAGGCCATCGTCCGTTCGGGGCTGGAGGCATCTCCGGTGGCGCAGGTGCTGGTGGACGAGTCGCTTCTGGGCTGGAAAGAGTTCGAGATGGAGGTGGTGCGCGACACCGCCGACAATGCGATCATCGTCTGTTCGATCGAGAACGTCGATCCGATGGGGGTGCATACCGGTGACAGCATCACCGTGGCCCCTGCCCTGACCCTGACTGACAAAGAATATCAGATCATGCGCAACGGCTCGATTGCCGTATTGCGCGAAATCGGGGTGGAGACCGGCGGGTCCAACGTGCAATGGGCAATCAACCCGGCGGACGGCCGCATGGTGGTGATCGAGATGAACCCACGGGTCAGCCGGTCGTCTGCCTTGGCGTCCAAGGCGACCGGCTTTCCCATCGCCAAGATCGCCGCCAAACTGGCGGTTGGCTACACGCTGGACGAATTGGACAACGATATCACCAAGATCACCCCGGCCAGTTTCGAACCCTCCATCGACTATGTCGTGACCAAGATACCCCGCTTTGCCTTCGAGAAATTTCCCGGCTCGCAGCCCAATCTGACGACGGCGATGAAATCGGTGGGCGAGGCTATGGCGATTGGCCGCACCATTCACGAATCGCTACAAAAGGCGCTGGCCTCGTTGGAAACCGGGCTGACCGGGTTCGACGAGATTGACATACCGGGTGCGCCTGACCGGGCTGCCATCACCAAGGCCCTGTCCGAAGCCACCCCGGACCGGCTGCGCGTGATTGCTCAGGCGATGCGCCATGGGCTGAGCAATGACGATATTGCCGCCATCACCGCCTTCGATCCGTGGTTTCTGTCGCGGATCCGCGAAATCATCGACGCCGAGGCCGCGATCCGCGCCAAAGGTCTGCCGGTGACGGCCGAAGGGATCCGCAAGCTGAAAATGATGGGTTTTACGGACGCCCGACTTGCCAAGTTGACCGGGCGGGAGGAAGCGCAGATCCGCCGTGCCCGCCGCAACCTTGGCGTGACTGCCGTGTTCAAGCGGATCGACACCTGTGCGGCCGAGTTCGAGGCGCAGACGCCTTACATGTATTCGACCTACGAGTCGCCGGCGATGGGCGATGTGGAATGCGAGGCCCGCCCCTCAGCGGCCAAGAAGGTGGTGATTTTGGGCGGCGGTCCGAACCGGATCGGTCAGGGCATCGAGTTCGACTATTGCTGCTGCCACGCCTGCTATGCGCTGACCGCGGCGGGCTATGAGACCATCATGGTCAACTGCAATCCCGAGACGGTTTCGACCGACTACGACACCTCGGACCGGCTGTATTTTGAACCGCTGACGCTTGAGCATGTCCTTGAAATCCTGCGGGTCGAACAGGAAAATGGCACGCTGCACGGCGTGATCGTCCAGTTCGGCGGCCAGACCCCACTGAAGCTGGCACAGGCTTTGGCCAATGAGGGCATCCCGATCCTTGGCACCACGCCTGACGCCATCGACCTTGCGGAAGACCGTGAACGGTTCCAGCAACTGCTGCACAAGCTGGGCCTGAAACAGCCGTACAACGGCACGGCACGGTCGCGGGATGAGGCGTTTGAGGTTGCCAGGGATGTCGGCTATCCGCTCGTCATCCGGCCGTCGTTTGTGCTTGGCGGTCGGGCGATGGAGATCATTCGTGACGATGCCCAGCTGGAACGCTACATCACCACGGCGGTGCAGGTATCGGGGTCTTCTCCGGTGCTGCTCGACAGCTATCTGTCGGGCGCGATTGAGGTGGATGTCGATGCGCTGAGCGATGGTCGGAACGTCCATGTCGCGGGGATCATGGAACATATCGAGGAAGCCGGCGTCCATTCCGGCGACAGCGCCTGTTGCCTGCCGCCGCATTCGCTGTCGGCCGAAACGGTCGAGGAGTTGAAAAAGCAGACGGTTCAGATGGCGTTGGCGTTGAATGTCGTCGGCCTGATGAATGTTCAGTTTGCCATCAAGGACGGCGTGATCTTCGTGCTGGAAGTCAACCCGCGTGCCAGCCGCACCGTGCCGTTTGTGGCCAAGGCGACCGACAGTGCCATCGCCTCGATCGCGGCCCGGCTGATGGCGGGTGAACCGCTGACCAACTTCCCGATGCGGCCCGCCTATGCCTCCGATGTCGGCCCCGACACCCCACTGCCGCTTATGGACCCGCTGACCCTCGCCGATCCGAAAACGCCGTGGTTTTCTGTGAAGGAGGCCGTGCTGCCCTTTGCCCGCTTCCCCGGCGTCGATCCGGTTCTGGGACCGGAAATGCGCTCGACCGGCGAAGTGATGGGCTGGGACCGGACCTTTGCCCTGGCGTTCCTAAAGGCACAGATGGGCGCGGGCACCATCCTGCCAGACACCGGCCGGGTGTTCATCTCGGTCAAGGACATGGACAAGACCGACGCCTTGGCCGAGGCCGCGCGGGGTCTGGTCGCCATGGGCTTCGAATTGGTCGCGACCCGTGGCACGGCCGCCTGGCTGACCCTGCAAGGCGTGGCATCGACTTTGGTCAGCAAGGTTTACGAAGGTCGCCCGAACATCGTGGACCGCCTGAAGAACAACGACATCGCTCTGGTGATGAACACTACCGAGGGCACTCAGGCGATCAGCGACAGCCGCGATATCCGCCGTGTCGCCCTGTTCGACAAGATCCCTTATTTCACCACCGCCGCCGCAAGCATTGCGGCCGTTCAGGCGATGCAGGCGCGTGGCGAAGGTTATGGCGTGCGGACGCTGCAGGGTTAAAACCAGCCTTGGCGCTGCACGTTACCCGGTGCATTGCACGCAAGCTGGGCATCCATTCCACGCGGTCAACCCCTTTTCGAGCCGGCGAAAGCCATGCCGTCGAGTTGACCAAGTTTGATAAGCTGCCGCCAGAACGCTTACGCGCGCAGCGCTCATTCCAACTTCGGCTGCAAAGGATTCTTCCCGATTGGCTGGCAGAAAAGGCAAGTATCTGAAAATAAAAGATAAAGCCTGGGCCACTTTTCGATCGGACAGGGTTGTGTTCCCATTCCCAGCAGACTATATCCTCCCGGTAAGTGTCGCGGGGTGGAGCAGCCCGGTAGCTCGTCAGGCTCATAACCTGAAGGCCGCAGGTTCAAATCCTGCCCCCGCAACCACCGTTACTTGCTTAATGCCCACGCCAACCGCGTGGGCTTTTGCATTTTGTCCTATATCTTTGTCGCACAACGATAAAATGGCGCCAAGCTCTCCATAAAGCTCGATAACGTGTCCGCCTGGTGCGACGGGATCCGGCCCAAGAATGATCTTCTCGATCAATCCGCGCAGAATTTCTGCGGCCTCTGACCTGGTGCCTGGTTCGTTCAGCGATTTGGCAAGGTTGGCGATCTTGCGCGCATAAATGTCGGCAAGGCCCGGATGGATCACCACAGGTTTCGGTTCCGGAAATTCCTGCAGGCGTGCCTCAAGCGACGTTCGTTCCTCCTCCAGGACATCCATCTTGGCTTTCATGCTGGGATGGTACATGCCGTCGGTGATTGCCGTGATGATGCTATCGATTTCCTTACGCACCTTGACCAAGCGTTGCTCGACGCCGCCGCGCGCCGCAAAGGTCTCCGCCCGGTCTTTCTGTATCTCGCGCTGAAATTCCGCGATGAACTCGGCCACGAGGTCCGGCGCCATCAACTGATCCCGTAGGCCGGACAACACGCGTTCTTCGATGTCGACACGTGCAATGGATTTGCGATTGTCGCAGGTGCCGCGGTTGCGAGCCGCAGAGCAGCCATAACGGCTGTCGCTGATCATGATGTAACCTGAGCCACAACAACCGCATTCGAGAAGGCCGGAGAATAGATATCGCGCCCGGCGCGCACCTTCGACTTTGGGGGCTTCGCTGTTGTTGCCTCTGACGGAAAGGATTTCATCGCGGATCGCTCCTTGGCGCAGCTTGACCCGGTGCCAGAGGGCATCGTCGACGATGCGCAGTTGCTGCACGTCTTCGACGATCCAGGCCTCGGGCGGGTTCGGTCGCGCCTGACGCTTGCCCGTTGCCGGGTCCTTGACGAAGCGCTGCCGGTTCCAAATCAAACGGCCGGCATAGAGCTCGTTGTTCAGGATTCCGGTGCCGCGCTTCAAGTTGCCGGAAATCGTGGAGAAGGACCAGGTCCTCCCGCCGCGGCTTTCACCCCCGCGCGGCGGCGAAATGCTTTCCTTGTTCAATTCGATAGCGATGGTCCTAGCGCTCTTGCCGCTGTCATAGTCCGTGAAGATACGACGGACGATGGCCGCTTGCCGACTGTCAATGACGCGATCACCCGTGCTGAACGTCCCATCGGCGAGCGGCTGACGATCCAGCAGGTAGCCGAAACTTAGGCCGCCCGCTGACTTACCCGCCTTGACCCGGCCCTCCAGGCCGCGGTGGGTCTTTTGGGCGAGCTGCTTCAGGAACAAGGCCGACATCGTGCCTCCGAGCCCGATATGCAGCTCGTTGATCTCACCTTCAGACTTCGTGAAAATCTTGACACCAAGATAGTTCATGCGCTTGTACAGGCCAGCGATGTGTTCCTGGTCTCGGCTGAGCCGGTCCAGAGCCTCGGCCACAATCACGCCGACCTCACCCCGCATAGCCATCTGCTGCAGGCGCTGAAAGTCGGGCCGCAAATGTGACGCCCCGCTCATTGCCTCGTCGGCGAGGACGTCGACGATCGTCCACCCATGTTCGACGCACAGACGGCGGCACAACCGAACCTGATCGGGAATCGAAGCCGCAGATTGTTGGTCGGACGAGTATCTTGTGTAAATGGCCGCGCGCATCAGCCTCGCTCCTTCAGTCTTCTGATTATGCTAGCAAGTTCACGCCCGACTTCGATGCTGCCAGCCTGGTTGTAGTGCTTTTCCGCCATTCTCGCAGTCGTGTGCCCAAGGACTGGAGCGATCATAAGCGCAGCCTTTGGGGATTCTCTGGCTATAGTGGTGGCTGCGGAGTCTCGGAAGAATTGTTGCGGAATGGATATGGCAGTCAAGCGTCGTGTCGTTTCCGGGACTTTTTTGCCGATGTAAGAGTAGCTCATCGATTTGCCTTGGTTTCCGACCCAGAGATGGTCATGGATACTGCCTGACCGCGCCATCAGAAAGGGCCTGGTTTCAGAAATGTATTGACGCAAGGCGGTCGCCGCGGGTTCAGGAACGTCGGCCTCAAAAACAGCCTTGGTCTTTGTGAGTAGCCTCGGCAGAAGGAGGGTCAGCCTAGCACCCTCGACAAGCACAGAATGACCGATCCTGAGTCCGGACATCGAGCGGTGGCGTATCGGCATCATGGCTAGTAGAGCCAGAATGGTTCCATCGCGTTGGGCCTTGGCCCGTGCGAGTGGCGTGTTCGGAATCTTGGCGTCGGCCTGCGCGTGGCCCAGACCCGCTTCAAGCAAGACCTTGCTCGACAAGATTCTGCCCTGCTTGCGGGACGCGTCACCATTGCCAGCGATCAGCGCGAGGCGCTTGGCAAAGCGCATATGCGCCGACCAATCGGTATCAGGGAAGGCGGCTCGCAAGACGCGCAGCGTTGCTACAAAATACATGTGGCGACTCATCGGGCGTAGAGAGGGCGACGCATCGACCCAAGCTTTCATGCACGATACGGTCGCCCGCATCGCCGGCGACTCAACCAAGCAAGAATTGGCGTTGTCGCTTAGCCATTGAAGCCATCGGCCGTAAGGTTCGCGAAGCATTCGAAGCGACGTTTCGCGCAAGTGCGCCAACGCGCCGCGATGATCGAATGGCCCGCCCTTTTGCGTCATTCCTTGCCACATTTGCCGATCTGAATCGGGCCAGTCGGAAAGGGGAAGCGATTTTCCCATCACCGGCCCCCCTTCTTTTTCCTGAGGATTTCCCCAAAGGCCTCGAAGATCGTGTGCGTTTCGAGCCCGGTGTACATGCTGATGGTGTTGCTGACCGAAGAGTGGCCCAACATACGGCGGACTGCTTCGTAGGCCCCGGGATGGGCATCAAGGTAGAGCATCGCGGCGAAATGACGGAAGAGGTGTGCATTCATCACGATGCCGGTTTCACGGTGGATTCGTAGTTTCAGTCGAGTCGACAAGGTGCTGGGATCGACTGAATCCGTGCCGTCGCGACGAGGAAAAAGCCACGGTGTTCCAGCGGGGCAGAGAAGGGGCGAGCGGACGGAAAGATGCTTGTCCAACATTCGCTTGACGTCGACCGGCAGTTCGAACTCCATCGGGTGGTCGTTCTTGACTTCACGTGCGGGGAAAACGAGGAATACTCGCCCGTCGCCAGGACGCTGGATGTGGCGGTCGATGCTGATGCTGGAGATATTCTTGATCCGCAGCGGGCAGACCAGCAGGATCGAAATGGCAAGAGCATCCTCACGGGCCAGGGCAGCATCATCGGGCCTGAGGTGTTTGCGGTTTCCCCAGAGATCGTCGGGAAGGTTCAGTAGCCGACGTTGTGTTGCTTCAACACGCAGCGCACGTAGCCGTTCGCGGTTCTTGTCTGTCATCCCGGTCTGGTTGGGCACGGCCACCTTTCGCGACAATTTCATAAGGCCGGTGATCACTTCGTCTTTGAGTCGAAGGCTGCGTGCGCAGGCGATCAGGATGCTCGCCATATTGTCGATGACAACGCCTGACTCGTTACCCCTACGCTTCACCATTGCGCGAAGCCCGCGTTCTGCCATCTCAGGGACGCAAATTGACGCGACCGAGTCTATGTTGGCCGAAGGAACGCCGGCATGGATGAGTTCGGAAACGAAGCGTTTCAGCATGCTAATGCGCTGTTTGATTGTGGCAGCTGCCATCGGCCGCAACGGGCCATCTTCAGCAAAAGGGTCCACTACAGAGAGCCGGTCCATAAGAACTGCCAAATCACTCAAGAACGAGTACGGCAACGCCTCATCTGGCAGTCGGATCAGGTCTTGACGCTGCGGAAGCACCAATGTGATTTTCGGCCAAGCCGCGATCGTGCTTGCAGCAGTGTTCCAAGCGTTCACGGCATTGCGCCAGCTTACCTCGGGCCGCTTGGCGATTTCCTCTGCCCCGAGGCCGACAAGGAAATCGTCCGCGTGGGCTTGCCTCACCATTTCCGGCGAGACGCCGAGGTTGCTGAGGAAATGGATGAAACGGCCAAGGCCAGCGTTCAGGTTGTGGTCATTCAACGACTGCGCCGCCTGCCAGAGTTGCTGCCACTGGGCTCCGAGACCCTCGGCATGCCGGATGCGCCGCTTGACAATGCCGACGTGTGCCAGCGCGGCCCGGGCGTCGCTGACCGCGTTCTGCCAGCTCTTCAAGGTCAGCC
>JBDTQR010000210.1:0-7553 GCA_039932095.1 bacterium | reverse complement strand
CAGATGCTGGGCGGCAAGTTCCGCGACAAGGTGCGGATCTATTGCGACACCGACGCCGACCGACCCAGCGGCACCGAAATGGGCAAGCGTCTGAAGGCGCGGATGGATATGGGCTTTACCTTCCTGAAGATGGACCTTGGCCTGATGCAGATCGCCCATATCCCCGGCGCGGTCACCGCACCGGCTGGCGCGCTGGACCCGTTCCGCGAACATGCGGGCTCCCTGCGTCCCACGACGCTGGACGAACGCCGCCACCGCAACGCCATCTATGACGCGCAAAACGTCATGCACCCGTTTACCGGCCTGCATTTCAGCGACCTTGGCCTTGACCTCATGGAGCAATACATCGCCGAGGTCCGCGCCGAAATCGGCCCGGAAATCCCGCTGGCGCTGGACCATCTTGGCCATATCTCATTGCAAGATGGCATAAGGCTGGCCCGGCGGATCGAGAAATACACCCCGGCCTGGCTGGAAGACGTGATCCCGTGGCAACACACCGACCAATACCGCCAGTTGCAGCAAGCGACCACGGTGCCGATCTGTACCGGTGAGGACATTTACCTGAAGGAAGGCTTCGAGCCGCTGCTGAAAGCGGGGATTTCGGTCATCCACCCCGACCTGCTGACCACCGGTGGGATACTGGAAACCAAGAAGATCGGCGACATGGCGCAGGATCACGGGGTTGCGATGGCGATCCATATGGCCGAAAGCCCGATCGCCGCGATGGCCGCAGCCCATGTCGCCGTGGCCACCGAAAACTTCCTGGCGCTGGAATATCACTCGGTCGACGTGCCGTGGTGGAACGACATCCAGATCGGCCTGCCGGGACCGATCGTCAAGGACGGCTTCATCACCATCACCGACAAGCCCGGTCTTGGCATCGACGATCTGAACGACGACCTGCTGATGCAACACCTGCAACCGGGCGTCACCGACATCTGGCAACCGACGAACCACTGGGACGATGAACGGTCGTGGGACCGGACCTGGAGTTAGGCCATGAAAATCACAGCGGTAAAACCCTATCCGGTCTGGGTCGGCACCCGCAACCAGATGCTGGTCAAGGTCGAGACGGACGAGGGCGTCTTCGGTTGGGGCGAAAGCGGTCTGTCGGGCCGTGAAAAGGCGGTCGCCGGGGCGGTGGAGCATTACGCCCGGTTCCTGATCGGCCGCGATCCGCTGCGGATCGGCGGGCTGTGGCAGGAAATGTACCGCAGCCAGTATTTTGAGGGCGGCCGCGTGCTGACCGCCGCCATCTCGGCGCTCGACATCGCGTTCCACGATATCAAGGGCAAGGCGCTTGGCGTCCCGGTCTATGATCTGCTCGGCGGCAAGCAACGCGACCGTATCCCGACCTTTGCCACCGTGACCGGAGAGACGACCGACGAAATCCTCGCCTCGGGCCGCGCTCTGAAAGCCGCAGGCTGGGACGCGATCCGCCTGTTCCCGTTCGGTCAGTCCAGCGACGACATCTACGAACCCCGCCACAGCATCGCCCTGACCGTACCTCTCTTGATCGCGGCCCGCGCGGCGCTGGGCCATGAGGTGACGCTGGGCGTCGACTATCATCACCGCTTGTCCGTGGCCGAGGCCGCCAGCTTCTGCCAGAAACTGCCGCCGGGCACCCTCGATTTCCTCGAAGAGCCGATCCGCGACGAATGCCCCGAGGCCTATGAAAGCCTGCGCCGGATGACGGACATTCCCTTTGCCATTGGTGAGGAATTCGCCTCGAAATGGCAGTTCTTGCCCTATATCGAACGCGACATCCACCAGTTCAACCGCATCGACATCTGCAACGTCGGTGGCCTGACCGAGGCGATGAAAGTTGCCGGCTGGTCGGAGGCGCATTACGTCGACATGATGCCGCACAACCCGCTTGGCCCGGTCTGTACCGCCGCCACGGTGCATTTCTCGGCCGCCGTGGCGAATTTCAGCTGGCTGGAGACCCGCGCGACCGAGGCGCATCTCGGCTTTGACAACTCTGACTTCTTCCCGGTGCAACCCCGGCTTGAAGGGGCCTGCTACAAGGTCAATCCCGCCCCCGGATTGGGGGTCGAGGTCAACGAGGCCCTGATCCGGGAACAAAGCTTCAAGTTCTGGGAGGCGCCCCATCTGCGCCGCCGCGATGGCAGCTATACGAACTGGTAGGTCACAAGTGGAATTCGCAGGCAAAGTCGCATTGGTAACCGGGGCCGGGTCCGGGATCGGCGCAGCCACGGCGCGGCGATTGGCCCGCAATGGGGCGACGGTCGCGGTTCTGGACCTGAAACCCGACCGCGTGGCCGCCATCTGTGCCGAGATTGCTGCAGCCGGAGGCACGGCTCTGCCGGTGATAGCCGACGTGGCGGACGAGACCTCGATGCATCTGGCCATCACCCAACTGACGACGCAGACCGGGCGGCTCGACATGATCGTCGCCAATGCCGGGATCAACGGCACCTGGGCCCCGATTGACGAGATAACACCCGAGGAATGGGATCTGACCGTCAGGGTCAACCTGCGCGGCACGTATCTCACCCTGCATTTCGGCGTGCCGCATCTGAAGGCGGCCAAAGGTGGCGCCATCGTCATCGTGGCCTCGATCAATGGCACCCGCACCTTCACGACAGCCGGGGCCACCGCCTATTCGGCCGCCAAGGCCGGGCAGGCGGCAATCGGCGACATGCTGGCCGTGGAGCTTGGCCGCCACGCGATCCGGGTGAACACGGTGTGCCCCGGCTCGACCCGGACCAGCATCAGCCAGAACACCTGGAAACGGAACATCGACAGCGTCCGTGTCCGCGCCGATTTCCCCGACGGCGATATTCCCCTGACCGGCCACACCATTGCCAGCCCCGAAGCCATCGCCGACGCCGTCTGTCTGCTGTTGTCCGACGACGCACGCCACATCACCGGCACCCGCCTTTACGTCGACGGCGGCCAATCGCTGCTGCGTTGACCCAACCTGATGGAGCCCCCATGACCCAAACCCCCGGCATCGCCCGCCCTGAGCCTGCGCTTGTCGCCCGCCTGAAAGCCGTCGGTGCCGCGACCTGTTCCTCGACACTGGCGCATATGGGCCTGCGCAACTGCCATATCACCGGCCCGGTCAGCTGGAACGCCGGCAAGGTCGCCGCTGGCCCGGCACTTACCTTGCAATTCATGCCCAAGCGTGAGGATATGTACGGCGACGGCGAATACGCCGACCCCGAAAAGCAGTTGCACCGCCATGTGCTCTACCATGTGCAACCCGGCGATTTCGTGGTGGTCGATGCGCGGGCCGACATGACGGCGGGCATTTTCGGCGAGATGATGCTGACCTACTTCAAGGGACGCGGCGGCGCAGGACTGGTGATTGACGGCTGCATCCGTGACTATCCCAACGCCAGGGACCTCGATCTTGCCATGTGGCTTCGCGGTGTCACGCCGAATTTCCACACCCAGACCGGGCTGATGCCGTTTGCCGTCAACACGCCGATCGCCTGTGGCGGCGTCACTGTGATGCCGGGCGACATCATCGTGGCGGATGATGATGGTGCGGTCTGCGTGCCAGTGGCCCTGGCCGATCAGGTCATCACCAACGCCTCGGCCCACCATGATTGGGAGGATTTCTCACGGATGAAACTTGCCGAGGGCGCCCTGCTGCAACGCTATTATCCGCTGCATGCCGATGCGCAGGCCGAATATCTGGAATGGCGCGCCAAGAATCCGGTCCGGCGGTAGAGCGATAAGGTTCCTGCCGAAACCCTCCCCGCCCGCTTTTTCGCTCGCAATCAAGGGCGCAAGAGCGCCGGGCCGCGCGGGTCGGGCGCTTGCGAGGCCCACGCCCGGACCACCGCCATGGTCAGGCGTGGATTGCCCCCAACCCGCAGGCCAGTGCCGCCTCGCGCACGGCTTCGGAATAGGTCGGGTGGGCGTGGCAGGTTATCGCCAGATCCTGGGCCGACGCGCCGAACTCCATCGCGACGCAAACCTCATGGATCAGATCCCCCGCACCGGGGCCGATGATGTGGCAGCCGAGGATGCGGTCGGTCTTGGCATCGGCCAGCAGTTTCACGAAGCCTTCTGCCTGAAACACCGCCTTGGCCCGGGCATTGCCCATGAAGGGAAACTTGCCAACCTTGTAGGCGCGGCCCTGTTCCTTCAGCTGATCCTCCGTGGCGCCGACCGACGACACTTCGGGCATGGTGTAGATCACCCCGGGGATTACGTCATAATTCACGTGGCCCGCCTTGCCCGCCAGAATCTCGGCCAGTGCCATGCCTTCGTCCTCGGCCTTGTGGGCCAGCATCGGTCCGGGGATCGCGTCGCCGATAGCATAGATGCCGGGCACCGAAGTGGCAAAGTGGTCGGTCTTGATCTGGCCGCGCGGCAGCATCTCCAGCCCCAGTTCGGTCAGGCCCAACCCATCGACAAAGGGCTTGCGCCCGGTGGCGACCAGCACGACATCGGCGTCCAGCGTGGCCTCGGCCGCGGTCTTGCGCAGTTTGTAGGTCACTCTGGCCGACCCGCCGTCATTGGCGACCGACTGAACCGCTGCCCCCAGCACGAATTTCAATCCCTGCTTTTTCAGGATCTTCTCAAACGCCTTGGCAACCTCGGCGTCCATGCCCGGGGTGATGGCGTCGAGATATTCAACCACAGTGACTTCGGTGCCAAGTCGGGCATAGACCGAACCCATCTCCAGCCCGATCACCCCAGCGCCAATCACCACCATGGTTTTGGGAATGGCCGGAAGTGCCAGGGCACCGGTCGAGGTGACAACGATCTTTTCGTCCACTGTCACGCCGGGCAGCGCCGAGGGTTCCGAACCGGTGGCGATGACGATCGCCTTGGCCTCATGCACCTCATCGCCGACCTTGACCTGACCGGGGGCGGGGATCGAGGCCCAACCCTTGATCCAGGTGACCTTGTTCTTCTTGAACAGAAACTCGATCCCCTTGGTGTTCTGGCCCACGGTATCGGCCTTGTAAGCCTGCATCCTGGCCCAATCGACCTTGGGCGCGCCGCCCATCAGACCCATCTTCTCGAAATTCTGATGCACCTCATGCAGCGAATGGCTGGCGTGCAGCAGCGCTTTCGACGGGATGCAGCCGATGTTCAGACAAGTGCCTCCCAAGGTATCCCGGCCTTCGACGCAGGCGACCTTCAGGCCCAGCTGCGCGGCATGGATGGCGCAGACATAGCCGCCGGGGCCGCCGCCGATGATGATTGCGTCAAAACTAGCCATGGAAGTCTCCTGTCTTGGCAGCGGGCCGCGCCCAAAAGTCAGGGATTCTGTACCCCCTGCCGCAGCCAATGTCTAACCCCGCCGGGCGCAATCCCGACAGGATTCAGAACATGGCGGCCAGGATCATCAGCACGGACGCGAAAAACCCGGTCGCCCAGATCGCCGAGCGCCACGGCGACCAGCCGAACAAATAGGCCGGGATATAAAGGGCGCGGGCGGTCAGGAAGACCACGGCGCAGGCGTGGGTGAAGGGGCTGGCAGCGCCGCCGAGCGTGACCACCACGACAGCAACGGTGAAGTAGGTCAGCGCCTCGAACCCATTGGCCAGGGCGCGCTGCATGCGCGCGGTTCTGACCGACATCCGGCGCGTGGGGGGCAGGTCGCGCGGGCTGGAGGTATAGGCCGGGCCCAGCTCCAGATTGGCCGGCACGGCGAACAGCACGTAAAGGGCTGCCTGCAACAGGCCAGCACCGGCAAGGGCGGTCAGTTCCGGGCTCAACAAGGATCAGACCCAGCCAAGCCCGATCAGGTACAGCCAGGCCGTGGCAAGGATGCCGACGGTCCAGGCCAGCGTTCGCAACCCTGCGATGCCAAACGCATAAAGCGGTACATAAAGCACGCGGGCGATCAGGAAGGCCTGGGCACAGAACAGGGTGGCCGGGGTCTCCATCCCCATCTGGTTCAGGATCATGATCGCCGGGGCAAACATCGCCAGCGCGACGATGGAGTTCAACTGGGCACGGTCAAGCCGGGCAGCAACGCCGGTCAGCTGCAGATTGTCGCGCGGCTTCAGCAAGACCATCGCGCCGACCTGCGCCGCGGCGGCAGTGGCCTGAATGAAGATGGTGACGATGACGACCAGGCCATAAAGTCCCAGAATGCTGATTTCGTTGCCCATATTTCCTCCGCTTGGCTGATGTGCGACCTTAGCGCCGTTGCGGCCGGATTTGCACGGCCAGAATGGGGAGGCGGAATGATTTATCTGTGCCGTCACGGCCAGACCACATTCAACGCGGCGCATCGCTATCAGGGGCAAGTCGACAGCCCGTTGACTGCGTTGGGACAGGCGCAGGCGGTGGCGATGGGGCACCGGCTGGCCGGGCTGGTTGGGCCGGTTTTCAAGGTCTGGGCCAGCCCGCTCGGCCGGGCGCAGCAGACACTGGCTCTGATCATGGAGCAGCTGGGCCCGGCGCCGGTGGTGACGGATCCCCGGCTGATGGAGGTCAGCATGGGCGCGTGGGACGGGCTGGATGATGTGGAGATCGAGGCGGAATATCCTGGCGCACGTGATGGGCTGAGCCGGGGCCAGTGGTACTTCCACGGCCCGGGTGGTGAGACATTCGCAGGCTTTGCCGCGCGTTTGGCTGCGGCAATGGCCGAGATCATGGCCGATCCCGCCCCGGTTCAGGTGGTGGTCGCTCATGGTGTGGTCAGCCGGGTGATCCGGGGCCGGTTCGCCGGGCTGAGTGAGGCCGCGATGTTGGCAGGGCAGACGCCGCAGGACGGGTTTTATGCGCTTGGGCCGGACGGGGTGCGGTTCATTGCGTGCTGAGATGATGGTCGAGATGGCAGGTTGAAGTCCTGACGGACCTGACCACATCCCTTTCGCCCGGAATCAAGCGTACTGTGCCCTGTGGCCCGTGCAGCGCTTCGCTTCGTGGGTACTTGCACCACTATCACCCCGTTCAATCGCTGCCCGGCCCATCTGAGGTCAGGCGGGGCGGGGTCAGACCCGTGCGGCGGCGAGGGCGGCGGCGCTGGTTATCAGCAGCACTCCGGCCCCTGCCACAAAGGCGGCACCGGGCCCCCAATGGGTCGCCAGCGTCGCGCCGAGGAACGGGGCGGTCAGAATGGCGAGGGCGTTGGCCGCCTCTGACAGCGCGGTGACCCGGCCCATGCGGTCGGGTGCGACATGGATCTGCAGGAGGCTGCGGGTCGGGATGAAGGTGCAGGACGTCGCAAACCCCACCACCCCGAACAGCACGAAAATCAGGCCGAAATCAGGAAATATCCCGAGCAGGGCCGACAGTCCAAGCATTGCGACCATCCCGGCAGACAGGGCGGCACCCCCGGCAATCCACACGAACGGGTGGCTGAGAGAGGTTCGCCGCCCAAGCACCACCGCCCCGATCACACCGCCCGCGCCGACTGCGCCAATTGCCAGTCCCAGCGCGGTCGCCGACTGGCCCAGATCCCGCATCAGCGGCGCGAACAGCGTGTCGTAAAAGAACATCGCAAAGTAACCGAGGGTCAGCAGCAGCAGGACGTTGCGAACCACGGGCTTGCGGTGAACCTCTTCCCAGCCGCCGCGCAGTTCTGCCATCAGGCCGCGCGGTTGGTCAGA
>JBDTQR010000209.1:0-7576 GCA_039932095.1 bacterium | reverse complement strand
CCCGCCCGCAAGCGGGCTCCCCCGGGATATTTGCGCCAATTTGTAAGGGGCAAGGTGCTGAGGTTTATCGGCAAGCGGTTGTGGGAAGGGGCATTGACGCTGGGGGCGTTGGTGACCCTGACGTTTTTCGTGATGCGACTGGCACCGGGCGGGCCATTTTCGCGCAGCCGCAAGATCTCACCGGATGTTCTGGAGCATATCAAGGCGTCCTTTCACCTTGACGAGCCGGTGTGGATGCAATTTGGCCGCTATGTCTGGGGGCTGTTGCATCTGGATTTCGGGCCGTCCTTGCGGTTTCGCGATTATTCGGTGGGCGATCTGATTGCGTCGGGGCTGCCCTATTCGCTGACCATCGGGTTCTGGGCCGTGGTGGTGGCGACCCTGGTCGGGATTGCGCTGGGGATAGCCGGGGCGCTCAGACGCAACCGGCCGACGGATTACATCGCGGGCACGGTGGGGGTCATCGGGATTGCGGTGCCGATCTTTGTGATCGGGCCGCTGGCGCAGGTGCTGTTCGCGTTGAAGCTGAACTGGTTGCCGGTGGGCGGGGCGGGCGATGGCTGGCTGGCGCTGGTGTTGCCGGTGCTGGTGCTGAGCCTGCCGAACATCGCCTATATCTCCCGGCTGACCCGCGGCTCGATGATCGAGGTGATGCGGGAGAATTATGTCCGCACGGCGCGAGCCAAGGGGATCGGCGCGCGGCGGACCCTGGTGCGCCACACATTGAAGGGCGCGCTGTTGCCGGTGGTGGCCTATCTGGGGCCGGCGACGGCGGCGATCATCACCGGGTCGATCCTGATCGAGACGGTGTTTGCGGTGCCGGGGATCGGGCGGCATTTCGTCGATGCCGCGCTGAACCGGGACTATCCGCTGGTGATGGGGATCACGCTTTTGTACGGCGGGCTGTTGATTGTGTTCAACATTCTGACCGATCTGCTGCGCGGCTGGCTGGACCCCAAGGTGCGTGGACATGGCTAGGCATCTGTCGACCTTTCAATTGCAGGTCCGGCGGTTCGCCAAGAACCGGCTGGCGATGGTGTCGGTGGCGGTGCTGCTGGTCATCACGCTGGGCTGTTTTCTGGGGCCGTTCGGCTTTCCCTTCACCGGCGAGGATGCGGATTTCGACTACATCGGTGCCCCGGTGGATTTCGCGTCGGCGCATCTGTTCGGCACCGATGACTTTGGCCGCGATCTGCTGGTCAGGGTGCTGGAGGGCGGTCGGGTGTCGCTGACCATCGGCTTTCTGGGCGCGCTGACGGCGGGCGTGATCGGCGTCGTGTATGGCGCGGTGGCGGGCTATGCCGGGGGGAGGGCGGACCGGTTGATGATGCGGCTGGTCGAGGTGCTGTATGGCTTTCCCTATGTCATTCTGGTGATCTTGCTGAGCCTGTTGTTCGGCGGCGGCAACGTCGCCCTGTTTGCCGCCATCGTGTTCACCTTGTGGCTGACCCCTGCCGTCATCGTGCGGGCGCAGGCGCAGAGCCTTTCGAAGCGCGAGTTTGTCGAGGCTGCGCGGGCCGGTGGTATGACGCCGTGGCAGATTGTCTGGGTGCATATCGTGCCGAATTGTGCGTCGGTGGTGATAGTCTATGGCAGTTTGCTGGTGCCGGAGGTGATCTTGTCGGAGAGCTTCCTGAGCTTTCTGGGGATTGGCATCAAGGAGCCGCAGGCGTCGTGGGGCAATCTGATCCAGACCGGAACCTCGGCGATGGACACCGACCTTAGACTGTTGCTACTGCCCGGAGTGCTGCTGGCCATGGTGCTGTTTTGTCTGAACTTTATCGCCGATGGGCTGAGGGACGCATTTGATCCAAATGAGCGGTGACCTGTTATCCGTCCGTGATCTGTCTGTCAGCTTCCGCCTGCCGGAGGGGCCGATGACGGCTGTCGACCGAGTGTCGTTTGATGTCAGCCCCGGTGAAGTGTTGGGGATCGTCGGCGAAAGCGGGTCGGGCAAAAGCCAGATCCTGTTTTCGCTGATGGGGTTGTTGGCGGAGAATGGGGTCGCCTCGGGGGAGGCCACGTTTCAGGGCAAGGATCTGTTGGCGATGACGCCGGGGGCGCTGGATACGGTGCGAGGGGTCACGCTGTCGATGATCTTTCAGGACCCGATGACCAGCCTGAACCCCTATATGCGGGTCGGCGACCAATTGGCCGAGGGGTTGATCGTCCACAAGGGGCTGTCAAAAGCGGCGGCGTGGAAGGCGGCGGTAGCGATGTTGGACCGGGTGCGCATCCCCGATGCGGCGGGGCGCGCGCGGCATTATCCGCATGAGTTTTCTGGCGGGATGCGCCAGCGGGTGATGATCGCGATGGCGCTGCTGGTCAAGCCGGCGTTGCTGTTGGCAGATGAGCCGACGACCGCGTTGGACGTGACCATTCAGGCGCAAGTGCTGGATCTGATGGCGGAGTTGGGACGTGAGACCGGGACGGCGATCGTGCTGGTCACGCATGATCTGGGCGTGGTGGCGCGACTCTGCGACCGGGTGGTTGTGCTGTATGGCGGGCGGATCATGGAGGAGGGCCGGGCCGAGGCGCTGTTTGAAGCGCCGCGCCATCCCTATACCCGTGGACTGCTGGCCGCCACGCCGCGGCTGGAGGATGCGCTGACGGCGCGGCTTGGGACGATTCCGGGTACGCCAAGGTCTGGCGGGGCGATGCTGCCGGGCTGCCCCTTTGCACCGCGCTGCACGGTGAAGGTGGCGGCTTGCGATCTGCAGCCGCCACTGGTCGATGGGTTGGCGTGCCATCTGCGGGGGGCCGCGTGATGCTGTTGGACGTCAGGCATCTTGAGGCCGGCTACCGTGTCGCGGGCGCGGGTTTGTTCAGCGCGGCGCGGATTCTGCCGATTGTGCGCGATTGTTCGTTAACTTTGGCCGAGGGGCGAACTTTGGGCGTGGTCGGCGAAAGCGGGTGCGGGAAATCGACCCTGGGCCGGGCCTTGTTGCGGCTGAATGCGCCGTCGGGCGGTCAGGTGTTGTGGCAGGGTGAAGATATGGCGGCGATGGCGGCCGAGGTATTGCGGCGCCGGCGGTCCGAAATGCAGATCATCTTTCAGGACCCGGTTGCTGCACTTGACCCGCGCATGACACTGGGCCGGATCGTTTCGCGACCCTTGGCAACCTTTGAACCTGGGCTGTCCCGGCGCGAACTGGCGGCGCGGGCGGTCGAATCGTTACGGCTGGTCGGGCTATCAGAGGATTTTGCGGGGCGCTATCCGCATGAACTGTCAGGCGGGCAGGCGCAGCGGGTCGGGATTGCGCGGGCGATCATCGGGCGGCCCAAGCTGATCGTTTGTGATGAGCCGGTGTCGGCGCTGGACGTATCTATTCAGGCTCAGGTGGTCAATCTGCTGATGGATCTGCAGGATCAACTGGGTCTGGCTTTGGTGTTCATCTCGCATAATCTTGCGGTGGTGCGCCATATCTCCCATGAAATCATGGTGATGTGTTTGGGTCGGGTGGTTGAGGTGGCACCACGGGATGCGTTCTACGACCGGCCGCTGCACCCCTATTCACGCGCCTTGATGGCGGCGGTGCCAGAGCCTGATCCACGGCGGGAGCGCGGGCGAATCGGCCAGAGCCTGCCGGGGGAACTGCCCTCGGCGCTGACGCCGCCGCCGGGATGTGTCTTTGCGTCGCGCTGTCCTTTGGTGCAGGATCGGTGTCGCAGCGAACGGCCGGAGCTGCGCGATTTTGGCGGCAGACAGGCCGCCTGTCACTTTGTCGAGGTCTGAATGGACGTGAAAACCCTGGCCCGCGACTGGGCCGCCCTGCCGCAAATTTCCAATATCCACGCCTCGGGCGATGGTCGCTGGGCATTCTTCTGTGCCTCGGGTCTGAATGAAGTGGATGAAGTCTATGGCGTGCCGCGTGATGGATCGTCACCGCCGCGCCAGCTGACCTGGGGGGGGGACCACCATCTGATCCGCGATGTTTCGCATGACGGATCATTGCTGATTCTGGCGCAGTCGAAACACTCTTGCGAGCATGATCACCTGATGAGTCTGGACCGGCGGGTCGGTGACAAGCTGCGATTGTTAACGCCGAAGCAGGACAGCCATTATGTCTATGGTGGCCGTTTGACGCGGGACGAGCGGGCGATCGTGTTTGTCGCGGATTTTGACTATGAGACCGGGACGGTGATCGACGGCGCGGCTGTCTGGTGGCAGGATCTGACCACGGGAGAACGGCGCTGCCTGCTGAGGACGCGGAATTTCTTTGACCGGGCGCCGAGTATTTCGCCGGATGGCAGGCGGATTCTACTAAATGTGAACGAACGTTCGCCAGGAGGAACCCAGATCTGGGTCATGGGGCTGGACGGCGGCGATTTGCGTGTGGTTCTGGACCTGGGGCCGCAGAACAACACTCATGGCGACTGGATCGACGATGACCGGCTGGCCGTTGTGACCGACAAGGATGGGCGGGATATGGTCGCGGTGTTGACCCTGTCGACCGGAGTGGTGCAATGGTTGGGCGGCGAGCCGGACCTGCTGCCGTTTGAGGTGGTTTCAGGGCAGGATTGCTTTGTCTGTGAGGCGCATGATCAGTCGCGCAGCTTTGCGCTGCTGTCCGATGGCGGGGCGCTGACCGCGTTGCCGAACCTGTCCGGCCGCCGCTCATTGCTGCCACGCGCCGCTGTGGCAACGGGCGGCTGGATTGCCGAGGCCTATGACGCGGGCGCACCACATGATCTGGTCTGGCTGCAGGTGGACGGGACTTGCACGAAGCTGACGACTTGGGACAGGTCGGCGCGGACTTATAGTTCGCCGCTGGATTTTCGCTGGGCTTCGGCCGATGGCAAGGCTTGTCAGGGCTGGCTCTACCGCCCTGAGTTTCCGTCCAAAGGCTTTATCGCCTATGTCCATGGCGGGCCGACCTGGCATTCCGAGGACTGGGTCAATCCCAAGATCGGCTTCTGGGTGCAACTGGGCTATACCGTGCTTGACGCCAATTATCGCGGCTCCACCGGGTTCGGCCACGATTGGCGCGAGGCGGTCAAGGAGGACGGCTGGGGTGGGCGCGAGCAGGCCGACATCCGGGAGGGGATCGAGGCCTGTCTCGCTCAAGGCTATGCTACAAAAGGGAAAATAGCTGTGGCCGGCAATTCCTATGGTGGGTTCTCCAGCTGGTTTGCCATCACACGCCATGCCGATCTGGTCAACGCCGCAATCCCGATGTGCGGGATGTACCGGCTCGACATCGACTATCACGCGACCGAAATGCCGCATGGTCGGGAATATTCGCGTGAAATGATGGGGGGCACACCAGAGGAGTTGCCGGAGAAATATGCCAATGCCAGTCCGGGGAATTTCATTGCGGACATCCGGGGCCAGGTGATGATCGTGCATGGTCTGGCTGACAGCAATGTCGGACCGGAGAACACCCATGTTGCGGTGCGCGAATTGACGGCGGCGGGCATCGCGCATGAGGTGCTGCTGTTTGGCGATGAGGGCCACGGCGTGTTCCGGCGCAGCAATGTCGCGGCCTATCTGGAGCGGACAGCGGGGTTCTTGGCGCGCGCTTTTGGCGACGACGCATGAGCTTCCTTATTTCCGGCCCCTATGATGATGGCGATCCGGTCACCGGGCATTATTACGAGATGGCCTCGGCCGACCCGACTCGGGCACAAGTCTGGGGCTATAGTTCGGCGCTGTCATATGCGGTGGGCGACGAGGTTGTGCTGCATGGCATGAGCAGCGCCACTACGGCCCGTCTGGTGATTGCGCGCGATGGTTTGGAGCCGGCAGTTGTGCTGTCACGCGACGTTGCGATGCAATTTGCAACTACGCCGAATGATTGTTCTGTAATGGGCTGCAGCTGGCCGGAAGTGTTGCGGTTTCGGGTGCCGGAAGACTGGGTTTCAGGGGTTTACACGGTATCCTTGATGGTTCCGGGGCATTTAAGTGAACATATATTCGTAATCAGGCGGCGCCAGCATCGCATGTTGATGATTTTGGCAACTGGTACTTGGTGCGCCTATAATGACTGGGGCGGGTCGAACCATTATCAGGGGATGATCGGGCCGAGGCAGACTGATGCGGCGCATGATGTGTCCATGCTGCGGCCGTGGGCCAAGGGGTTTGTGCGCTGGCCAGGCGGTGCTCCGCGGATTCCGCATGCCTCACCGCTGCTGTCCCGGCCTCGCTATCCGCATATGGAGTTTGCCCGGGCGCGGGGGATTTCGAAGAAATACGCTTCGTCAGGTTGGGCGGCGTTCGAGCGGCCTTTTGCGCTGTGGTGTGAGACGCAGGGGATCGGGCTGGACTATATGACCCAGCATGATCTGCACGCGCATGGGGTGCCTGACGGATATGACCGGGTCTTGATCGTTGGCCATGATGAATACTGGACGTGGGAGATGCGCGACCATCTGGAGGATTGGGTCGACGCCGGGGGCAAGGTGGCGCGGTTTGCCGGGAATTTCTATTGGCAGACGCGGTTGAGTGCGGATTTGACGACGCAGACCTGTTGGAAGGTCGGGGCGGACCCTGTGAAGGGGGCACGGCGGACGACCTATTGGGATGCGCCGGAGGTGGGGCGGCCGGCGGTGGCGACGATGGGGTTGACCGGGGCGATGGGGGTCTATGCCGGGTGGAGCCGCTGTGCGGCGCATGGCTCGGGCGGGTTTGCAATCTATCGGCCGGGGCATTGGTCGTTGCGCGACACCGGGCTGGGCTATGGCGATGTGTTGGGAGTTTCGGCGAAGATCTTTGGCTATGAGGTGGACGGGGTGGATTACGGGATGCGGCACGGGTTGCCGTTTGCCGAGGATGGGGCGTTGCGGGGCGGGCTGGAAATTGTCGGGCTGTCGCCGGCCACGACTTTGTCACACCACACCTCGCCTGCCGATCGGGATCTGTTCATCGGGCATCTGGATGCCGAGGATACGGCGCGGGTGATTTATGGCGCGGTGAACGCGGAGACGATGGGGCGGGCGAGCCGGGGGAACGGCTGCATGGCGGAGTATCGGCGCGGCAAGGGGCGCGTGTTCAACGCCGGGTCTTGTGAATGGGTGAACGGGTTGATCGAACGGGAGCCGACGGTGGAGCGGGTGACGCGGAATGTGTTGCTGGGGGACTGGGGGTAGTGTCCACGTCTGGACGGTTGGAAAATTGACCGGATTGCAGGGAAGCGTTGAGATTTGGTGACGGGATTTTAGGGGGTTTGTGCTGGGGGTGAGTCGGGCTATCGCCCGACCTACGGGATTGCGGTGCCTTGGTGGAAACGGAGTTGCCAGCGGCCTGAGGCGCAGTCCCAGATCGAGGCGCGGTTGGCGCGTTCGGGGCCGTCAGGGGTGCGCACCTCGGAGACATAGGTGCAGAGGGTGATTGTGTCGGACAGGGGGTGTTCGGTGAAATCGTGCAGGGTTGCGTCGATGTCCTGCGCGTCGGAGGCGTCAAACAGCATCTGGTCGCGGCTGTAGCGGCGGCCGGAGCGGCCGAATTCGTGGAAGTCGGGGGCGAAGGTTGCGTCCATCAGCGCGCGGTCGAAGCGGGTTTCGCGTGACCAGAGGGTGAGTTCGAGGGCGTGGAGGGTCGCAGGCATTAGTTCGCTTGGGTGAAGGAAGGTAGGCT